>JBKDOZ010000272.1:0-10260 GCA_046342735.1 Synechococcaceae cyanobacterium
TCGCCGCCTTGATCGAGCAGCCCTGGCGGCGCTGCTAACTTGCCCACCTGGATGAGACAGCACCTTGGCTCACGTGGCCTGGCTGGGCAAGAAGTCGCCCTTCTGTGGCAACGTCACCTATGGCCTCAGCACCACCGAGGCACTGCGCCAGCGCGGCCACGCGGTGAGCTTCATCCACTTCGACACCCCCGCGGCAGGCCTGGGCCTACTGGAGCCCGGCCGCCAGGAGTCCGCCCGCCAGGAATTGGCCCGTCAGGAGTCGGCCCGTTCCGCCGCGGAGCCGGATGGCATCCCGGCGGAAGCTCCGGATGTGGCGCTCTCCTACCTGGTCAAGTCGCAGGTTTATACGATCCCCTCCCCCGGTGCCCAGCGGGAGTTGCGGGAATCGCTCGAGCGGCTGCGGCCCGATCTGGTGCACGCCAGCCTCACCCTCTCCCCCCTCGATTTCCGCCTCCCCGATCTCTGCCAGCAGCTGGGCCTGCCCCTGGTGGCCACCTTCCACCCGGCCTTCGATGCCGGCCTTCGCAACCTCGCCGCTGGCACCCAGCAGCTCACCTACCAGCTCTACGCCCCCTCCCTCTCCCGCTACGACCGGGTGATTGTGTTCTCGGAACTGCAGGCGGGGGTGCTCGAGCGCCTGGGGGTGCGGCCGGAGCGCATTGCCGTGATCCCCAACGGTGTCGATGAGCAGGTGTGGTGCCCAGGCGGACTTGTTCCCACGGCCCACTACCGCGATCTGGCCGGTCGTTTCGCCGGCCGGCGGGTGTTTCTCTACATGGGCCGCATCACCACCGAAAAAAACGTGGAGGCGTTGTTGCGGGCCTGGCGGCTGGTGCGTCCGGAGGGATGCGTGTTGGTGATCGTGGGGGATGGGCCCCTGCGGGGCCTGCTCCAGAACAACGGCGAGCCCGACGTGGTGTGGTGGGGCATCGAAACGAGCCTGGAGCGTCGGGTCGCTTTGCTGCAGCTGGCGGAGGTGTTCCTGCTGCCCTCGCTGGTGGAGGGACTTTCCCTGGCGCTGCTGGAGGCGATGGCCTCCGGCACGGCCTGTGTCGCCACCGACGCCGGGGCCGATGGCCAGGTGCTGGAGGGGGGAGCCGGCATCGTCATCCGCACCCAGGGGGTCCCCACCCAGCTGCGCACCCTCCTGCCGGTGCTGCGCGACCAGCCCGTGCTCACCGCCGAACTGGGGCGGCGTGCGCGCCTGCGGGTCCAGGAGCGCTACACGTTGCGGCGCAACATCGATGCCCTCGAGCGTCTGTACGCCGAGGTGATCCATCAGCCGGTGGCCGCCTGAGCCCTTCAGTGCCGTCTGAGCCCTTCAGTAACGCTCCGGCACCCGATCCCGCCAGGTGATGCGTATCCCGGCGGCCCGCAGGTCCGCCGCCCTCCGCTCCAGCCGGCCGCGGTCGAGCCGCCACAGCTCGTAGAGGCCGGAGCGGGCCAGGGTTTCCGGCTCCAGCCCCCGCCAGAAGGGCAGGGCTGCGGTGCCCGCATCGATCACCACCAGCACGGTGGGCATCCGTTCGGGCGGGCTCCCCCGCTGGCCCACCCGGCTCTCGCCCCGCAGCCGGTCCGCCAGGTTCACCAGGTTGTGCGGCTCGTTCCCTTCGTAGAGCACCACCCGGCGGCTGTAGTAGTGCAGCGAGGGCTTGAGGATTCCCACCATCGCCAGGTTCTCGCCGGGGCGAAGATCCTGGGCCGCCGCCGCCGCCATGGTGCGCACCGGCAGGCCGCGGAGCCGGTCGCCTATCCCCCAGGCGGGCAACAGCGCCAGGGGAACGAAGGCCACCACGGGGAGCTGCAGGGCCAGCAGCCAGGCGCCGCTCTTCCTGGGGCGGCCGCCCAGGGGCAGGAGCCCGAGCAGGGCCGCCAGCAGAAAACAGGCCGCCGCGATCGGTAAGCGGCCGGAGGCGAGGAGTTCGGCGGGCAGGGTGGGCATCTCGGGGTCCTCGATGCGGGGCACCCACAGGGGGGCCGCCAGAAACACTGCCCCCAGCAGCAGGGTGAGCGCCCCGGTGAGGGAGCGGGCCAGGCCGGCCGCCCGGTCCTCCGGCCCGCTCCGGGCCGCCAAGGCGATCAGCAGGCCTGCGGCCGGGGTGGCGGGCAGCCAGTAGCTCGGCAGTTTGGTGGCGGCCGCCGTGAAGAACAGGAGCACCGCCAGCAGCCAGCAGGCGGCGAAGCGGCCGAGGGAGTCGGACGCGGCCTGGGGGGTGACCGGCCGCCGCAGGGGGCCGCGCACCCTGCCGATCGACCGCGCCAGGCCGAGGAGCAACAACGGGGTGGCCGGCAGCGCTGCCACCAGGAGCACGGGAACGAAGTACCACCACGGCTGCAGGTGCCGGTTCACCACCGTGGTGAAGCGCTGCAGGTTGTGGTAGCCGAAGAACGAGTCCCAAAAAGGCTGCCCCTCCCGCGCCAGCGCCATGCCGTACCAAGGCAGGGCTAGCAGGGCGGTGAGCCCGAGGCCGGCGATGGGCCGCAGGCGCGCCACCAGGGCCCTTCCATCGGCCTGCAGCCAGGCGAACAGCCCCAGGGTGAGGCCCACGAGCACCACGGCCACCGGCCCCTTCGCCAGCACCGCCAGGGCGAGCACCACCCAACTGTGCCACCAAGCGCCCGCGGGTGCCGCGCCTCCAGCGGCGTAGCGGCGCCAGGCGAGCAGCAAGCTCACCGCCACCATCCCGCTGAACAGGGCATCGCTCACCGGCGTGCGCCCCCATAGCAGCACGAGTGGCGAGAGGGCGAAGGCCAGGGCCGAGCCCAGGGCCGTCGGCCAGGGCGACGGCCCAGCGGCTCCCGGCCGGCCCGGCGGCCAGCGCATCACTGTGTCCGCCAGCACGAGCATCACCAGCACGGTGCTCAGGGCGGAGGGCAGGCTGGCGGCCCAGGTGCCCAGGGGATTCCAGCGGGCCTGGTCCGGCAGGGCGTACAGCAGCCCCATCAGCCAGTACACCAGCGGGGGCTTGTCGTAGCGGGGCAGGCCGTTCACCCGGGGGATCAACCAATCGCCGGTTTCGGCCATGGCCCGCGCCGAGGCCGCGAAGAGCGGCGGTGTCTCGTCCACCAGCCCGTCATGGCCGAGCCGCCAGACAAACAGCCCCAGGCCAAGCAACAGGGTGATCAGCAGCACCCGCGCACGCGCGCTCATCCCGCCGCCCCCGCCTCCGCCGCCTCGCTGCCCCGGCCCCAGAGCACCTGGCGCCGATTGATCAGCAGCACCGACGCCAGGGCCAGGGCCACCCCGAGCCATTGCAGAGGTCGCAGCCGCTCAGCGAGCAGCAGCTCGCCGCAGAGCAGGGCGAACACCGGGGTGAGGAAGGTGAGCGAGGTGAAGCCGGTGAGGTCGCCGGCGCTGGCGAACCAGAAAAACAAGCCGTAGGCCACCGCGCTGCCGAACAGGGACGCATAGGCCATCAGGGCCCAGTCGCTGCCGCTCCAGTGCGGCGCGAAGGGGGGGGCGGCCGGATCCAGCAGGGGAGCCACCACCGTGGCCGCCAGCAGGGGCAGGCCGCCCAGCACCATGTGCCAGCCCGTGACCACCAGCGGATCGCTATGGCGGGTGGCGAAGCGGCAGAGCACCGTGCCCACCGCCATTGCCGCGGCCGCCCCCAGCATCCACAGCTCGCCATGGCTCCAGGCGAGCGGTTCGACCACGGCCGGCCCCTGCAGCCACCAATGGCGCAGCACCGCCGCCGGTAGCCCCAGGCAGAGAATCCCCGCCAGCCCGAGCAGCAGACCCACCCATCCCACCGGGTTGATCGCCTCCCCGAAGAAGGTGCGGGCCAGCAGGGCCACCAGCAGGGGCTGGGAATCGCTCAGCACCGAGCCCAGTCCGGCGCCGGTCTGCAGCAGACCGCGGGCCAGCAGCCCCTGAAACAGCGCCCCATCCACCAGGGCAAACACCAGCACCCCGGGGCGATCCCGCGGATCGATGGCCGCTGGCCGCCGCAGGGCGAACGCCACCCCGAGGAGCACCAGTCCCGCAGGCAGGAGCCGCAGGCTGGCCACCAGCAGCGGGGATCCCCCGTCGAGCAGGGGGCGCATCGCCGCCATCGCCGTGCCCCAGAGGGCAAAGGGCAGGAGCATCAGGGGCCAGCGCAAGGCCTGGGGCATCGGCGTGGCCGGATCGGTGTCTCTTTTTAAGATCCGGTCGAACCATTCACGCACCGGTAGCTGATGCCCTGGCCCTGGCGTCGAAAGAGTCGCCACACCCTGGCGCGCCTCGTCGTGGAGGGCCCGATCGCCGGGCCCACCCGCACCCGCGTCCTCAAAGCGCTCGAGCAGGTGGCGGAGCGGGAGTGCCCAGCCCTGCTTCTCCGCATCGACAGCCCCGGCGGCACCGTGGGCGACAGCCAGGAGATCCACGCTGCCATCGGCCGGTTGCGCGAGAAAGGCTGCCGCGTGGTGGCCAGCTTCGGCAACATTTCCGCATCCGGCGGGGTGTACATCGGGGTGGCGGCCGAGAAGATCGTGGCCAACCCCGGCACGATCACCGGCTCGATCGGCGTGATCCTGCGCGGCAACGATCTCTCTCGCCTGCTGGAGAGGATCGGCATTCGCTTCGAGACGGTCAAGAGCGGGCTGTACAAAGACATTCTCTCGCCCGATCGGGCCCTCACGGAGGCGGAGCGGGCGCTGCTGCAGGAGCTGATCGACGCCAGCTACGGCCAGTTTGTGGCGGCGGTGGCGGAGGGGCGCGGCCTGGGCGAGGAGGTGGTGCGCTCCTTCGCCGATGGCCGGGTGTTCACCGGCTCCCAGGCCCTCGCTCTTGGGCTCGTCGACGAACTCGGTGATGAGGAGGCCGCCCGGCGGCTGGCTGCGTCGTTGGCGGGGCTGGATCCGGAGAAGGCCAAAACGCTCACCTTCGGCCGCCCCCCCCAGCGGTTCGCCCGCCTGCTGCCCGGCCGCAACCTCCTGGGCCGCCTCCACGAGGCCCTGAGCCTGGAGCTCGCTTGGAGCGGCCAACCCCTCTGGTTGTGGCGCCCATGAGCGGCACACTGCAGCTGCGGGCCCTGCGCGGGGCCACCACCGCCACCGCCAACACCGTCGAGGCGATCGGCGAGGCAGTGGCCGAACTGATCGACGCGCTGGTGCTGCACAACGGTCTGGAGGGGGAGCGGGTGTTGTCCGTCACGTTTTCGGTGACCGCGGATCTGGATGCCTGTTTTCCCGCGGCCATCGCCCGTCGCCGCGAGGGGTGGGGCGCCGTTGCCCTGCTCGACTGCCAGCAGATGGCGGTGGCGGGGGATCTGCCCCGCTGCATCCGCCTGCTGGCCCACGCCTGGCTCGAGGCCCAGCAGAGCGTGGTGCACCCCTATCTGCGTGGTGCCGCCGCCCTGCGTCCCGACCGGGTCACGCCGATCGAACCGGCCGGCTGAAGCCCCCCGGGCCTGCCATCCCCGGGTCCGGCCGGTGATCCGGCCGGCCACCGACCCCTTGGGGATTCCCCGGGGGTTCTGAGAATCCAGGCACTCCTCCCCGGCATCCCATGCCCCCCTTCACGCGTCCCCGGGCCGTTGCCACGGTCCTCGGGACCGCTGCCTGCCTCGCGAGTGTCTCCCTCGCCAGCCTCTGCCTCTCCGCCACCAGCCTGGTGCCCGCCCGGGCCCAGGGCACGCCCGGTCTGCTGGAGTTTCGCTGGGACAACGACAAGAACTATCGCAAGCTCTATTTCTTCATGACGGAAACGGCCCGTCTGAAGCGATCCGAGTACTACCTGATCCTGCGGCCCAAGGATCGCAAGACCGCCATCCTCAAGCTCAGCGTCACGATCCCCAGCTACTTCGACAGCGAAATCAAGGCCAAGAACATCAAGCTCTGTGAGATGAGCGAGGGCGGCATGCTGGCGCGCACGCGCTGCAAGCGCACGATTCCGGCCACCATTGAGGTGGCGGCCAACGGCAAGGCGATCGAGATTTTCCCCGAGCGCCCCATCTCCGATAAGGGCACGATCGGGGTGTACATGAACATCTTCAACCCCTTCAATGCCGGCATGTATCAGTTCAATGCCCTCGCCCAGGCCCCGGGCGACATCCCGGTTTCGGGGGTGCTCGGCAGCTGGCTGATCCAGATCGACCCCAACTGAGCGCTCCGCCGCTTCGCCCTCCCTGCACGGGCGCAGGGGGGCAGCCACCCCGACTGATAGGGTGGCAAACCGTCAGAAACGCAGGAACGGACAGGCCGTCATGACAAGGCGCACGTTGGAAGGGACAAGCCGCAAACGCAAGCGCGTATCCGGGTTCCGGGTGCGCATGCGCACCCACACCGGCCGCCGGGTGGTCCGCGCCCGCCGCCGCCGCGGCCGGGCCCGGCTCGCGGTCTGATCCACGGCTGTATGGCCCTGCCCCAGCGCCATCGGCTGCGGGGGGTGCGGGTGTTCGAGCGATTGCACCGCCGGGGTCGCCGTCTGCACGGCACCCATCTTGTGCTTCGGGTGCTTCCGGCATCCGTTGCGCTGCTCTCCCCTCCCGACCGCGCCGCGGCCCCGTCTCCTTGGCGCTGCGGTGTCGTTGTGAGCGGCAAGGTGAGCCGGCGTGCCGTGGTGCGGAACCGCCTGCGCCGCCGTTTGCATGCCCACCTGCTCGCCCATCCTCCCGCGGGGGCCGAGCCGTTGTGGCTGTTGGTGAGCCTCCGCCCCGGAAGCGCCGAGCTGCCTACGGACGCCCTGCTGGGAGAATGCAGCGATCTGTTGCGCCGGGCAGGCCTTCTCCCATGACCGAATCCGTGAGTGCCGCCTCCAAGGCGTCGATCCAGGAAACCGTCTTCTACGAGGGGGGGCCGGCCCGCGGGGACCTGATCGTGGGTCTGCTCCTCGCCGTTACCATCCTCGGCCTGCCGCTGGCGGTGGGAGCCCTGGTGCGGGCCCTGTGGCTCCGCTACCGCATCACCAGCCGGCGCATCGAGGTGAATGGCGGCTGGCTCGGCCGCGACCGCTCCCAGGTGGTGTATTCCCAGATCCGCGAGGTGCGCTCGGTGCCCCGTGGGTTCGGCGCCTGGGGCGACATGGTGCTCGTCCTCACCGATGGCAGCCGTTTGGAGATGCGCTCGGTGCCCAACTTCCGCGCTGTGGAGGCCTGGATCGAGGAGCATCGCCAGGCCAAAAGCGGCGGCAAAACCGGCGCCAACACCCGCTCCAGCCATGGCTTCGCCCCTGAGGAGCGCGCCAGCGCCTGATCCGCACTCCGGCATCCCGCCCGCCGCAGGCCGCGGCTCTCGGGCACAGTGGTGCCGGCTTCCAACCCTCCCCCCCCAGCACCTGCGCCGTGATCGGCTACATCTCCGACAACCTGCTGCTCCCGATCCTCGACTTCTTCTACGGATTGGTGCCCAGCTACGGGCTGGCGATCGTCGCCCTCACGCTGGTGATCCGCCTCGCCCTCTTTCCGCTCAGCGCGGGCTCGATCCGCAGTGCCCGCCGCATGCGCATCGCCCAGCCGGTGATGCAGGAGCGTCAGGCGGAGATCCGCAGCAAGTACGCCAACAACCCCCAGAAGCAGCAGGAGGAGTTGGGCAAGTTGATGAAGGAGTTCGGCAGCCCCCTGGCCGGTTGCCTGCCCCTTCTGGTGCAGATGCCGATCCTGTTTGCCCTGTTCGCCACGCTGCGGGGCAGCCCCTTCGCCGATGTGCCCTACACCTTCAACGTCAAGGTCCTGCCGGCTGAGCAGATCGCCACGGTGGAGCCCAAGCCGTTCAATACCGCCAGCCATTCGATCTTTGTTACCGCCACCAACCACGTGCCGGTGATCGGCACCCTGGAGCAGGGCAACCGCCTTGGGGTGGGCGACCAGCAGCAGGCCCTGCTCCACACCCGCACCGGCGACAGCTTTGCCAGCGTGCTGGGTGGTGTGGAGAACGGCGAGAGCTTCCAGCCCAGCTGGAGTGTCAGCAAGGGAGAAGGGGTCGTGTCCGTGGATGCCGCCGGCAAGCTCACGGCCCTGGCCCCCGGTGATGCCACGGTGGAAGCCCGCGGGCCCGGCCTCGCGGCCCGCAGCGGGTTCCTGTTCATCAAGGCCCTGGGTCAGGTGGGCTTCATGACCGAGGGAGCCCTCAACTGGGACATCGCCATCCTGGTGGCGGCCTTCGGTGCCACCCTCTTCCTCAGCCAGATCCTCTCGGGGATGGGGATGCCCCCCAATCCCCAGCAGGCCACGGCCAACCGCATCACCCCGGTGATGATCACGGCCATGTTCCTGTTCTTCCCCCTGCCCGCCGGGGTGCTGCTCTACATGGTGGTGGCCAACATCTTCCAGGCCCTGCAGACCTTCCTGCTCAGCCGCGAAACCCTGCCCGAGAACCTCCAGCAGATTCTCGACAAGCAGCTCGCCCGCCAGACTGTGGCCGCCTCCGCCAGCGACGGCTCCACCACCCGCATGCCCTTCGAACCGAAAGGCCGCAAGTGAGCCCCTCTCCGGCGGCGGGCGTCCCTCGGCTGCGGCCGGTGCCGCTGCCGGAGCTGCGTCTGCTGGCTGAAGGTCAAAGCTGGTGTTTCGACCAGCCCATCGCCGGCCTTGCCTCCCTCACCCCCGTGCGGGGGGAGATCCGGGCGATCCACCACGGCCATGCCCTGGAAGTGGAGGGTGTCGCCGACACAATCGTGACCCTCTGCTGCGATCGCTGCCTGCAGCCCTTCAACCATGGCTTGCACGCCGAGGCGCGCGAGCTGCTCGAGCTGGCCGGCGCTGCGGAGTCCGGGGACAGCACCTCCCGCACGGCCGAGGTCGCTGGGGAGTTTCTCCTCGGCGACGACCTCGACGACCGCCTGGATGCCAGCGGCCGCTTCGATCCGGAGCAGTGGATCTTCGAGCAGCTCAGCCTGCGCCTGCCCCTGGTGAGCCGCTGCGGCGCCGACTGTCCCGGTCCGCCCAGCTGGGGCGATGGTCCCACCGGTTCCGATCCCCGCTGGGCCGCCTTGCGCTCCCTGCGCCCCGGATGAGCGCCCCGCCCCCCCTCGCCGACCAGCTGGATCTGCTGATCCGCGCCCGCACCCCCCTCCTGTGGATCCGCAGCCTGGAGGAGGAGCGGGTGGAGGCGCTGGTGGCGCGGGCGGCTGAGCGGTTAGGGGGGCGCACCCTGCTGCGCTGGGATTTCATCGGAGGCCTCAGCGGCGCCCCGAATCGGGAGGGGGAGGCGGCCCGCAACCCCCTGGGTGCCCTTGAGGCCTTCGCGCCCCTATCGCCTGAGCAGGGCGCGATCCTGCTGCTCAAAGACTTCCACCGCTACGCCGACGATTCCGGGGTCTGTCGACGGCTGCGCAATCTCTCGGTGTCCCTGCGCCAGGTGCCCCGCACCGTGGTGATCAGCGCCCCCGATTGGCAACTGCCCCGGGAGTTGGAGGAGTGTGTGACCCTGCTGGAGTTGCCCCTGCCCGATGCGGCGGAGATCGGCGCCCTGCTGGGCTCCATCGCCGGCGCCAGCGGCCGGCCCCTGGCGGCCGAGGTACTCGAACCGCTCACGGCGGCCTGCCACGGCCTGAGCGAGCAGCGCGTGCGCCAGCTGGCGGCCCGCGCCCTGGCCCCCCGCGGTCAGCTCGGCCTCGCGGATCTGGGGGAGGTGCTGGAAGAAACGCGCCGGGCGATCGCCCGCAGCGAGCTGCTCGAGTACTGCCCCACCGAGGCCACCCCCGCCGACATCGGCGGGCTCGACGCCCTCAAGCACTGGCTGGAGCAGCGCCACCGGGCCTTTGGGGAGGAGGCCCAGCGCTTCGGTTTGCCCCTGCCCCGTGGCGTGCTGCTGGTGGGTCCCCAGGGCACCGGCAAGTCGCTCACCGCCAAGGCGATCGCCCATAGCTGGTCGATGCCGCTGCTACGCCTGGATGTGGGTCGCCTGTTCGCCGGATTGGTGGGGGCCAGCGAGGCGCGCACGCGGGAGATGATCCAGCGGGCGGAGGCCATGGCGCCCTGCGTTCTCTGGATCGACGAGATCGACAAGGGCTTCGGCGGCGATTCCCGCAGCGATGGCGGCACCACCCAGCGGGTGCTGGCCAGCCTGCTCACCTGGATGGCCGAGAAGACCAGCGCGGTGTTCGTGGTGGCCACCGCCAATGCGGTGGAGCGCCTGCCCGCCGAGCTGCTGCGCAAGGGACGCTTCGACGAGATCTTTCTGCTGGAGTTGCCCGATCGCGAGGAGCGCCGGGCCATCCTCGACCTGCAGCTCCGCCGTCGCCGTCCCGCCCACGCGATTCCCCTCGATGTGCTGGTGGATCGCACCGCCGGCTTCTCCGGCGCCGAGCTCGAGCAGACTGTGATCGAGGCGATGCAC
>JBKDOZ010000273.1:0-29542 GCA_046342735.1 Synechococcaceae cyanobacterium
GTGTAGTTGCGCACACCATTGACCAGCACCTGAAAGCGATTGCGGCTCGGCAGGATGGATTTGATCGGCTCGCTGAAATACAACGCCAGCGTGCTGCCGTCCACGGCCATCGACAAAAGGGAGGGGATGGCCATGGCGCTGGGAAAGGGGGTTGCTAAACGGTGGTTGCTGATCGGCGGTGCTGCAGCGCGGCTTTAGGCCTGAAGGCGCTTGCCATGGTCACGTAGGGCTTGGAAGAGGGAGGTATCGGTAGTCAGGGAGGGATCAAGCGGAGGAATCACCATGACATAGACCTCTCAACCAGCCACCCGCAGATCAGGGAAGCCGCGGCTCAATACCCCCCAAAAGGGGAGGGGTATTTGACAATTTGCGGACACAGCCCGCGAGCGGCGGCTGGCCTGGAGCGGAAGGCGAGGCTGCCCGCAGTGAGCGATGGCCTAGGGCGCCACGCCCCTCGGTGGGGCTCTCCTCAGGGGTGGCAGGTGAGATACCAGCCGCCCGTGCCGTTCACCCGCCAGCGCGGCCCCCAGTTGCGGAAGGAATAGTGCTGGTGGGCACCGTTGTGGTTGCTGGGGTAGCCGCCGTTCACCAGATCGCAGCTGCCGTTGGGATCATTCATGATCACGCCCGTCGCGTCGTAGCCGATCACCACCGTCCAGTGACCGCCGCCGGAGGGGGCGCTGGCGGGGCCATGGTGGAGCCAGCCCACCGCCACGGGCCGGCCGGCATCGATCTCCCGTTGGAGCAGCTCGAAGGTGCCATCGGTGCCGAACTGGGCCTGGAGACCCAGGGAGCGCAGGGCCTGCAGCTGGGCCTCCGAGCTGGTGGAGTCGCCGTAGCACTGGCGCACACGGTTGTAGCTGTCCTCGTTCGGCTCCTTGCCCCAGTAGGCGGCGAGCATCGCCGAGCTGGCGGTGAAGCAATCGCGCCAGCCCTGGCCATCGCCCATCAGCAGCTGGTCAAACCACGGCACCGGCAACGGATTGGGGTGCGCCAGCGGGGCGCTAGCCGGTTTGGCGGTCGCAGACGCGGGGACCGGCCCCGGCGCGGCTTGGCGCCAAAGGTCGGCTTCCGCCTGGCGGCGGCGGCGCAGGCCGGCCTCCACGGGGGTGCCGGGATTGCAGTAGAGCAGCAGATCGGTGGGTACCGCGTTCCAGAGGCGCTCCCGCAGATCGCGGCTGATCGTGGCGAAATTGGCCTCATCGCCGTAGAAGTCCTGGCCGAGGTTCCAGGCGAAGTCGATCAGGGCGCAACGCTGGTGGTTGTCCATCTCGCCCCAGTGGGGAATGGTGCCGGCCAGATGGGCGGCGCAGGCGCGCACCCCTTCGGCCAGCGCGGCATCCGCGTCGGCACGGCTGATCGTGAGCCCTGGGGTGACCGGCTGGCCCTGCCAGCGGGTGAAGCCGTAGCCGATGGTCCAGGGTTCGCCACCGCTGAGGGGATCGGGATAGGCCTGGGAGCGGAAGCCTTCGAACGAAGCGATCATCTGCTCCGCCGCGGCCCACGGGTCTGCCGGAGCGGCGGAGGGGTGGGGAGCGCTCGCCGGTGTTGGCGGGGGAGAAGCGGTTGGCGATGGGCTGAGGGGGGAAGCGGCGTTCGGGGCTACGGCGTTCGGGGCTACAGCGTTCGGGGCTACCGCAGTCGGGGAGACGGCAGTGGGGGAGACGGCAGTGGGGCTGGTCCGCAGCGGCGGCTTGAGGGCCACCGGCTGCCTCGGCTCCTCCGCTTCCCGTCGAACCGGCACCATGGCGGCGCCGCCACTGGCGCTGGTGGCGCTGGTGGTGGTGGCGTGGGGGCCCGCCGCCGGCCGAAACACCTCCGAAACCTTGTTCGCCACATAGGGGGCGAACAGCGCCATGCCGCTGTACAGGAAGCTGGTGACACTGCCCGTGGAGGAGGGCATCTGGCAGGTGAGTCCGAAGGTGTAGAGGGCGAACAATCCGAAGCCCACATACATCAACAGGATCACCACCATCCCCACCAGGGCGATCAGGCGGCTGCTGCTCGGCTCCAGCACCCGCAGCAGGGTGGGCGTTTCGGCGGCGGACGAAACGGCCCCCTGGGGGCGGGACTCGAGGCTGGCCTGCAGATCCCCCTGGGACGCGGTCCAGGCGGCATCGAGCGGCACCTTCAGCTCGATCACCTCCGAGAGGGCATTGGCCAACGACCAGCGCGAATTCTTCAGCAGCTGGGCGATCTGGTTGAGGGAAAGCACCACCGCCAGCAGAACGCCCAGAACGATCAACGCCACGGCCGTCTGGGGCATGGTGGCGCAGGCCTCGGACGCCCCACTCAGCTGGGCCTGCTGGGCGGCGGCCGGCAGCACCAGGGCCGCCAGGGCCAGGGGCAGCAGGGCGATCGGGGACAGGCGGGCCATCAGAGAGCGGCAGAGAGGCTGGGGTAATCGGTGTAGCCGGCGGGACCGGGGGTGTAGAAGGTGGCCGGATCGGGGCTGAGAAGGGGGGCACCGCAACGCAGCCGCTCCGGCAGGTCCGAATTGGCCAGGAAGGCGGTGCCGAAGGCCACCGCATCGACCGCGCCGGCCTCGATGGCGGCGGCGGCTTCGGTGGCGTTGTAGCCCATGTTGGCGATTAGCACACCCCGATAGCCCTCGCGGGCCGGCGTCATCACATCCGCCTGTTGGCGGCCCAGGAAATCGGCGCGCATCAGGTGGAGGTAGTCAACACCGGCGGCATCGAGCCGCTCCGCCAGCCAGCGCACCAGGGCCACCGGATCACTGTCCTGAATGTCGTTGTAGCTGTTGAGGGGCGAGAGGCGCAGCCCCATCAGCGGCGTTTCCGCGCGCACCGCCCCGAGCACCTCCAGCAGCAGCCGGGCCCGGGCGGCGATCGATCCGCCGTAGGGAGCGGATCGGTGGTTGCTGCCGTCGCGGAGGAAGGAATCCAGCAGGTAGCCGTTGGCCCCGTGCACCTCCACCCCGTCGAAGTCGGCGGCGATGGCGTGGCGGGCGGCCAGGCGGAAGCCCTCCACAATCGCGGGCAGCTCCCCATCCGCCAGCTCCCGCGGCAGCACGTAGGGCTGTTCCCCCTCTGGGGTGCGCACGCTGCCCTCGCGGATCGCCAGCGGGCTGGGGGCCACCGGCTGGCGGCCGCCATTGAGCAGGGGATGGCAGGCCCGGCCCCCATGCCAGATCTGCAGCACGATGCGCCCACCGGCTTGATGGACCGCGTCGGTGACCCCGCGCCAGCCCTCCACCTGCTCCTGGTTGTAGATGCCCGGCTCCCGCCAGAAGGCGGAGTTCCCCTCCATGGCCATCGTCGCCTCGGCGATGATCAGGCCGGCCGAGGCCCGCTGCGCGTAATAGGCCGCCATCAGCGCTCCGGGCCTATGGCCCTCTTCGGCCCGGCAGCGGGTGAGCGGGGCCATCAGCACCCGGTTGGGAAGCGTCAGCGGGCCCAGGGCCAGGGGTTGGAACAGGGGAGAGACGGCGGGCAGCGGCGGGGAAGGATCGGCCATGGGGGAAAAGCGCCGAGGGGGGCGGCGGGAACAAGATCAGAGCTCGATGGGTTGCAGCTGACTCAGCCGGCGAATCAGGTCGTCGATGCTTTCGTCCTTGGCGGGCTTGGCCGGGGTGGCCACCAACTGGCGGCCCACCACATGGGCGCCGAGGTGGGCCAGCTGGATCCGCAGCACGGTGAGCACCTCCACGCCACCGCCGCCGGAGTGGCTGGCGATGGCGATCGGGCGGCCGTTGAACAGGGCACGGAAGTCGTCCCCCTGCACCGACAGCCAGGCGATGGCGCTGGTGAGCACCGGTGGGATCGAACCGTTGTATTCCGGCGCGCAGATCAGCCAGCGGGGCGCGGCGGCCAGACGCTGGCTCAGGCCGGCCACCTCCGCCGGTATCCCCTCGGCGGCGTGCCGCCGGGAGGTGTACAGCGGCAGGGGCAGTTCGGTGAGATCGAGCACCTCGGCATGCAGCCCATGCCCCTGGGCACAGGCGACGCAACGCTCCGCGAGGCGCAGGTTTTCGCCGTGGCTGGCGGTGATCACAAGCAGATCGGTGTGCATCCGAAGGGCCGGCACTGATGGCGTTCTAATCAGGGCTGGGGCCTTCGCGCCGGGCGATCACCGCAAAGAAGGGATCCCCCTTGCCCCCCAGCCAACCGAGGGGACCGCTGGCGCGGGTGTCTTCCGCCAGCACCGCCTCGACCCGCCAGCCGTGGGCCGCCACCACCTCCGCCACCAGGGAAAGCCGCTCCCGATCGCTGCCCTCCAGCCACACCTGGGGGGCCTTGGTGGCGAACAGGCGGTTGCTGAACGCCACGATCAGCTGGCCGCCCGGCCGCACCACCCGGGCCAGCTCGGCCGCCACCGCCTCCGGCTCCTGCAGATACTGCCAACCGGCCACCACCAGCGTGACGTCCACGCTGGCGTCCTCAAGGGGCAGGCGCTGGTTCTGGTTGAGGTTCTGCACCCAGTGGCGATCGAGGCGGGGATTGGCGGCCAACTCCGCCGCGTTGAGGCCGTGGCCGATCACCGTGGCGTAGCGACCCTCCTCCGGCAGGTGGCTCACCCAGCTGCTCATCAGATCGAGCACCACCGCCTCCGCCGGGATCCGTTCGCGGTAGAGGGTTGTGAGGCGCTCGCGGAAGGCGGCGTCGAGGTGCTGCACAAAGCGGGGTTCGGCATAAAAGAGGGCGTCGTCGCCGGGGTCGAGCTTGCGGCGCTGGTCGGGCCGGAGCAGCTGGGCCATGGGAGACAGGGGGGCGGGGTGCTCCCTAGCCTCCCCCGATGAGTCACCCTGCGCCCGCCGCTGCCACCGCGCCCGCGGACCCTGCCCCGTTCCCGCCCCTGCGCCGGGACGCGCTCACCACCCTGCAGGTGAACCTGGGCTACCGCTGCAACCAGAGTTGCGGCCACTGCCATGTGAACGCCGGCCCCAGCCGCCGCGAGAGCATGGATCCCGCCACCGTGGCCCTGATCGTGCCGGTGCTGCGGGCCCGGGGCCTGGGCTGCCTCGACCTCACCGGCGGTGCCCCCGAACTCCATCCCGGCTTCCGCGCTCTGGTGCGCGAAGCCCGCAGCGCGGGGGTGAAGGTGATCGACCGCTGCAACCTCACGATCCTCGAAGAACCGGATCAGGGGGGTCTCGCGGAGTTTCTGGCCGACCAGCGGGTGACGGTGGTGGCCTCGCTGCCCTGCTACCTGGAGGACAACGTCGACCGGCAGCGGGGGAATGGCGTGTTCGCCGCCAGCCTGGCGGGCCTGCGGCGGCTCAATGCCCTCGGCTATGGCCAGGCGGAAGGCGAGCTGGATCTGCACCTGGTGTACAACCCGCAGGGTCCGAGCCTGCCCCCGCCCCAGGCGGCCCTCGAGGCCGACTACCGGCGCGAACTGGCCGAGCGCTACGGCATCACCTTCACCAGCCTGTACACCCTGACCAACATGCCGATCCAGCGCTTCGCGGCGAGCCTTGCCCGCAGCGGCGAGCTGGAGCCCTACCAGCAGCGGCTGCGGGAGGCCCACCGGGCGGAGAACCTGGCGGCGGTGATGTGCCGCACCCTGATCAGCGTCGACTGGCAGGGGCACCTGCACGATTGCGACTTCAACCAACAGCTGCAGCTCCCGCCGGCCCAGGGGGAGCGGCGCCATCTGCGGGATCTGCTGGGCTGGGACCCCCAGGGCGAGGTGATCCGCACGGCCGCGCATTGCTTTGGCTGCACGGCCGGGGCGGGATCCAGCTGCGGGGGGGCCCTGGGCTAAAGGAGCGTGCGCTCGGGTTTAGGCGGCGGGCGGACGGGCCTGGCCGAGCAGCCGGCAGCCGATCTGGAGGCGTCCCTCATCGAGGAGCCGGCCGATCTGCAGCGCCTTGGCTTCCTCCTCCCGGCTGAAATTTTCCTGCTGGGTGGTCAGCCAGTCGATCTCCGCCTGGGTGATGATGCCGGTGGCCATGGTTTCGAGGAATACCTCACCAAGCAACATGGGGAAAGGCGCCGAATCGCGCCGAATCGCTGCCGCTGATCGTATGCCGATTCCTGCGGCGCGCCGCCGGTGGTGACGGGCTGAAACATCCCGGGCATGGGGGAAGGCCCGGTCACCGTGGTGCCGGGCCCTGGAGGTTGGGTTGGGGCCACCGGGGCTTGTGCCGTGGTGGTGGCGGGAATCCATCGGGATGGGATGGCGAACGCGGCTTTCCCGCAGGGCCGTGGGGCCGGGATGGGGGAGGGGGCTCTCGGCGCTGCCGGGGCCCGTGTGCCCATCGCTGGAGCGTGAACAATGCGGCGTTGCCAGGAAAAGGCAAGACAGACGAAGGGGCAGCCCGAAGAGGATGTTGTTTCTGGATGGTGCCCCAGCAAGGAGCCCCTCAAAGGGACCCGCAGATTAGAGAGCCTCGGCAAGAAAGCCGGCTCTCATTGAAAGAAAATAAAACGATGCTGATTGTGGTGATCAGGGCAAAGGACGGTTGATACGCAAGGACATCGTGGGTTGATCCGGTGGCGTTTCTTCCATCTCTGGACCCTCCGCTTTCGTGCCCTCACTGTGGCTCGCCTCCGAGCCGCTCTGCCATAGGCATTCCTGCCTGATCTTGCGCCGCCCCTGCAGAAGCCCTCGCCCGCTAGGCAGGTTCGCTGTCCGGCTCGCGGCTCACCAGCAGCTTGTCGACCCGGTTGCCATCCATATCGACGACTTCGAAGTGGAGGCCCTCACAACGGAAGCGCTCGCCAGCGCGGGGAATACGGCCGAGCCGGTGCATGGCAAAGCCGCCGAGGGTATGGAAACCGCCGGTCAGGGCCTCGGGCCAGTCCGGCCGCTGCACCAGATCCATGAAGGCACCGAAATCGAGGGCGCCATCCAGCAGCCAGGAGCCATCCTCCCGCACGATCACCATCGGATCTTCTTCGTCTTCAGCGGAGGGCATTTCGCCGACGATCGCCTCCATCAGATCATTGAGCGTGACCAATCCTTCGATGCCCCCATATTCATCCGTCACCAGCGCAATGTGAACGCCGCTCTGCTTGAACTGCTCGATCACCGCCAGGGCGCGGGCGTTTTCCGCCACGTAGAGCGGAGGCTGCAACAGCGGCTCCAGGTTCACCGGCCCACCGGCCAGGCGGGCGGCCAGGAAGGCCCGACCGCGGATCACGCCCAGGCAATCATCCAGGCTCCCCTTGCCCACGGGAAAACGGGAATGGTTGCCCTCCAGCACGGTGATCAGGTTCTCCTCCTCCGGGGCCTCGCTGTCGATCCATTCGATCTCGGTGCGGGGGGTCATCGTGGCCTTGATCGGCCGATCGGCCAGCCGCAGCACCCGCTGCACCATCTCGTGCTCCGCCTCCTCAAACACCCCGCTCTGGGCCCCCTGACGGATCAGGGCCTTGATCTCCTCCTCGGTGATCTCCGGTTCCTCGGAGGCATGCACGCCGAGCAGGCGCAACAGGGCGTCGGTGGAGGCCCCCAGCAGGTGCACCAACGGGGCTGAGAGGTGGGAAAGGGCGCGCATCGGCCGGGCCAGGGCGCAGGCGATACGCTCCGGCGCGCTCAGGGCGATGCGCTTGGGCACCAGCTCCCCCACCACCAGGGAGAGATAGGTGATGACCGCCACCACCAACCCCAGGCTGAGGGCCTCGCTCCAGGGCCGCAGGGCCGGCAGGCTGTTGAGCAACGGGCGCAGCCGGGCGGCCAGGGTGGCCCCGCCAACGGCGCCGCTGAGGATGCCGATCAGGGTGATGCCGATCTGGACCGTGGAGAGGAACTCGTTGGGCTCGGCGGCGAGCCGCAGGGCTGCCCGGGCCTGGCGATCCCCCTTGGCCGCCCCCTGCTCCAGCCGCACCCGCCGGGAGGAGAGCACGGCAATTTCGGCGCCGGAGAACACTCCGTTGGCAACGATCAGCAGCAGGATCGCAAGGATTTCCAGAGCGATCGCGCTCATCCGCAGGGGGGTCGGTGGGCGAAGCCTAGGGGGAGAGGGCCCGTTCAGCCGTCGCCGTTGATCTCGCGCCGCAACAGCAGATAGAGATACTCCGGATCGCGGTAATGGCTCGGGAGGCATCGGTGCAGGCACTCCAGCCGTTGCCAGCACACCGTGCGCTGAATGCGGGCCAGGCTGCGGCCTTCGCGGATCAGCAGGCGCATGGCCTTGCAATAGGTGGAGTAGCTGGCCTCCAGCTCACCGATGGTGATGGCTTCACTGGAGGGGGAGGGCAACGCCGGGTCGGGGCGTGGGGGGGAGAGGGTCATGGCTGGGGGGAACCCGCTCAGGCCCGATGACTTTGCGGCGAGGGCTCCAGGGGGCGCGCCCCCCATCCGGGGACAATGCCCCATGGGACTGGCTCCTGCCGTTCCGAGCTGCACCATTCCGCTCAGAGCTGGACCATGCCGCAGCGCATTCCCTTCAGCACCGCCTGCAGGCGGTTGTTGACATCGAGGGTCTGGAGCAGGCGCTTGGTGTAGGTGCGGGCGGTCTCCTCGCTCACCACCAGGACACGGGCTATCTCCCGATCGCTCAGGCCGCTGGCGAGCAGGTCCAACACCTCATATTCCCGCGGCGTGAGGCGGGGGCAGCTCAAATACGGGAGGCTGCCGCTTCGCAGCGAGGGGCTGCGGTACGAGTGATGGCCCATGACCGCCATCACGGCAGCCTGCAGCGGTCGTTGGTCGTCGACCACATCGGCCTCGGCCACCACCGCCTCCAGCCAGGGGGCATCCGCGTACTCAGCCGGGATCACATCGCCGAGGGCCAGCACCACCACCTTCAGGGCCGACTGGGCGGCCCGGGCCTTGCGGGCCAGCTCAAAGCCGTTGCCGCTCTCCAAATGATCCGTGCAGATCAGCAGCTCGTAGGGCTCGCGGGCGAGATAGGCCAGGCAGGCCTCCTCCTCGGTGACGGCGCAGCCAATGCGGCTGCGGTCCTGGAAGCTCTCGCAGACGGCCCGCAGCAGGAAGCGCCCCTTCATGGCGATCGCCACCTTGCCCTGCACTGCCACCGAGAGCAGCACTTCGTCGAGGGTGGCTCCCTCCAGGCTGTCGAGGAAGGGCGTCAGGTCCATAGCATCAACCTATCCAGACGGATGGCCGGATCGGGACCCGGCGGGCGGACGGCCAGGCATTGCCAATCTCCCGATTCGTTTAAGATTTCAAGTGCACGCCGCTGGCGTCGCCTGCTGCCGTTCCCGGCACCCGCGCCGCAGCCGCTACGGTCCCGTCCATGCACAACGACCATCCCGTTCTCCATTCCTTGGAAGCCCAGCTCCTGGCCCTGCGCGACCAGTACGACCGCAGCCCCAACGAGCAGACCCGCTACCAGCTCGTGCGCATCGAGCAGCTGATCGCCCAGTGGGTGCCGGGGGCTGATCGCCTGCTCGCGGTCGGCTAAGGCTGGAAGAGCCAGCAGCACGGGGCGATCCCCACCACCCATGGGCAAGGCCAAGGCGAAACGGCACCGCGCGGAGAACGGTTCCGACTCCTACCACCCCTCCCCCGTCTACGAAGACCTGCAGGATCCAGGCGAGGGCCACCGCCCCAGACTGGATCGCCGTCTCTACGAGGAGGAACTGGCCCGCCTGCAGGTGGAGCTGGTGAAGATGCAGTACTGGATCAAGCACGCCGGCACCCGGCTGATCCTGCTGTTCGAGGGGCGCGACGCAGCCGGCAAGGGCGGCACGATCAAGCGCATCACCGAACCCCTCAATCCGCGGGGGTGCACGGTGGTGGCCCTGGGCACCCCCTCCGACCAGCAACGCACCCAGTGGTACTTCCAGCGCTACGTGCAGCACTTCCCCGCCGCCGGGGAGATCGTGCTGTTCGATCGCAGCTGGTACAACCGCGCCGGGGTCGAGAAGGTGATGGGGTTCTGCAGCGAGGCGCAGGTGCAGGAGTTTTACCAGTCGTGCCCGGAATTTGAACGGATGCTCGTGCGCAGCGGCATCACCCTGCTGAAGTATTGGTTTTCGGTGAGCGATGAGGAGCAGGAAGCGCGCTTCCGCTCGCGCCTGAAGGATCCGGCACGGCGCTGGAAGCTCAGCCCGATGGATCTGGAATCCCGCGATCGCTGGGTCGACTTCTCCCGCGCCAAGGATGCGATGTTCGCCCACACCAACATCCCGGAAGCGCCCTGGTTCAGCGTCGAATCCGACGACAAGCGCCGCGCCCGCCTCAACTGCATCCGCCACATCCTCAGCAAGGTGCCCTACGAAGACATGACCCCCAAGGCGCTCAAGCTGCCACCCCGCCGTAGCCAAGGGGACTACCAGCGGCCGCCCCGCACTGAGCAGTTCTTCGTGCCGAACCACTACGGCTGAGCCACTACGGCTGAGCCGCTACGGCCGCCTCACGCCCCTGGGGGGCGCAGCCACTCCTCTCCCCCCAGCGGATCCAGCCACACCAGCACCACCAACCAGTGCAGCACCACAGGCGCCAGCAGGGATCCGCTGGTCCAATAGCCCACGGTGCACACCAGCCCGAGGCCGGCGCAGAGGACGAGAAAGCGGGGGTCGTGGAAGAGGTCACGGCCGGCGGGGTACCAGAGCCGACCCGCCAGGGGGTGATAGGCCACAAAGGCCAGCAGGGCGAGAGCAGCCCAGCCCAGGGCCGAAGGGATCGCCATTCCCTCGCCGGAGCGGGGCAGGGGCGCCACCCGGAAGAGCAGCTCCTCCACCAGCGAGGGCATCAGCAGCAGCGCCAGGGCCTGGCGCAGCCACGGCCGCGGCGCGAACGGGCGCCGGCAGCGGCGCAGGAAGCCATTGCGTAGACCCCAGGGCAGGGCCCAGGCGGCGTAGGCACCGAGCAGGGCCAGGGTGAGGGCCAGGTCGGTGGCGCTCAGGGGGGTGCGCAGGGCCGCGAGGCAGCGCTGCAGCACCAGAGCCAGGGGCGCACTCACCACAACAGCAGCTCCGGGCGGGGGGCATCAAGCCGCCAGAGCTGGCGGCGATGGCGCAGCAGCTCCTGGCCGGCGATCGCCTCCACCCCCAGCTGCTCGAAGATCGGATTGGTCGTCACGATTCCCTCGAACGGCTGCGCCAGGCTGGCGGGGGGCTCGCCGGGCAGGACCAGGCCGGCGTAGGTGCGACGGCTCACCGGTTGCTCCCCGCAGACCCCCACCAGCCGTAGGGGCTGGGCGGCCCCCAGCGGCGCCAGACGCCCGCCAGCGAAGGGCTGAGAAACAGCCCCTCGGCCCCGCTGTCGACGAGGGCGGGGATCGGCCGGCCCTCGCCCTGCAACGCCAGCAGCGGCACGCCCCGGTGGAGGCGCAGGGGGAGCCGCAACCGTGGGGCACCGGCCGAGGCCGCCGCCTCCAGGGCCGGAGGCCCGAGCGCCAGGCCGCCACCGCCGGGATCCACCCACACCGGCAGGCGCCGCAGGGTCGGCACCCCCAGAACCCCATCCACCCCCGGCGGCAGGGCGGCGATCGGCAACAGCAGGGCCTCCAGCCGCTCCAGCCGCAGCCCCGCCAGCGATAGCGTCGGCAATCGGGTGCGGCGGGCGGCGGGCAGGGCGCAGTCGCCGCCGCCGCCCGCCAGGGCCGCGCCCCCGTCCGGCATGGGTCGGCTGGCCAGGCCGAGGCGGCGGGCCAGTTCGGGCGTCACCATCGTCGAGGAGGCACCGCTGTCGAGCAGGAGCCGCACCGAACCGGCGGTGGCCTGGAACGGCAGCACGGGGGTGTCACCGCCGGCGGCCCGCTCCAGCGGCAGCCGCGCCCCACCCCGGGCCCGCCCGCCATCGAGGGGCGCCCCCTCCAACTGGAGAAGGGCCGCCGGGGCGCTGAAGGGGGTGGTCAGCACCCCGAGGAACGGTCCCCGGGGCAGCATCGGCAGGTTGAAGCGACCGCCAAAAACGATCGGGTCGATCAACTCCTGACCCCAGCTGATGGCCAGGAGCAGGGGTGGCAACGCTGCCGTTCCCCCAAGGCGCCGCAGCGGTGAACGAGGGGGGGAACGGCGGAGGGAACCGGCCATGGAGCGGCGGGAGGGGCGGTGTGCGGAAGCTGCCATCCTGTCGACCGGCCAGGGGATCCCGTGGCAGGCTTGCCACCCAGGAAGCCGAATCCTCGCCGTGGTGGATGTTTCTTCTCGCTGGCTTCCGCGGCGTTTCGACTGTGGCGACATCGAGGTCTTTACGTCGTTATTGCAACAGATAGGACTGGAGCTGGAGGTGCTGCAGCTTCAGAGCGGCTCCTTTCGGGCCACCGGAATGGTGGTGCCCCTGGAGCACATACAAGTGCTGCAGGTGCGGCTCGCGACCCCCGTGCTGGCGATCGGGGCCAAGCCGCAGGATTGCTATGCCTTCGGCCTCTCGCTGGCGCCGATCGCCCGGGGGCCGGTGGGGCTGCAGGCCCACGGTCTGGAGCTGCCGGAGCAGGCGATTTACGGGCTCGATCCCTTCCGCGAGGTCCATCTGGTGACCCCCGACGGCTATGGCCTGGCGTTGCTGCGGGTGGAGCGCCGCCTGCTGCTGGAGAGCGCTGAGCGGCTGGGTTGCCCGGAGCTGGAGCGGCCGCTGGTGCGGCACAACTGGCTGAGGCTGGAGGCCCGGCGCCTGGGGGAGCTGCGGGCCTTCCTGCATGGGCTGTTTCGGCTGGCCCGGCGTTCGCCCGATCTGGTGGCCCAACTGGAGCACAGGCGGCGGCTTGCCGGCGATCTGTTGCCCCTGGTGCTCGAGAGCCTGGTGGATGGGCTGGAGCGGCAGGCCGGCGTGGTGCGCGAACCCTCCCGGCTGGAGCTGGTGAAACTTGTGGAGGAGTGGGCCCGGGAAAATCCCGGCACCCCGATCACGCTGGAGGATCTCTGCTGCAGGGTTTATGCAAGTCGCCGCAGCCTGATGCGCGGCTTCCGCGAGCACCTGGGCATGGGGCCGATGGCCTACCTCAAGCTGCGGCGGCTGCACGGGGTGCACGGCCAGCTCCTGCGCCATGGGCCAGGGGACGTGCGGGTGATGGATCTGGCCCATCGCTGGGGATTCCACAACGCCGGCCATTTCGCCCGCGACTACCGGGGCTTGTTTGGCGAACAGCCCCATGAAACGCTGCGGCGCCTCAGCCGGGGGGGAGCCCGTGGAGCAGCGTCCCCCACCGCGGCACGCTGATCAAGGCGATCCCGGTGCTCCAGAGCAGCAGGGATGCCGCCGGGGCCGCCTCGCCCTGGTGGCCGCGGGACTCGGCCGCCTCGCCGATCAGCAGCACCGAGATGGCGGTTGGGGCAGCCGCCTGAAGCACCACGGCATCGCCCACGAATTCGGGCAGGGGCAGCAGGGCGCTGAGGGCCAACAGCACAGCGGGCAACAGGGCGAGCTTGAGGGCCAGGGCCAACACCAGGGCGGGCGCGGGCGCGGCCCGGGGAGCCGTGGGCTTGAGCATCCGGGCCAGGCGCATGCCCACCAGCGTCAGCGCCAGCAGCAACACCAGCCGGGCGGGGAACCAGAGCAGGGTGGCCAGGGGTTCGCGCCAGGGGGTGAGCTGGAGCAGCAGCGCCAGGGCCAGCCCGCGGCTGGCGGGACTCTCCAACAGGGCCACCAGCACCGGGCGGGGGCGGGCGGCGATCCCCTCCACCAGCAAAGGCCCGATGCTCCAGGTGACCAGGGTGCCCACCAGGTCGTAGCTGATGACGTGGGGGAGGGCGGCTGGGGGCAACAGGGCCAGGGCGGCCGGCAGCCCCCAGTAGGCGGTGTTGCCAACAACGCTGCCCAGCTGCAGGGTGCCGCAGTTCAGCCGGCGCCGCAGCGGGGGCAATAGGCGGATCAGCAACAGCCCGCCACCGCTGGCGACGGCGGCCAACAGGGCGGAGGCCAGCAGGTCGCGGGAGAGGCCGGAGCGCAGCAGCAGCCCCACCACCGACACCGGCACGCCCCAGTGCATCAGCGGTGGCGCCAATCGGACCGGCAGGGCGGGCCAACGGCGGCCGAGCAGCAGGCCGAGCAGCAGGCAGGGAAGCAGCTCGATCGCGAAGCGGACCACGCCCGAGCCCCGTAGGCGGCCATCCTCCCGCGGCGCTTGCCGGCGGTGCCGGGGCAGCGCTACGCCGGGGCGATCCGGCCCCTCACCCCCATCCTTTCGCGTGGCCTCCCCTTCCTCCCCCTCCCCCCCTCCGCGGGGGTGTTCAGCGCGTTGGCCGTTCCTGCGGCGGGGGCTGTGGCAGCGAGTTCGGACGCGCCAGGCCCTGGGGATCGCGGTGGCGGCTGCCCTCGTGTTCACCCTGCTGGCTCTGTTCTTACCGGATCGACGCAGCGCCTGGGATCAGGCGGCGCTCACCCGGGGCCGGCAACCGCCGGAGGATCCGGTGACCCTGTCGCTCTGGGCCAATGAGCTGGCGCCGCTGCTGCGCGAGGCCGAAGCCCTCGGAGCGATGCCTCGGCAGCGGGAGCCCCTGCTGCGCTGGCTGGAAGCCCAGTGCGGCATCACCCTGCGGCTGCAGGCCTTACAGCGGCGCTATCGCAAACGGGTGGAAACGGCGGCCGAGATGGGACGCCCCCCCTTCTGCGAGGACCTGCCGGTGGTGCGTCGGGCTTTCGCAACGCCTGGGAAGCGCTGATCGCAACCCCCGCCGCCTCAGGCCAGGCCCCGCTCGCTCATCAGGGCGACGATCCAGGGGGCAGGGATGCGCTCCACGTCGCCGCTGTCCACATTGATCACCTGCACGAAGGTGGGGGTGCGGCCCCAGGGGCGGGCGGTGACGTCGCAGACACGGCCGATGAACCAAGGGCGCCCACTGCCAGCCACCACGGCCAGATGGCCGGGGCGCACATCGCGATAGCGATGGGGGTTGGCGCGGCGCAGGGGCTCCACGGCGGGATCCACCAGGGCCGCGGCCATGATCGTGGATGGGGACGTGGATGGGGGGCGGGAGGAGAGAGGGGGGAGGCGGGAAGCCATGGAGCGAATCCATACCTTCTTTGAGCGTAGTACGCTTGTACTGCACGTGCAACGCTTGGGCCTGTCGCCGTCTCCCGTCGATCCGCTATCGCCGATGCCCCCCGCTGACGCCTCCCCCGCCGACGCCTCCCTTGCCGACGCCTCCTCCGCTGGCAGCCCTGCCGCCGGAGCCGCCAGCCACGGCGAAGGCATTCTCGAGGTCGATCTGCTGGCCTTCGAGCGGGGTGACGCCAGAAGCCGCGACGCCGTCATCGATGGGGTGCGCCGCAGCCTCGCCACCGGTTTCGTTTACACCGCCTGCGATCTCTCCGCCACCCTGCTCGACGACGCCTACGGGATGCTGGCGCGCTTCTTCGCCCTGGAGCCGGAGGTGAAGGGACGCTTCCGCGCCCCCGGCAGCAGCGGACAAACCGGCTACACCGGCCTCCTGGTGGAAACGGCCGCCGGCAGCGAGCGGGCCGACTGGAAGGAGATGCTCAACTGGAGCGAGGAGCTGCCCGCCGGCCATCCCCTGCGGCGTCGCTACCCGGTGCTTTATCCCGCCCCGGTGCTGCCCGAGGCCGCGGTGCCCGGGATCACGGCGGTGCTGGGCCGCTTCCACCGCGAGTTGGCCGAGCTGCAACGCCGCTTTCTGCGGATCATCGCCCTCGGCATGGGCTGCGCCGAAGGCTTCTTCGACGAGATCACCCAGGAGGCCCCCACCCTGAGCCGGGCGATCCGCTACCCCCCCATGGCCCAGGCCCCGGACGAGGGCCATCTCTGGGCCGCTCCCCACGCCGATATCAACCTGATCACCGCCCTGCCGCGGGCCACCGGGCCGGGGCTGCAGGTGCAGGTGGAGGGGAGCTGGGTGGATGCGGTGCCGCCCCCTGGGCATGTGATCCTCAACACCGGCCTGATGCTGGAGCGCCTGAGCAACGGCACGATCCCCGCGGGCTGGCACCGGGTGGTGGCCCCCGCCGACAGCGGGGCGGAGCGGCTGAGCGTGGTCCAGTTCTGCCATGCCCGCCCCTGGACCGTGCTGGCGCCGGTGCCCGCCTGCTGCACGCCCGCCAACCCGGCCCGCTGGGCGGGGGTGCAGGCGGCCGATGCCCTGGAGGAGGTGCTGTACCGCATCCAGCTGCTCGATCCCCCCCCATGAGGCTGCTGCACACCTCCGACTGGCACCTGGGTCGCTCCTTCCATGGCACATCGCTGCTGGAGGAGCAGACCGAGGCCCTGGCGCGGATCACGGCAATCGCCGCCGAAGCAGAGGTGGATGCGGTGCTGATCGCCGGCGACCTCTACGACCGGGCCATCCCCCCCGCCGATGCCGTGCGGCTGTTCGATGCCACGGTGCGGCGGCTGCGCGAAACGGGCGCGGCGGTGGTGGCGATCGCCGGCAACCACGACTCCAACGTGCGGGTGTCGGTCTACGACGGGCTGCTGGGCTCCCTGGGCATCACGATCCGCGGCGATGCCCGGCGCTGCGACGAACCGGTGCTGGTGACCCCGCGCCGTGGCGGCATGCCGGTGGCGATCTACCCCCTGCCATTTCTGGAGCCCAGCCTCGACGGCCCCGCCCTGCTGCCGCCCCCCGAGTCGGGCGCGATGCCGGCCCGCCTCGGCCATGAGGAGGTCACGCGCCTGGCCCTGGCCCGCATCCACGCCGACCGGGCCCGCCGCAGCGGCCGCGCCGTGCTGGTGGCCCACACCTTCGTGGCCGGGGGGAGGCCCTCGGAATCGGAGCGGGAGCTCTCGGTGGGCAACGTGGAGCGGGTGAGCGTGGCCGCCTTCGCGGAGTTCGCCTACGTGGCCCTGGGCCATCTGCACGGCGCCCAGGAGCTCGATGGTCCCCGCCTGGCCTACAGCGGCACGCCCCTTCCCTATTCGTTTTCCGAGGAGGGACAGGGCAAGTCGGTGCGGCTGGTGGATCTCGCCGTCGACGGCACGGTTCGCGTGGAGGTGGTGCCCCTGGGGGTGGGCCGGCCGCTGCGCACCATCGCGGGGCCCCTGGAGACACTGCTGCACGATCCAGCGCTCGAGGAGGCCCGCCAGGCCCGGCTGCGGGTGTTCCTCACCGACGAAAGCCTGCCGCTGCAGGCGATGGCCCGGCTGCGACCCCGCTTTCCCCACATCGCTGAGCTGCGCCATCGCCCGCCGGAGCGGGCCGCAGAGGGGGGAGTGGCCCGGGCAGAGCGGATCGGGCCGCGCCTGAGCCCACTGGAGCGCAGCCTGTCCTTTTTCGCCGATCAGCAGGGGCGCCCCGCCGAGGAACCGGAGGTGCGGTTGCTGCGCGAGGCCCTGGAGGCCGCCGGGCAGGGCGACGAACCATGAGACCCCACCGGCTGGAGATCGAGGCGTTCGGGCCCTACGCCGAACCGGTGGTGATCGCTTTCGATGCCCTGGCCCGCGATGGCCTGTTCCTGATCCACGGCCCCACCGGCGCCGGCAAGACCTACCTGCTCGACGCCCTCTGCTTCGCCCTTTACGGGGAGGTGACCGGCGAGCGGAGCGCCAAGGCGCTCCGCTCCGACCACGCGGCGGCCACGGCGGTGCCGCGGGTGGCGCTCGAATTCACCGCGGCGGGGGAGCGCTGGCGGGTGGAGCGCTCCCCCGCCTGCACGCTGCCGAAGAGCCGCGGCAGCGGCACCACCAGCCGCGGAGCCCGGGCCGCCCTGCTGCGTCTGCGCGGCGAGGGGGCCGAAGCGGTGGCGCGGGCGCCGGCCGAAGTGTCCCGCGAGATCACGGCGCTGGTGGGGCTCGATGGCGCCCGCTTCCGGCAGGTGATCCTGCTGCCCCAGGGGCGCTTCGCCGAGGTGCTGCGCGCCCGCACCGAGGAGCGGGAGGGCCTTCTCAAGACCCTGTTCGAAACCACCCTCTACGAGCGGGCAGCGTTCTGGCTGGACGAGCAGGCCCGCGCGGCGCGGGGGGCGGTGTTCGATGGCCAACGGGAGCTGGAGGGGCTGCGGGAACAGGCCGCCCATGTCGCCTCCCCCTGGCGGACCGGGAACGGAGCTGACCCGCAGGAAGCCACCGATCAGCTGCCAACCGACCAGCGGGAGCTGGAGGGGCTGGTGCAGGCCCTGGAGGCGGAGGAGGCCGAGAGCCAAAGGGTCCTGACCGCCGCCACCGAGGAATTGGAGCGCGCGCGCCGCCAGCAGAGCGACACCGCCAGCCTGGCGGAGCGCTGGGATCGGCGCGCCGCCGCCCGCTTGCGTGCCGCCGAACGGCAGCCCCAGGTGGCCGCCATCGATGCGATGCGCCAGGCGCTGGCGGTGGCGGAGCGGGCCGAGGCGCTGCGGGGCAGCCTGCGGGCTGAGCACGAAGCCCGGATCGCCCAGGCCGAGGGGCAGCAGAAGCTGGTGATGCGGCTGCGGCAGGCGCAGCAGGCGCGGGATCGGGCCGATGCCCTGCCCCAGGCCCTGCCCGACGCCGTACGGGGCCTGTCCCTACGGGAGCCGCCCAGCACGGCCGCCCTGGCGCGCGCCTCCCGCGCCCTGGCGGCCCGGCGCACGGAGCTGGAAGCCCTGGCGGCCGTAGCGGCCGAGGCCGCCAGCCTGCACCGCGCCGCCGCCGCCGCAGCAGCAGGGGCGGTGGAGGCCGCCGGCCGCGTGGCGAAAGGAGAGCAGGTGCTGGCAACCACCGAGGCCCTACGGCAGGCGGGCGAGGGGCAGCTGGCGGCAGCCCGCCGCGCCGCCGACCGCCTGGATGGGCTGCAGCGCGCCCACACCGAGGCCCGCACGCGCCTGGAAACCCTGGAGCACCTCGAGGCCGCCCGCGGCCGCGAGGGCGAGGCGCGGGAGCTGGCCGTACGGGCCGAGGGGGCGGCGAACGACTGCCGCGCCTCCCTCCTGCACCTGCGGGAGCGGCAACTGGCGGGGATGGCGGCCCGCCTGGCCGCCGACCTGCAACCGGGGCAGCCGTGCCCGGTGTGCGGCGCCACCGGCCATCCCCAGCCCGCCGAAGCGGCGGCCGACCCGGTGTCCGATCCACAGATCGCCGCGGCGGAGCGGGATCGGGCCGCCGCCGAGGAGCGGGCACGGCAGGCGGCGGCCGAGCGGGCACGCCGCCAGACGGAACGGGAAGCGCTGGAGCAGCGCCTGGGGGAGGAGCGTCCCGCCGCCGCCATCCGGGCCGCTGCGGCGGAAACCGGCCAGGCCCTGGCACTGGCGCTCCGGGAGGCCGCTGAAGTTCCCGCCTTGGAGCAGCGGCTGCAGGAGCTGGTGAACCAGGGGCAACGCTATGAGCAGCGATTGCGGGAGCTGCGGGAGCAGGCCGCTCGGCAGCGGCAGCAGGCCGACGACGGCGAACGCCGCGCCGGGGAGCTCGCCGGACGGGTGGAGGCGGAGTTGGGGAAGGGCACCGACCCGACGACGGTCCTCGACACCGGCCCGCCCCAGGACAAGCCCCTTGAGGAGCTGGGGTCGGTGGTGGAGGAGCGGGCCCGGGCCGCCAGCCGTGCCGCCGAAGCGCAGCGGCGCCTGGCGGAGGACCTGGCCCCCAGCGGTTTTGCCGATGCCGCCCTCGCCCAGGCCGCCCTGCGGGAGGAGCACGAACGCCAGCAGTGGCAGGGTCGGATCCGCAGCTTCGAGGAGGAGGGCACGCGCCTGGCGGCCCTGCTGGAGGCCCCCGATCTGCAGGATCTGCCCGAGCCACGGCCCGACACCACCGCCGCCGGCGAGCGCCTGCTCCTGGCCGATGGGGCCCGCAGCCGGGCGCTGGAGCGGCGCACCCGGGTGGAGGCGGCCCGCAGCGAGTTGCAGCGCCTGGCGGAGCGGCACCGCCTGGCGGCGACCACCCTGGAGGGGCAGCGGCAGCGGGCCGAATTGGTGTCCCGCGTGGCCGATCGCTGCCTCGGCCGCAGCCAGCCCCACATCTCCTTGCAACGCTGGGTGCTCTCCGCCTACCTCGAGGAGATCTGCCGCTTTGCCAACCTGCGGCTCGAGCTGATGACCGCCGGGCGCTATCAGCTGCGGCTCAGCGATGTGGAGGGGCGGCGGGGGGTGAAGGCGGGCCTGGGGCTGCGGGTGCTGGATGCCTACACCGGCGAGGAGCGGGAGGTGTCCAGCCTCTCGGGAGGGGAAACCTTCCAGGCCTCCCTGGCCCTGGCCCTCGGAGTGGCCGACACCGTGCAGGCCCATAGCGGCGGCCTGGCCCTGGACACCCTGTTCATCGACGAAGGCTTCGGCACCCTCGACCCCGACAATCTGCAGCTGGCGATGGATGAGCTCGATCGCCTGCGGCAGGGGGGGCGGCTCGTGGGGATCATCAGCCATGTGGGGGCCCTGCGGGAGCGGATTCGGCAGGGGATCGAAGTGATCGCCGGCGAGCGGGGCTCGCGGGTGTTGGTGGGCGGGGGCGCCGAGGGGGAACGCGGCGAGGGGGAGGGCGGTGGGTTCGCCCCGTAAGGTGGGCGCCGCTATGCCGAGGGTTCCGCCATGCGCGTCGTGCCGATCCACCTCGAGCCAGGCAGCGACCTGCGCCTGAGCCTGGAGCACCTGGCGGCGCAACAGGGGGCAACCGGCTTCGTGCTCGGCGTGGTCGGCAACCTCTCGCGGGCTGCCTTCCAGTGCCCCGGACGGCCAGGCCCGAGCGTGCTGGAGGGGGATCTGGAGATCATTACCCTCCAGGGCACCCTGGCCCCCCATGGGGTGCATCTGCACCTGAGCCTCTCGGACGGTGACTGCCAGGTCTGGGGCGGCCACCTGGAGCCCGGCACCCTGATCCGCAGCGGCGCCGATCTGCTCGTGGGCCTGCTGCAGGGGGATCTGACATCCGAGCCCCAGGCCCAGCCCACCGACCGATCCCAGCCCAGCGAACCCCGCCTGGAGATCGCCGTGCTCGAAGGCTGCCCGTTCTCGGCCCGGGCCCTGCGCATGCTGCGCACCCTCGGCGTGCCCCACCAGCTGGCGACCGTGACGAGCCCCGAGCAACGGCAGGCGCTGGCCGAACGCAGCGGCCGCACCACCTTCCCCCAGATCTTCCTCGATGGTGAGGCGATCGGCGGCTACGACGCCCTGGCCGATCTGCACCAGAACGGCGTGCTGGAGCGCCTGCGCCATCCAGAATGAGCGACAGGCCCGCGTTGCAGATGCCGATGTCCTCCGACCCCCACGCTCCGCTTCCGGAAGACCTGGCCCCGGCCCGCGGTCCCGGATCTGAGGAGCTGGATCTGCTGCGGATCGTCTGCGCCGTGGCCTGGTGCGACGGCGATTTCAGCACCGAGGAGCAACGGCTGCTCGCCAAGCTGGTGGCCCGCTATCTCACCCCCCCGGGCGGTGAGGGCCCCTCCACCGAAGCGGTGGAGATCATCGCCGCCCGAGCGGCCTCACTGGAGCTTCTCGACAGCCTGGCCCGCGCCCTCCCCACCCCCGAAGACCGCCAGCTGGCCCTCAAGCTCGCCTTCATGATGGTGCTCGTCGGGCGGGCCCCCGGCGACCGGGAGGCGATCAACCCGCGTGAAAAGCAGGCCTACCGCCAGCTGGTCGATGCGGTGGCGCTCCCGGAGGAGGAGGTGGAGGCCACCGAGTGGGCCGCCCGCCAGGAGCTGCGGGAGCACCGCGGCGGCTGGCTGGATCTGCTACGCCAGAGCTTCCGCGGCCTGGCTGGCGGACCGGAAGACGACCTCCTGGCTGATTCGGGCACGCCTCGCCACTGATGGCGCGCCGCCCTTCCCCCTGGCCCGGCCTCACCCTTGCCGCGCTGCTGATGGGCTGCAGCACCGTGTTGCGGGCGCCCGCCGGCGTCGGCGCCGACGTGCCCAACCCGCCCGCCACGCCAAGCGCCCCCCGGCCCGCGCTGGCGCTGCCCACCGACCCTTCCCTGCCCCGCGCCGCCGACGGCCGCCACTACCCGCTGGTACCCGCCGAGCCCGCCCGGCTGGCCGCCCTGTTGGCCCAGGTGGAGCAGGCGGTGCGCGATCCGGCCACACCGGAGGCGGAGCTGCCGGCCCTGGGCCACCAACAGCAGGTGATCTACCGCGTGCTGGCCCACCGCAGGGCCTTGGCGACCGCGGTGCGGGCGGAGCTGCCGCAGCGCTGGCAGCCGGTGTTGGATCGCCATCTGCGGGCCCGGCGCGCCTTCCTCGCCATGCACCGCCCGCCCCGGCCGGCCCGGGTGCCCGCCTGGCGGATCGTGGCCCCGGAACCTGCCGAACACCTTTTGCGCTACTACCGGGAGGCGGCCGACGCCACCGGCATCCCCTGGCAGGTGCTCGCCGCCGTGAACCTGGTGGAGAGCGGCATGGGCCGCATCGATGGGGTCTCGGTGGCGGATGCCCACGGCCCGATGCAGTTCCTGCCCACCACCTGGGCCGAGCCGGGGATCGGCAACGGCGGGGACATCCGCGATCCCCGCACCGCCATCCACGCCGCCGGCCGCTACCTGGTGCGCCGCGGTGGCCTGCGGGACATCCGCCAGGGCCTGTGGGGCTACAACAACAGCGACCACTACGGCCGCGGGGTGCTCGAGTACGCCGCCCTGCTGCGGGAGGACCCGGCGGCCTACCGCGGCCTCTACCACTGGGAGATCCACTACGCCGCTGACGGGGGCGACCTCTGGCTGCCGCTCGGCTACAGCCAGAGCCGTCCGCTACCGGTGGCCGCCTATCTGCGTCAGAGTCCGGTCAGCCGACCGCCGCAGGGCTCCTCCGGCTATTGATCTGAATCTTCCGATGCTCCCCCTCACCCAGCTGCAGGCGATCAACATCGCCAAGGTGACCACGATTTTTGCTCTGGCGATCCCCGCCCTGGCCCTGGGCCTCGACGGGCCGCGGGTGGTGCTCTACCTGGCGCTGCACATCACCTACTGCGCCTGGTGGCTGGTGGAGCCCCTGTTGCTGCCGGCGCGGGCGGAACAGATCTTCCGCGAGCCGGTGGACCCGCTCACGGCGGTGTTCATGGTTCTGTATGTGGGCCTGTTCTTCGCGGTACCCGGTTGGCTGGCGATGGCGAACCCCGCCCCCCTGGCGCCCCTCACCATGGCCTTAGCGGTGGTGCTCTTCAGCTTCGGCTCGCTGCTCAACACCTGCGCCGATGTGCAAAAAACAACCGCCAAGATGCTCGGGGTAGGCCTGGTGGAGGACGGCTGTTGGCGCCGGATCCGCCACGTGAATTACCTCGGCGACCTGATTCGCTACGCCAGCTTCGCGGTTCTCGCCGGTTCGCCGTGGGCCTGGCTGGTGCCGGCTTCGGTGCTGCTGGTCTACGTGCCGCGGATTGGGGCCAAGGAGCAGAGCCTCGAGGAGCGCTACCCCGGTTTTGCCGCCTACCGCGAACGCAGCTGGCGGCTGCTGCCGGGCCTCTGGTAGGCCGCAGTTGGCGCGAAGTCTCAGTCTTCGTCGCGGCCGAGCAGACGATCGCGGGCCCCATTGATCGCCTGCATCGTGTCGTGGGCGCCGCCGCGATCGGGATGGTGCTCGGCGGCGGCCCGTTTCCAGGCCTGGTTCACGGAGGCCACCGGGAGGCGACCGGAGAGGGGGAGGCCAAGGCGCTGCCGGGCGACGATCGCCTCAAGATCAGGGTGCTTGCCGAGGGGGCCCCAATCGCCAGCGCTCAACCGGGCCATGGGTCGGCGGCGACGGGTGGAACGGCGACGATCCTCAGCGCGCTCCTGGGGGCCCGCGGCGAAGCCCTTGCCAGCGGCAGGGGCGGGATCGGGGCGGCGGTTGCGCCCCCGGCCCGGGGAGGCGAAGGGAAGAACGGCGCCAGGGGCCAGGTCAGGCATGGAAGGGGATCAGGCGGCGTCGCTGAGGGCGTTGATGGTGTCGAGGATCGAGCGGCTGATCTCCTCCACGGAGATCTCCTCCACGGAATTCTCCTCTTGGTCGGAAGCCAGCTGGCCCGCCGCAACGGGCGGCTCGCCATCGATGGCTTCGGCCACCGGCGCCACGGCTTCAGCAGCCCAGGCGAGGGTGGTGGCTGCGGGCAGGGGGGCGTCCGGGCGCGGACCGGCGATCGCCGGGGCGATCATCGCCAACACCACACCGAGCAGGGCGGCGAACAGGAAGGAGAGCGGACGCATGGGGGCCGGTTCAGTGCCCCCGTTTTACACCGCCGCCGCCGGAAACGCCCGCATCGCCGCGCCCATCGTGATCAGCTGAGCAACGGGAAGCGCAGCCGCACCTCCGCCCCACCCAGGGGCGACTGTCCGAAATGGATGGTGGCGCCGTGGTTGTCGAGGGTGGTGCGCACCACGTAGAGGCCCAGGCCGGTGCCCTCCTCCTTGGAGGAGCGCAGCACCGTGGTGTCGGGGAAGTGCTCGCCAAAGCCCGGGCCGCTGTCCCCCACCACCAGGTCGACCCAGCTGTCTTGCCGTTGCATTTCGACGCGGATACGGCGGGATCCTGGCCGCTGGCCCTCGGTGGCCTGCAGGGCATTGCGCAGCACATTGCTGACGCAGATCTTCAGCTGGACGTCGTCGCCATCAATCAGGCAGGGGCGGGTCAGGCCGATGCGTTCCACCTCCACCTGGCGCAGTTTCGGCAACAGGTAGAGCAGGGCGCTGCCAGCGACGTTGCTCAGATCCACCGGGCAGAGCTCGGTCTGGATGTTGCGCAGCAGCATGCGCATTGTTTCGATCGTGGTGTGCATGCGCTCGGCCTCCTCCACCAAGGTGGTGAGCAGCGGTCGCATGGTGTTCTGCCAGGGAGCCTCGGCGGGACTCTGATCGAGCCGCGCCATCGCCATCTGGCAGTGCAACAGGATGATGCTCAGGGGCTGGTTGATCTCGTGGGCGATCGCCGCCGCCGTCAGGCTGGTCTTGAGCTTTTGCTGGAGCACGCGCCGTTGGTGGCTCACCATGCGCTGCTCGCGCAGGTGGGCGGCCATCGCCGCCTCCTCGGCCCGGCGTTTGTCGGTGAAGTCGAAGTTGACGCCGGTCATGCGCAGGGGCCGACCGGCGGCGTCGCGGGTGAGCAGGGCACTGGAGCGGATGTGGCGCACCTCGCCGTCGGGCCGGATGATGCGGAACCGCTGCTCAAGCACACCGTCGCTCAGCTCCCAGCTCTGCCGCAGGCTGGTGGCCTCCTCCTGGTCGTCGGGATGCAGGAAGGCCTCCCAGGCCTCCCCGGTGGCGCTGAACTCCTCACGGCTGATGCCGTAGATGCGCAGCATCTCGTCATCCCAATGGGGCCGGTCGGCCACCATGTCGTATTCCCAGAAGCCGATGCCATCGGCCCGGGCGGCCAGGCGCATGCGTTCGTTGGCCCGCTCCAGCTCCAACTGGGCCCGCCGGCGCTCGCTCACATCGAGCAGGGTGCCTACGGCCCGCAGGGGCTGGCCGTTGTCGTCCCACTCCACCACCCGGCTGCGATCGAACATCCAGCGCCAGGAACCATCGCGGTGGCGCAAGCGATATTCGAGCTCCACCCGCTCGGAGCCGGGATGGTGGGCGGTGGCGGCCAGTACCCGCTCCAGATCTTCGGGATGGATGCGGTTGCGCCATTCCTCCAGCGACGGCATCCAGCTGCCTGGCGGATAGCCGAGGTTGTGCAGGTAGGTGTCGGAGAAAAGCACCTGACCGCTGGGGATGTGGAGGTCGTAGACGCCGATATCGGCGGAATCGATGGCGATCTGCCAGCGGTCGCTGGGATCGCTGGCGGGTTCCGGGATCCAGAGCAGCAGGCGCCGCGTCGTGCCGTCCTCCCCGCGCACGGGAGCCAGGCTGAGGGTGGCCGGCTCCACCGTTCCATCCGGGCGGGGCAGGTCGATCGGCAGGCTGATGAGTTCGCGGCGGGCGCGCGACAAATCCACCACCGAAGCGGAGCTGGTGGTTGCCCCAGGCGGATCGGCCGTCGCGGCACCGAGGGCGGCGCTCCAGTGTTGGCCCAGCAGCTCGGCTTCGGGCCGGCGGAGCCGGCGACAGAGGCAGGGATTGACCCGGAGCAGGCATCCCTGCTCATCGGCCAGGGCGATCGCCAGGGGAGAGTGCAGCAGCAGGAGGTCCACCAAGGGACCGTCCAACTCGCCCCCCAGCACCGGGGGATCCTGTTGCCAGGGGCTAGCCAACCGCTCGTGCATGGGCGGACCCTAATCCGATCGGGGGAATCTGTGCAGCATTGCCGCAGACGAGGAGTCCCTCGGGATTCGCTGGGAAACGACCGCGATTCCGAGCCGTAGGGCACCAGCTGGGGGCCTACGAGGCTTGGATCGCCTACCCCCTGAGCTCCCGATCGCCCACCTGGGTCCAATGGCGGCAGCCCAGAACGGCGGCGCTGTGGCGGTAATGCTTGAACTCCAGCCAGTTGTGGTCGGGATCGATCAGGAAAAAGGTGTGGTGCTCCAGCTCTTGCCCCTGGTAGCGGCACTTGGGCTCCACGCCGAAGCGGAGCGCGGCGCAGCGGGCCCGATCCCGCAGGGCCTCCCAGGCGCTGAGCTGCTCAAAAACGAGACCAAAATGGCGGGGATAGATACCGCTTTGGGGCCGATCCAGCGGAGCATCGGTGCGCTGGGCCACCAGTTGGTGCCCCCCCAGATCGAGGATCAGGGCGTGTTCACTGCGGCGGCCGGCCACGCAGCCCAGCCCATCCACGTACCAGCGCTCGGTGACGTCCAGGTCGGCGGAGGGGATCGAGAGGTGAAAGCGGAGCGCGGTCATGGCGGCGGTGCGGCCGCAGGCTGCCGGCAGAGGCTATCGGCGGGAGGGAGGCTCCATCTGGGGATCCACCAGGCGCAGGCGCTGCAGCACGAGATCGCGATCGTCGTCGATCAGCTCGCCATTGGCTCCCCAGTGCAGGCAGGTGCGACCCAGGCAGGACGGGGCCGCTTCAGCGGCGGGCCCTGGGGGGGAAGAGTCAGGGGCAAAGGACGGGGTCTGGAGATGGGCGTGGGTCCTCATGTGACCCTCCCGGGTTCTTTGTTCGGTCACCTTGGGGGAACCGGGGGGGTTGGGTGAAGTCCCCGAATGGGGGTAAGCGCTTCAGCGGATGGGGCTCACGCCCCTCAAGGTGGGTGGCGGGGCTCCCTTCTGCCGGGCCACGGTCGCTCACCAGGCCCGAGGGGCTGGGTGCCAGCCTGGACATCGCTGGGGGAGGTGGTGACCGCAACCCTGGCGATGGCCGCCCGCGAGCTCCCCGATGGCCCCAAAGTGCTGCTGGGCCACAGCCTCGGCGGCGCGGTGTGCGTGGATCTGTTGCTGCGTGAGCCGGAGCTGGCCATGGGTCTCCGGGGCCTGGTGCTCACCAAGCCGGCCCTGGATGCGGCGGGCGTCGCCTGGTGGCGGGTGCTGGTGGCGCGGTTGTTGTCGCAGCTGATGCCCTGCCTCACGCTCAACACCGGCATCGACATGGCGCTCGCCAGCCGCGATGCCTCGGCGCTGGAGCGATTCCGCACAGATACGCTTCGCCACAGCCGCTGCAGCCTGCGGCTCGGCGCCGGTTTCCTGGCCACGGCGGCAACGCTGAGGCAGCGGGCGCCGGACTTGCACCTGCCGCTGCTCGTGCTCCAGAGTGGAGACGATCGGGTGACGGCCCCGGAGGCCGCCGAAGGTTTTTTTGCAGCTGCCGGCAGCCCCGACAAGACCTGGCAGCTGTACCCGCAGAGCCGCCACGAACTCTTTGACGACCTGGATCGTGCCCAGGCCCTGGCGGATCTGCGGGCTTGGCTGGACGCCCATGGCCGCAAGGGGAGTTAAAACAAAAAGCATTCATCCCGGCCACAGCCTGCCTTCCATGGCCCAGAGAGCAGTCTCCCAAATCCTGCCTGCAAGGACCAGGCAGGTAAGGAGGCCCGTTAAAGCCAGGTACAGCAAAAGACCAGATTTGCCCCGCCTATTCATTGAAGAGCCGCAGTGATCTCAACAAACGTATTATCATCTTTGAGCTGAGGATTGCGATGAGCTCGGCAACACCATGCCACTCCGAAGCCTATCGAGGTAGCCACAAGGGATAGTCGGCGGACTTCTCAAATCAAGGAATCCCGCCACATTGAAAGAGCGGGATAACTCGGCTGAGCGCAAGGAGATGAGCCTCACAGAGAATCGAAGCGAAGCACACTGGCAGGGCAACAGCGGCCCAGCAGGCGACGCGGGCTAACCAGGCGCACGTCCGGGATGCTAGAAAGTTAGTGGTCCCGCGCGTCTACCCATTGACGAGCTGCGAAGAGCAGGACAAGCCACTTCCTGTTGGCGTGATCGGTGCCGGTCCAGCAGGATTGACGGCAGCCTATCTCCTGAACAAGGCAGGAGTCAAAACGGTTGTCTGGGAAACCGACGACACCTATGTGGGCGGAATCTCGCGCACTGAAGTTTACAAGGGCTATCGGTTTGACATCGGCGGTCACCGCTTCTACTCCAAATCCAAGGAGGTTGAAGACCTTTGGAGCGAGATCCTGCCGAACGACATGCTCACATGCGCAAGACTTTCCAGGATCTATTACAAAAGAAAATTCTACTCCTATCCTCTGGATGTGGGCGAAGTCGTCAGCAATCTCGGCAAGACAGAGTCGTTTTTGAGCCTGGCGTCATACTTCAAGGCGAAGCGAGCCACCACATCAACTCCCGACAACCTGGAAGACTGGGTCACCCACAAATTCGGCAGACGTCTATACAATATGTTTTTCAAGAGCTATACTGAAAAGGTATGGGGTATGCCCTGCCGCGAGATCTCCGCCGACTGGGCAGCCCAGCGAATCCGCGGGCTCTCCCTCAGCAAAGCGGCTCGCAATGCTCTGCTACCGAAGCGTTCTTCCAGGGGCACCGTGCAAGGGGATCGGTCCAAAGAGATCAAAACCCTGATCACCTCCTTCCGCTACCCGCGGCTTGGCCCCGGCATGCTCTGGGAAGCTGCCGCCGAAAAGATCCACGAATGGGGCGGATCCGTGGTGATGGGCACCCGGGTGGAAACGATGGAAGCCCTGCCTTCGGGGGGTTGGCGCCTGACTCTGTCCCATGGGGGGCAAAGCCGGCAGATTGATGTGAGGCAGCTGATCAGCTCGGCCCCCTTGGGTTGGTTGGTGGGGGCGATCCGCCCCGCCCTATCCGCCGAGGCCCTGGAGGCAGCGGCAGGGCTTCGCTACCGCGATTTTCTGACCGTAGGCCTGATCCTCAAGAAGCGGCAGTCGTTCAAGGACAACTGGCTTTACATCCACGACCCTAATCTGAAAGTAGGACGCATTCAGAACTTCGCCAACTGGTCGGCCGAAATGGTTCCCGAACCAGGGATGGCATGCTATGGCATGGAATACTTCACCAACACCGATGAACCTTTCTGGCAGCTGCCGGATGCCGAGCTGATCGCCCTGGCCACCCACGAGCTGGAACAGCTAAACCTGGCTCTACCCGGCGATGTGGTCGACGGCACGGTAATTCGCCAACCCAAAGCCTATCCCGTTTACGACGACGACTATTTAAGCCGGCGCGATATTATCAAGGAAGCTCTTCAGTCCCATTACCCAGATCTGCATACGGTAGGACGCAATGGCATGCATCAATACAACAATCAAGATCACTCCATGATGACCGCCATGCTCACGGCCCGCAACATCCTGGCCGACCGCAAGCTGTACGACGTTTGGCAGGTGAATCAGGATGCCGACTACCACGAGGCCGGAGTCGCCGGAGCCTCCTCCATCGCTGATGGACAGCCCGCTGCCGGTGATAACGGTGGCTGATCTGTTCTTCAAGCAGCGGCGGCTATCCCCCTTGCGCCAACTCCTCAACAGCGCTCTTCTCAGTCATCTGTTCAGAATCCTTCCGGGTGGCGCCCTTGGCCGGATGATCTGGCGCACCGGGAGGCAGGCC
>JBKDOZ010000274.1:0-13002 GCA_046342735.1 Synechococcaceae cyanobacterium
GCTCATTCCCTTCGTCCCCGATCCGGGCGACGGCCGCGGGGTGCGCTGGTACGCCCTTGGCGTTTCCCTCACCACCTTCCTGATCACGGTGGGGGCCTACCTCAACGGCTATGACCCCTCCGTGAGCGGCCTGCAGCTGGCCGAGCGGGTGCAATGGCTGCCCGACCTGGGCCTGGCCTGGTCACTCGGGGCCGACGGCCTCTCGATGCCGCTGATCCTGCTCACCAGCTTCATCACCTCCCTGGCCTGCCTGGCGGCCTGGCCGGTGACCTTCAAGCCCCGCCTTTTCTACTTCCTGCTCCTGGCCATGGATGGCGGCCAGATCGCCGTCTTCGCCGTTCAAGACCTGCTGCTGTTCTTCCTGGCCTGGGAGCTGGAGCTGATCCCGGTGTACCTGCTGCTGGCGATCTGGGGCGGCAAGAAGCGCCAGTACGCCGCCACCAAATTCATCCTTTACACCGCCGGCAGCTCCCTCTTCATCCTGCTGGCGGCCCTGGCGATGGGCTTTTTCGGCGGCGGCCCCCCCAGCTTTGAGTACACGGTGCTGGCGGAGCGCGGCTTCCCGGTGGCCTTCCAGGTGCTCTGCTACGCGGCGTTTCTGATCGCCTTCGGCGTCAAGCTGCCGATTGTGCCCCTGCACACCTGGCTGCCGGATGCCCACGGGGAGGCCACCGCCCCTGTGCACATGCTGCTGGCGGGCATCCTGCTGAAGATGGGCGGCTACGCCCTGCTGCGCTTCAACGTGCAGCTCCTGCCCGACGCCCACGCCCGTTTCGCCCCCTTGCTGGTGGTGCTGGGGGTGGTGAACATCATCTACGCCGCCCTCACCTCCTTCGCCCAGCGCAACCTCAAACGCAAGATCGCCTACAGCTCGATCAGCCACATGGGCTTCGTGCTGATCGGCATCGGCAGCTTCAGCGACCTGGCCACCAGTGGCGCCATGCTGCAGATGGTGAGCCACGGCCTGATCGGCGCCAGCCTGTTCTTCCTTGTCGGCGCCACCTACGACCGCACCCACACGCTTCTTCTTGATGAGATGGGCGGCGTGGGCCAGAAGATGCGCAAGATGTTCGCCCTCTGGACCGTCTGCTCCCTGGCCTCCCTGGCCCTGCCCGGCATGAGCGGCTTTGTCTCGGAGCTGATGGTGTTCGTGGGCTTCGCCACCAGCGAGGCCTACTCCCTCACCTTCCGGGTGGTGATCTGCGTGCTGGCGGCGGTGGGCGTGATCCTGACCCCGATCTACCTGCTGTCGATGCTGCGGGAGATCTTCTTCGGCAAGGAGAACGCCGAGCTGGCGGCCCACACCCATCTGGTGGATGCCGAGCCCAGGGAGATCTACGTGATCTCCTGCCTGCTGGTGCCGATCATCGGCATCGGCCTCTACCCGCGCATCGTCACCGACACCTACCGCGCCTCGATCGAGACGCTGGTGGGGCGGGAGAGCGCGGCCCTCGGACGCGACCAGCATCCTCCGGCGGCGGCGGTGCTGCGACGGCCGGTGGCGGCCCTGCTGTCCACGCCCCCCCTCCAGGCTCCGCAGGTACTCTCCTGATTGCCCCTCCACCCGGACGATGCGGCAGCTCAACTTCCTGCTGATCTTCAGCTTTGGCCTGGCCATGGTGATGTTCACCCTGGAGAACACCGCCCCCACCACCGTCCGTTTCCTCCCTGGCGTCACCGCCACCCTGCCGCTGGCGGCCCTGCTGCTGCTGGTGGGCGGCATCGGCGCCACCGCCGCCTGGATCTATGCGGTCTGGAGCGGCGTGGTGAAAAAGGTGGAGGGGCTGCAGAGCCAGGAGGAGCAGGAGGCCCAGCAGGTGCGCATCCGCGATCTGGAGACCGACCTGCAGCGCACCCGCGCGAGCCTTGATGCCCAGCTGGGGATGCTGCCGGCCTCTGGGGGCAGCTCCAGCTCCCAGGCCAGCGAAAGCGTCTCGGTGACCGTGGAGTGAGCGGCGGCAGACCGGACGGCCCAGCCGGCCACCGCCCCCTGGCCTCACCCCGCCACAGCCGGTAGTTTGTGGGGCACCGGAGTCCTTTCCGGACAGCGGAGCGGAACGACCCCACGTGGCTGAAGCGGGCGCCAGGCTGGCCATCCGACTCCTGCAGGACGCAGCCGAGCGGGGCGAGATCGACCCGTGGGATGTCGATGTGATCGCCGTGATCGACGGCTTCCTCGATCAGCTGCGCCAGAGGATCGGAGCGCCCCGCCTCGTGGTGGCCCCCCAGGCCCACGGGGGCGGGCTGGGGGGCAGCTACGAGCAGGAGTTGGCACAAACCAGCGAAGCCTTCCTGGCCGCTTCGGTGCTGGTGGGCTTGAAGGCGGAGTTGCTGGAGTCGGCCACCTTCCCGCCGGAACCAGTGCTGGAGGAGGCCTTTGAGGCCGAAGACGACGGCTTCGGCTGGGGGAGCGAGGGCCTGCCTTTGGCGCTGCCGCGGCGGCCCGAGCGCCACCTGCGCCGACGGCCGGTGGCGCCGCCCCCCCTGCAGCGCCCGGTGACCCTGGGGGAGCTGATCCGCCAGCTGGAGGACATCGCCGAGCGGCTGGAGCAGCAGGAGGGTTCCGGCCGGCCGCGGGTGCGCAGCAAGCGCTATAGCGACCGCGCCGCCATCGCCCAGGTGGCGGCACTCGCCCACCGCGAGAAGTTGCCGGAGACCACCGCCGCCCTCAGCCGCTACCTGCAGGATTGGGAGGCGACCGCCGAGACCAGCTGGGTGGATTTCGAGCAGCTGGTGGGCGCCTGGGGCGAGGAGGTGGACCGGCGCGGGGCCGGGGAGGATCTCGACCGCGACCGGGTGGGGGTGTTCTGGGCCCTGCTGTTTCTTTCGGCCCAGGGGCGGTTGGAGCTGGAGCAGAGCGGGGGATTGTTCGGGCCGCTGCGGCTGCGGCGACTGCTGGAGAAGGGGGAAACGGCCCAATTGCCGCTTCTGGGGGCGACCGCTTTGGGCGGGGAACCGAACCCTGGGTCAGCTACCGGGGCGGCTCGCCCGCTGCTGGCGGCCTGAGCGAAGCGCTTAGGCTGCGCTGAACAAGCGAAGATTTCCACGCCGATGAAGGCGATGATCCTGGCGGCTGGCAAGGGTACGAGGGTGCGGCCGATCACGCACACCACTCCCAAGCCGATGATTCCGATTCTGCAGAAACCCGTGATGGAGTTTCTGCTCGAACTGCTGCGCGAGCACGGCTTCGACGAAATCATGGTGAATGTCTCCCATCTTTCCGAGGAGATCGAGAACTATTTCCGGGATGGCCAGCGCTTCGGTGTGCAGATCGCCTACAGCTTCGAGGGGCGCATCGAGGATGGCGAGCTGATCGGTGATGCCCTTGGCTCCGCCGGTGGCCTGAAGCGCATCCAGGATTTTCAGCATTTCTTTGACGACACCTTTGTGGTGCTCTGCGGCGATGCCCTGATCGACCTCGACCTCAGCGAGGCGGTGCGCCGCCACAAGCAGAAGGGGGCGATGGCCAGCCTGATCACCCGACGCGTGCCGATGGAGGAAGTGAGCAGCTACGGGGTGGTGGTGACCGATCCGGAAGGGCGTGTGCTCTCGTTCCAGGAGAAGCCAGAGGTGAGCGAGGCCGCCAGCGACATGATCAACACCGGCATCTACATCTTCGAACCCGAGGTGCTCGACTTCATCCCCAGCGGTGAAGCGTTTGATATCGGCTCCGATCTCTTCCCACGGCTGGTGGAGGCGGCAGCCCCCTTCTACGCGCTGCCAATGGAATTTGAATGGGTGGATATTGGCAAGGTGCCTGACTACTGGCAGGCGATCCGCAGCGTGCTGCAGGGCGATGTGCGCCAGGTGCAGATCCCGGGCAAGGAGGTGCGCCCTGGCATCTTCACTGGTCTCAATGTGGCCGCGAACTGGGACCGCATCACGGTGCAGGGGCCGATCTACGTGGGCGGCATGACGCGCATCGAGGATGGCGCCACGATCATCGGCCCGGCGATGATCGGCCCGAGCTGCCACATCTGTGCCGGCGCCACGATCGACAACTCGATCATCTTCGACTACTCACGCATCGGCCCCGGCGTGCGGCTGGTGGAGAAGCTGGTGTATGGCCGCTACTGCGTCGACCGCAACGGCGACCACTTCGACCTGCAGGAGGCCGCCCTCGACTGGCTGATCACCGACGCCCGCCGCCAGGACGTGCTCTCCCCCTCCCCCCAGCAGAAGGCGATGGCCGAACTCCTGGGCAGCGACCTGGCCATGAGCCGGGCGGCCAGCTGAGACCTCCTCGCCAGGCAGCCACTGCATGGGCGGCACAGCCAGAGCGCAAGCTGGATCGCGTTTGACAACTTTTCGTGCAGCCTCCGGAGCAGCCGGCTAGGATTGGCGAAGGTTTCCCGGTCTCTAATTCCGTCATGCCTTCCCTCGTGCGAAATCTCCTTGCCTCTGCCACGATCGCCTCGGCAGGTTCCGCCCTCCTGATGGCAGGCAGTGCTCAAGCATCCATCTCCTGCACCTTCGGGACGCTGGCATCCTGCGCCGGTACCGTCGGCAAACTTACCTTCTCCAATTTCCAGGCCACTGGCTCAGCCGAGCCAGGGGATGTGATTACAATTCTCTTGAGCCCAACTTCAGGCGTATATTCTATCTCAAGTAACTACACTCCTTCGTCCGCCTCAAACGCCCTCACCGGCTCCGGCAACCTCTCCTTTGATGTGTCAGCACTGCCTGGCTTTGCATTGAACACTGCTTCGGCCAACTCCGATAGCCTTAATCAAGCCTCTCCCCTGTTCGCCTTCACGAGCACTCTGACCAACCTGCCAGGCGGCCCTCTGGTATCCACCGGAGCTAACGCTGGACCTTCAAGCTTTACTTCCGGCAGCACCTCCTCCTCGGTCCTTATTTCTTGGGCTCAAGGCAGCAGCCTAAATGAGGCTTACGGATCTTCCCTTCGCCTCACCACCAATCCCCCGTCGACCACTGCAGTTCCTGGCCCCCTGCCCTTGCTGGGAGCTGGCGCAGCCTTTGGTCTCTCCCGTCGGCTCCGCCGCCGTAGCCTGGCCGTCAACAACTCCTGAGCTTCAGGATCACAGCTTTATTTCCGATTTCCTTCCCCTCCCCGTGAGGGGATTTTTTTTGCCAGCCCTCCCCAGTTCCCATGGCCATCTCCTCACGGGTGGGTCGCACCCTGGCTTTGCCCTTCCTTGGTAAGACCGGCATTGCGCTGATCCTCCTGTTTGCGATCAACACCCTCTTCGCTCTGTTCCCCCTGCGGGTGTTTGATCCCGCCTGGCAACTGCGCCTGGGCGAGGTGTTGCGTACCACAGGCCCCTTCCCCCTGCTCGGGGTGGCCTTGCTCTATCTCTGCAAGCGGATTGATCCCGCCGCGCCCCTGCCACTGCTGCAAATCCGCAAGATTCGTCGGCTGGCGCCGCTTGCCGCGGCTGGCTTCCTGCTGCTGATCCCCCTGCAGATCCACGCCACCTGGACCCAGATCCGCACCGCCGACCTGGAGGGCGCCAAAACGCTACGGGCCGTGCAACGACGCATCGAGGAGGTCAAGAATGCCTCCAGCGCCGTCTCCCTGAAGCAGGCGGCCCAGGGGCTTCCCCCTGCCTGGATGCCGTCGCCTGCCAATGATCTTGAGACGAATCGACGCCGCATGCTGGCCAACATCGAACCTGAGCTGGCGCGACTACAAACGACCACCAGCGAACGCAAACAGCAGGCGATTGAGCAAGCTCTACAAATCTGCCTACGGGATAGCCTTTTATCGCTGGTTTTTGCCACCACATTCCAGTCCCTGCGCGCCTCCAGAAGGTCTCATTCCTGGGATCCGGAAGATATGGACGACCCAGAAATGATGGATGAAGCAGAGATGATGGATGATGAGCTGTATGGGGAGGATCTAGACGAAATTGAGGTGGAGGAAGGTGATGAAAGAGGTTGGCATGAGGAACGCTGAGTGCGAGCCGGGACCATCGATTGGCCCTAGCAGGAAGGGCCCACCAGCGAACGCATCGAGACCCCAGCCTGGTTGAGCACCTCCGGCAGCCGCTCCTCGGCCTTGACCGCCATCAGGTGCACACCTTGCGCAATGGTTCGATAGGCACTCACCTGTTCGGCGGCGATGCGAATTCCTTCGGCGCCAGGGTCGGCGGCCCCCTCCAGGCGCGCAATGATCGCCTCGGAGATGCACGCACCGGGCACCACCCGATTGATAAAGCGGGCGTTTTTGGCGGATTTCAGCAGGAACACCCCGGCCAACACTGGCAGCCCCAAGGGGGCCGTGATCTCGTCAACGAAGCGGCGCAGCGGCTCCGGATCCATCACCATCTGGGTCTGCACAAAGCGGGCACCGGCGGCCTGTTTGCGCCGCACCCGCGACGCCAGACCACTCCAGCTGCGCGACTGCGGGTCGGCCGCCGCCCCAAGAAACAGATCCGTGCCGCCATCGGGCAGGCTGCCAGCCACCGGATCTTCCGCCCGGTTGAAACGCTCCGCCAGCTGCAGGAGACGCACCGATTCGAGCTCGTTCACCGGGCGAGATCCAGGCTGGTCACCGGCCCGCACCGGATCACCGGTGAGGCAGAGAACGTTGCGAATACCCAGGGCATGGGCGCCGAGCAGGTCGGCCTGCAGGGCGATCTGGTTGCGGTCGCGGCAGGTCATCTGCAGCACGGGCTCGATGCCGGCATCGAGCAGCAGCCGGCACACCGCCAGGCTGCTCATGCGCATCACGGCGCGGCTGCCATCGGTGATGTTCTCCGCATCCACCAGGGGCGCCAGCAGGGCGGCGGCCTCCAGGGTGCGGCGAGGGTCGGCGCCGCGGGGAGGGGTTACCTCCGCGGTGATCGCGAATCTGCCGCTGGCCAGCGCCTGCCGAAGCCCCACATCCTCTCCATCCGGTCGGGCCATCATCGTGCAGGACGCTGCCTACAGTGAGAAGCCAAGGACGGTTCCCGATGTCTGAACATCCCACGGGTCCGCAGGCCGCCGGCAAAGGCGGGGGGGGCACCCTTCACCCCCAGCCGCGCTCCGACCTCTCGGAGCGCGAACTTGAGATCATCGAGCTCGTGGCCATCGGCCTCACCAATCAGGAGATCGCCCAGCGACTGACGATCAGCAAGCGCACCGTCGATAACCACGTCAGCAACATCTTCACCAAGACCGGCGCGAACAACCGGGTGGCCCTGCTGCATTGGGCGATGGACCACGGCAAGATCTGCCGCGACGGCTTCAACTGCTGCTCCCTTGAGGGCAGTGGTGAGGGAGAAACCCGTCCGAGGCCCTGAGGGAACGGGCGTCCACACGGTCGCTGGGCCCCTCGAACAAGCTGCAGCGCTCCGCCTCGCTCCACCGGGCCAGGGGCCGCAACGCCAGGGCCGCATTGCTGAGCTCGTGGCGGCCGCTGATCTCCCGCACGCACCAGGGGGGCACCACCAGGGGCTGGTCGGCACGCTCCAGCTCCACCTCCGCCACCACCAGCGGCGCATTGGCCCCGGCGAACACATCCAGCACCCAGTCGCCACCAGGCAGGGCGAGGCCGTGCCGCCACTTGCTCAGCTGCTGCTCGGTGAGGGCCAGCAGCGCCTCGCCGTCGGCGGACGGAATCGGATACTCGAACTCCAGCCGGGTGAGGGCGTCGGCGCCGTCGGGCGGCAGGGCCTTGAGGGTGAGCCAGGCCTCCTCAGCCCCGTTGTCCGCCGAAGCATCCGCGGTGCCGGCCGGCCCCTGGCGAAGCCGCACCCGCAGGGTGAGGCCATCGGCCCCACTCACCAGGTATCCCTGCCGCAGCTGGGCACTCCAGCGCACCAGCGGGCGCCAGGCCTCACCGGCCACGAGGAAGCGGCGTTCGATTTCCAGGGCCATGGCGCTCAGTTGTGGGAGGGTTCGGCGGCCAGCAGATCGCTGGCCCAGTGGAGCTTGCGACTGATGGTGCGGTAGTAGGAGGGGCTGTGCTCCAGCTGAACGAACAGGGCGGGCTCCGGGGCCCGCTCTACCGTGCAGCGGTCACCGGGATCAAGCACCGAGGCATGGGTGCCATCCTTCCAGAGGCGCACGCGACGGCTGGCCTCCCCCAATGGCCAGACGCAGATGCGGGCGCGGGGGGGCACAACGATCGTGCGGCTGGAGATGCTGATCGGGCAGATCGGGGTGATCACAATCCCCTCCAGGCCGGGGTGGAGGATCGGGCCACCGGCGGCGAGGGCATAGCCGGTGGAACCGGTGGGGGTGGCGAGGATCAGGCCGTCACCACGCACCTGGTCGACCACCTCCCCATCGATCTCGATCTCCAGCAGGCAGGTGGGGGAGATGACGTCCTGGCAGGGGCGGAAATAGAAATCATTCAGGGCGCCGTGCGGTGGCTCCCCCTCTTCCCCAGGGCCGCCGAGGGGCACACCATCCGAACGGCCGATGCGGGCCTGCAGCATCATCCGCTGCTCCAGGGCGAAGCGGTCGTCGCGGAGGCGCTGCCAGAGGCCGGAGGGTTCGGCTCCGTCGGGCCGCATCTGGCGCCGCTCGTGGGTGAGGAAGCCAAGGTGGCCGCCCACGTTGAAGCTGAGGATCGGCACGCCGTAGGGGCCGAGATGGCGGGCGGCACCGAGCACGGTGCCATCGCCGCCCAGAACGACCGCCAGGTCGGGGGGGCCGCTTTCGGTGGCCAGAAGACCCGGGAAGGGGTTGCTGGCGGGGCCGCTCACGGATGTCACCACCACCACGCCATAGGCGCGACGCTCGTCGGCGCAGCGACGGGCCAGGGCGGAGGCCGCCGGACTGGACGCCCGCACGATCAACCAAACCCGCTCAAGGCGCATGCCGGAGCCGCACAGACACCCCCAGCCTGGCTACCAACGCAGCAGATTGAAACGCTCCATGTCGACCGTTTCGCGATTCCGATACAGGGACAGGAGGATCGCCAAACCGACGGCGGCTTCCGCGGCGGCCACGGTGATCACGAAGATCGTGAACACCTGGCCCCGGATCAGCTGGCCGTCGAGGTAGCTGGAGAAGGCCATCAAGTTGATGTTCACACCATTGAGCATCAGCTCGATGCTCATCAACACACGCACGGCATTGCGGCTGTTGATCAGGCCCCACACGCCGGTGCAGAACAGAAGGGCGGCCACCGATAGGAAGGCCTGCAGGGGGATCGGGGCGTCGGGGCTCACGGGGCGGTCTCCTGGAGGGAAGGGGCGGCGGGGGTCTCGAGAAGCAACGGGGTGCGGCTCTTCTCGATCAGGCCTTGGTCGGCGGGTTCGCCGGTGATCACATCGCTGCTGAACACATCGCGACGGGCGAGCACGATCGCGCCGATCATCGCCATCAGCAGCAGCACCGAGGCCAGCTCAAAGGGGAGCAGGTAGTCGCTGAAGAGATGTTCGCCGATGCGAATGGTGGCCTCCTCACCCACGGGCAACGGGCCCGGGAGAGCCCAGGCGGTGGTGTAGGCCACCCGCAGCAGCAGGGCAAACAACCCGCCGCAGACGAGGCCGGAGAGCACACGCCGCAGCGGCAATCCAGGGATGGCGGCCATGGTCTCGCGTTTGTTGACGAGCATGATCGCGAACAAAATCAGCACGTTCACCGCGCCGACGTAGACGAGCACCTGGGCGGCGGCCACAAAGCTGGCGTTGAGCAGCAGGTAAAGGCCCGCCACCGAGAGGAAGACCGCACCGAGCAGGAAGGCCGAATAGACGATGTTGGGGAGCAGAACCACACCGAGCGATCCGCCCACCACGGTGGCGGCGAGCACGAGGAAGCAGATCAGCTGGGTGGAGGAGGCGATCGTCATCAGGAGGAAGCTCCTTGGTCGGGGGCGGCGGGGAGGGTCTCCAGCACCTGCTCGGGCAGTTTGCCTGCCCGGGGAGCGGTGGCGGGCACACCGTGGGGATCCATGGCTCCTTTCGGGAGGTAGGCCAGCTCGCGCAGGGCAAAGACCGCCGGATCGCTGGTGACGCTGGTGGGCAGGCGACCGAGGGCGACGTTGTCGTAGTTGAGGCTGTGGCGGTCGAAGGCCGCCAGCTCGTACTCCTCCGTCATGGAAAGACAGTTGGTGGGGCAATACTCCACGCAGTTGCCGCAGAAGATGCACACCCCAAAATCGATCGAGTAGTTGCGCAGCTCTTTTTTCTTGGTGGCTTTGTTCATCACCCAATCCACCACCGGCAGGTTGATGGGGCAAACGCGCACGCACACCTCACAGGCGATGCACTTGTCGAACTCGTAGTGGATGCGGCCCCGATAGCGCTCTGAAGGAATCAGCTTCTCGTAGGGGTACTGCACCGTGATCGGCCGACGCCGCAGGTGGTCGAAGGTGACAGCCAGGCCCTGGCTGAGGTATTGGGCGGCGCCGACGGCGTCCTTGGTGTAATCGCCGACCTTCTTGAGGAAGCCGAACATGGGATGGGAGTCGGAGGGGCGAGGGTCAGACCATGATGGCGGGCCAGCGCCGGTCTGGGGGTGGGATGGGGAGCGGGATCAGCCGCCGAAGACAGCGGGGAAGGCCAGCTTGAGCGCTGCGGTGACCAGCAGGTTGACCAGGGCCACCGGCAGCAGGAACTTCCAACCCAGATCCAGCAGCTGGTCGATGCGCACCCGGGGCACGGTCCAGCGCAGCAGGATGGCAAAGAACACCAGCAGGTAGGCCTTGAGCACGGTGCTGGCGATGCCCACGCTGGCGGTGATCATCTGCACCAGCGGCGCATCCAGGGGCTGGCCGAGCCAGGAGGCGAGCCATTCCACCGGCAGCGGGAAGGACCAGCCGCCGAGATAGAGAACGGCCACCAACAGGGCGGAGAGCACCAGGTTGATGTAGCTGCCCAGATAAAAGAGGGCGAACTTCATGCCTGAATACTCGGTTTGGTAGCCAGCCACCAGCTCCTCTTCTGCCTCTGGAAGGTCGAAGGGAAGGCGCTCGCATTCCGCCAGGGCACAGATCCAGAAGATCACAAAACCCACCGGCTGGCGCCAGATGTTCCAGCTGAGAATGCCAGCACCGGACTGCTGGTTGACGATGTCAACGGTGCTGAGCGAGTTGCTCATCATCACCACCGCCAGCACCGCCAGGGCCAGGGGAATTTCGTAGCTGATCGACTGGGCGGCAGCCCGCAGGCCGCCGAGCAGGGAGTATTTGTTGTTGGAGGCATAGCCGCTCATCAGCAGGCCGATCGGCTGAATGCTGCTGAGGGAAATCCACAGGAACACCCCCACCCCCACGTTGCTGATCAGCAGGTTCTGGCCGAAGGGCCCCACGAGCCAGGAGAGGATCACCGGCACCAACACCAGCACCGGGCCCAGGGTGAAGAGCAGGCCGTCGGCGCGGGCCGGGATGATGTCTTCCTTGAAAAGGAGCTTGAGGCCATCGGCCAGGGGCTGGAGGATGCCCAGGGCACCGGCATACTCCGGGCCGATGCGCTGCTGCACGGCGGCGGAGATTTTGCGCTCCAGCCAAACGTTGACCAGCACCCCCACCACCGCGGCCACCAGCACGGTGAGCATGGGGAGGGGCAGCCACAGCAGGCGGGCGGCACCGCTGCTCAAGCCGAAGCCCTGGAGGGCCTCGACGAAACTGGTTTGCAGATCGAGGCCGGTCGTCACGATCGGGGCGCTGTCCATCGACGGGTTGGGCCGAGGCGGAATCCGCGCCTGGGCGGGGCCACCTTAAGCGCAGCGGCTGGATGGCGGGCGGTTTCAGGCGCTGGCGGGGCGGCTCTCGAGGGGGAGCCATTGCCGCACGGCTGAGCCGGTGTAGATCTGCGTCGGCCGGAAGATGCGGTTGGCCCCGAGCTGCTCGCGCCAGTGGGCCAGCCAGCCGGCGGTGCGGGCGATGGCAAAGATCGGCGTGAACAGATCGCGGGGGATGCCGAGCTTGCGGTACACCAGGCCCGAATAGAAGTCGACGTTGGGGTAGATGCCCTTGGGGCCCAGGCGCGACACGGCGGCCTCCTCGAGCCGATGGGCCACGTCGTACATCTCGTCGTAGCCGAAGCTGCGGAACAGATCTTCCGCGAGGTTCTGGAGGATCACGGCCCGCGGATCCTTGACCTTGTACTCGCGGTGGCCGAAGCCCATGATCTTCTGCTTCTCGGCGATGGCGCGGTCGAGCCAGGCTTCCGCCTGGTCGGGGGAGCCGATCTGCTCCAGCATGTCGAGCACGTCCTCGTTGGCGCCGCCGTGGAGGGGGCCCGCCAGGGTGCCGACGGCGGAGGCCACCACGGCGTAGGGATCGGTGAGGGTGCTGGCGGTGACGCGGGCGCTGAAGGTGCTGGCGTTGAGGCTGTGCTCGGCGTGCAGGATCAGGCAGGCATCGAAGATGCGGGCCGCCAGGGGGTCGGGCACCCGCTCGGTGAGCATGTAGAGGAAGTTGGCGGCATAGCCCAGGTCGTCGCGGGGCTGGATCGGATCCTGGCCTTTGCGGATCAGCTGGAAGGCCGCCACCATCGTGGGGATCTTGGCGATCAGCCGCACCACCGCCGCCACGACGTATTGGGGATCGTTGAGGGCGCGGCGGGAATAGAAGAGGCCCAGGGAGGCGGATCTCGCCTGCAGGGCATCCATCGGATTGCCGGAGGCCGGGAAGCACTTCATCATGTCGCGGATGCGGAAGCTCACCCGCCGGTGCATCTGCACCTCGTTTTCGAATTCGCGCAGCTGGAAGATCGTGGGCAGCTCGCCCCAGATCAGCAGGTAGGCGGTTTCCAGAAAGGTGCTGTGGGTCGCCAGCTGCTCCAGGGGGTAGCCCCGATAGGTGAGGAGCCCCTCCTGGCCATCGATGTCGCAGATCGACGACTGGGTGGCGGGCACCCCCTCCAGCCCCGGCCGGTAGGGGGGAGCGGCAGCCGGGGCGGGGACGGCAGGCGTGGCGGGGACGGCAGCCGTGGCAGGGGCAGGCGTGGCAGGGGGAGCAGCCGCCGCGGACCGGGCGGCCTTCGCGGGAGCGGCGGGGGCCGGGGCGTCGCCGGAGCTGGCCGGGGGGGTGGGTTCCGCCATGGGCTACAGGGAGCGATGGGGCGAAGCTACGCGGCGATGGGCACCTGCGCCGTA
>JBKDOZ010000275.1:0-8931 GCA_046342735.1 Synechococcaceae cyanobacterium
TAGATGTAGCGCGACATCTTCGGGTTCCAGCGGCGGGTTTGGTGCCCGAAGTGGGCACCCGCCTCCATCATCTCGGCGAGAGTGACAACAGCCATGGGGATTGCGTGGGTTTCGGGTTGGCCACCACCTGCCAGGGACCCCCCTGTGGTCGCACCCCGTTGTAAGGGGGGGCGGGAGGGTCACCCGAAACGTGCAGGTGTGCGGAGTTTTGGGGGACCGGAGCAACCTATCAAACGGCGGAGCGCGCTTCGGCGAACAGCGCCCGCACACCGAGACGGTTGAGCGGGAGGCGCAACAGCTCCATGGCGAGCTGGGGCTGGCCCCGACGGATCAACCAGGCCAGCAAGGGGCGCAGGCTGCGCTCGTTGAGCAGGCCGCCGAGGGTGAGCAGCTCCCAGAGCAGCCGGTGCAGCCAGGTGTACTGGATGATGAAGCGCACCCGGAGGGTGGGGTGCTTGCGGTAAAACACCAGGGCCATCTTGGCCCGCTCGCGTTCGACGCGAATCAAGTCGGGGATCTGGGCCAGGCTCAGCGCCGGGTGCCAGTGGTATCCCACGGCCCCAGGGCAGCGCACCAGCTGCACCCCCATGCGCCGTAGCCGTTCGCCCAGCTCCAGGTCTTCCCAGCCATAGAGGCGGAAGGAGGTGTCGAACAGCCCGCTGCGCAGCAGCACCGCCCGATCAATGGCCACGTTGCCGGTGGCGAAGTAGGCCCAGGAAAGGTCGGTGGGCTTGTGGGGCTCGCGGGTGGGCGCTTCGAAATTGGCCGTGTTGATCACCGCTCCGTAGGTGAAGCAGAGCCGATCGCCGCTGCGCCGCCAGTGCTCCTCCAGCGCCCGGGCGTGGCTGACCAAAAAGTCAGCCGTCACCACCAGGTCGCTGTCGATGAAAACGATCACATCGCCACGGGCCGCCTCCACCCCACGGTTGCGCCCCTCGGCCGGCCCCCCATGCTCCTGGCGGATCAGCCGAACGTGGGGGAGCTGATCGGCCTGTCCCTCCAGCCATGGCACCGTGTCATCGGTGGAGCCGTCGTCGACCACCACCACCTCAAAGCGCTGCACCGGCGTGGCCAGCCGCTGCTCCTCCAGCGCTGCCAAGCACTTGCGCAGGATCGGCAGGCGGTTGTAGGTGGGGATAACGACGCTCAGAAACATCCGGGCTCATTAAGTGCGGAACGCGAAAAAGGGGACCCGTTGGGGTCCCCCAGCGAGCCTGCCGGCGTCGCTCAGTCGGCGGCGCCGCCGTTGTTGGCGGTGCCGGTCACGCCGTTTCCGGCCCCTTCACCGCGGCCGTCGTTGCGCAGCTTGCGCTTCTTGAACTTGCGGGCGTAGGCGCGGTTGCGCTCCTGCTTTTCCTTCTTGAGATTCCTGCGCTTGGCCATGCGGGCGGCGTTCCGGGAGTGATCTGAGGGTCCACCCTACTGAACCGCATCCCGGGGGCTGGGGCGGACATCCGGGGGCTGGGGCAGGCATCCGTGGGAAGGGCCACCTTCAGATCACGCTCGCCGCCGTGGCCTCCAGGAGTTGGCCGTCCTCCATGCGCAAGAGCCGATCGGCGATGTCGAGAATGCGGGGATCGTGGGTGACCATCAGCACCGAGATGCCCTGGTCGCGGGCAAGCCCCCGGATCAGGTCCACCACCTCCCGGCCGGTGCGGCTGTCGAGGGCGGCGGGGGGTTCATCGGCCAGGAGCAGGCGCGGGCGGGCGGCCAGGGCGCGGGCAATGGCGACGCGCTGCTTCTGGCCGCCGGAGAGGTCGTGGGGGAGTTTGTTGAGGTGGTCGCCCAGGCCCACCGCCCGCAGCCACTGCCGCGCCACATCGCGGCGGGCCCGGTAGCTGAGGTCGTCGAGCAGATCGGAGCCCATCTGCACGTTCTGCTCGGCACTCAGGCAGCGCAACAGGTTGTGCCCCTGGAAGATCATGCCGATCAGGCGCCGCAACCGCTGGCGATCGCCGCGGCTGGAGCCGTTCAGCTCCTGGCCGAGCACCTGCAGCGATCCGCCCATCACCTGGCGCAGCGCCCCCACCAGGGTCAGCAAGGTGGTCTTGCCACAGCCGGATGGGCCGGTGAGCAGCACCACCTCCCCCGGTTGAATCGTTAGGTCAACGCCCTGCAATACCTGGCGGCAGTTATTGCCAGTGCCGTACCAGTGGTCGAGGCTGCGAATGGCAACGGCGGGGGGCGAGGCGGGAACGTTCATGGCCTCAGAAGATCTCCGCCGGATCGGCATCACCGAGCTTGCGCATCGCCAGGCCGGCCGAAGCCATGCACATGGCGAGGATGAGCAGGAAGACCAACAGCGACCGCTCCGGTTGCATGTAAACCGGCAATTTTGTGCCCGAGCGCACGACCACGTAAAGAGCCTGACCAGCCAGCCAGGCAGGCACAAAGCCAAGCACCGCCAGCAGCAACCCCTCCCGCGCCACAACCCCCAGAAGCGAACTGAGTCGGTAGCCCATCGCCATCAAGGTGGCGTATTCAGGCAGGTGATCGCTGACATCCGAATGAAGAATCTGATAGACGATCACACACCCCACCACAAAGCCCATCGCCGCCCCCAGGCTGAAGATGAAGCCGATGGCCGTGCTGGTGCGCCAATAATCTTTCTCGAATTCCTCAAAGCCTTTCTTGGTGAGGATGCGCACATCGTCTGGCAGGGTTTGGCGCAATCGCTCCGCCACCGCTGCGGGTTGGGCTCCTGCCTTGAGGCGCACCAACCCCAGCTCGATGCTGCCCGGAGGTGTGTCGGGCATTAGATAGAGGTAGGTTTCACGGCTGACGAGCATGTTGCCGTCGGCGCCGAAGGAGGGGCCGAGCCCCACGAGCCCTGCCACCCGCACCCGCTTGCCGGCCACCTCCGTTTCCACCACCCGCCCCTGGCGGAACCAGGTGCCGATGGGGCCAAATTCAGGCCGGGAGAGCTCATCGAACAGCACCCGGCCCCGCTGGGTGAGGGCGCGGGCTTTCTTGGCCAGCTGCGGATCGGTGAACAGGGGATCCCCTGGCTCAAAGCCAATCGCCAGGATGGAGCGCGATTTGCGCGTACTGGGATTGCGCCACAGAAACAGATTCCAGTGCACGGGCGTGGTGCCGATGACCTGCGGATCGGCCATGGCCTGCACCAGCCGCCTTCGCGGGAAGCCGGCCATGCCGATCGAGCTGGTGGTGCGCGGGCTGATCAGCACCAGGTCGGTGTCAAACAGCTTGTGGATCGTGACGCTGGCATCGAACAACCCGTCGCGGAAGCCGAGCTGCATGAACATCAGGATCCCGGCGAAGGCGATGCCAGAGAGCGCGACGGCCAGCCGTGCCGGCTGACGGGTGAGCAGCAGCCAGGCCAGGGGGATGCGCCGTTGGGACCAGGGACCGCTCATGGATATTCAGGGGCTGAGGCGGGCAATCACCTTCAGGCCCGTGAGATCGCGTACCCGCTGGGCATCGTCTGGATCCAGGCGCAGGCGCACCTCCACGATGCGGGAATCGGCATCGCGGGTGGGATCGGTGGAGAGCACTTCCCGCTGCCGCACCTGGGGACTGATTCGATTCACCGTTGCCTTGAGGGTTCCGTCGAATCCTCCGTTTTCGCTGGTGATCGTGGCGCGCTGGCCGATCCTCACCCGGTTGATGTCGCTCTCATAGACCTCGAGTAGCACTTCCATGCGGTCGCTGTCGGCGAGATCGAGGATGCCGCCATCACCAGGGCGCTCACCCACCCGGGCGTTGAGGCGCAGCACGGTGCCGTCGATCGGCGCCCGCAGCTCGGTTTTGACCAGCTCCGTTTTCTCCTGGATCAATTGGGCGCGGGCTTCTTCCAACTCGCCAATGAGCTCCAGGTAGGACTCCTCCCGCAGATCCAGCGCCGCTGTGGAGAAGGCTCCGGCGGTGGCGAGGCGTCGATAGCGGGCCAGGTCGCGACCGGAGATCTCCACCCGACGGCGCAGATTGCTGATGCGGGTTTGCAGCATCTCGACCTTGGCCCCCTGGGTGGGGGCGGAATCAAAGCGGGCCAACAACTGGCCGCGCCGCACGCGCTGCCCCTCCTCCACCAGGAGCTGGCTGATCCGCGGATTGCTGGTTCCCCCGGTCGTGGGCGGCGCCAGGTTGCGGATGTCCCCGTAGGGCTCCAGGCGACCCAGGGCGGCAACCCCCTCGCTGGCAGCAGCTCCCTTGGCGGCTCCAGCCTCCTCGGCGGCCGGGCCGCTCCGGGCCGGGGCGGTCTCCGGGGCACCACCGCGCGCTGGCCCCCGCAGCTGGAGATAGCCCAAGATCCCACCGACGATCGCCAGGGCGATCAGGCCAACGCCAAGGGTTCGGGAGGATCGTCGAACAACAGGCCCTCGATGTAGCGGTCCGCCCACTCCGGGCTGAACGCCTTCTCGAGCACCCGCCGCGTCTTGTCGTTCTTCTTCTGTTGCCTGCAATAGTGGAGCTGACCCTGCCAGCGCGACAGCGTAGCCCCATCCACAGGCTGAGGCGAGAGGCAGGCGGCCGCCTCTGCCAGCACCCTCAGATAGGCGGTGACGGTATCGACGAACCAGCCCTCCTCCTCGGGCGTGGTGGGGCGTACAAACAGCACGTGGGGAGAGAAAATTGCTCCCCAGCCCGGCAGCTCCCTGGGCTGGCTGAAGGGCGGGCGCTCCAGGGCCTCCAGAGCTGCCCTCACCGCTGCCGGCAAGCTCTCGCCGACGGGCGAGAGGTCCACAATCGCAGCGGAGACCACGCCACGGCCCGCGACGATATCCGCCCCGAAGATGGGCAGATCGAAGCGGGGATCGGGGAAGAACACGCAGTGCAGGATCTGAAGGCCGGCCCCCAGGCGTGCCGTCTCCAGGTGGAGTTTGCGCAGGCCGCGGGCGCGGTGCACCTCGTTGCGGATGAACAGGGCCTCGCCATCCAGGCTGCCGCTGATCGCCTCCAGATCGGCCTCGATCGCCAGGGGTTCCAGATCGGGCAGGGCATCGCGGCAGGCGCGGATCCGCTCCGCCAGGGCATCGACGAGGGGATGGAGCCCGGAGGTGGGGGCGGCCTGGGGCATGGTGGCCCAGAAAGCAGCAGAATGGCGATCCTGACACGCGTGAATGCGGCGGCGGATGCGGGTGAATCAAGACGGTGATTCCCAGGCCAACGCGGGGATGTCTGACGACAACCTGCTGCCAGGACTGGGGCAGCCGCAACGGCACCCGCTCGCCAACGGCGCCGAGCTCGTGAGCCTGCCGCTGGCGGGGGCTCCGCTGGTGTGTCTCGATTTTTGGTGCCGGGCTGGCAGCGCCTTCGAAACCTCCCAGGAAAGCGGCATGGCCCACTTTCTGGAGCACATGGTGTTCAAGGGCAGTGCCCAGCTCGGGCCCGGGGAGTTCGATCGGCGCATCGAGGCCCTCGGTGGCAGCAGCAACGCCGCCACCGGCTACGACGATGTGCACTACCACGTGCTGATTCCTCCAGCCGCCGCCGCCGAGGCGGTGGATCTCTTGCTGGATCTGGTGCTCTGCCCCCGCCTGGAAGCCGAAGCCTTCGCCATGGAGCGCCAGGTGGTGCTGGAGGAGCTGGCCCAGAGCGAGGACCAGCCCGAGGAGGTGGCGGTTCAGACCCTGCTGGCCAGCGCCTGCCCCGACCATCCCTATGGCCTGCCGATCCTGGGGCGGCGCGAACGGTTGCAGGCCCACGACCCCGCCGCCATGGCCGACTTCCATAGGCGCCTCTATGGAGCCGGCCGCTGCGAGCTGGCCCTCAGCGGTGCCGTTGACCCGGCCCTGCTGGAGCACGTGGCCCAGGGGCCCCTGGCCGCCCAGCCTGCGGTGGAGGAGCCCCCGCCCCCGCCGCCGCTGCAGCTAAGGGCTGGCGAGCACCGGCTCAGCCTGCCGCGGTTGGAGGCTGCCCGCCTGCTGATGGCCTGGTGGCAACCCGCCGCCGCCGACCTCAGCGGCGTGATGGGCGCCGATCTGGCCACCACCGTGCTGGCCGAAGGGCGGCGCAGCCGGCTGGTGGAGCGCCTGCGGGAGCAATTGCGGATCGTGGAGAGCATCGACCTCGACCTTCACCCCATGGAGTGCGGCAGCCTCGCCTTTCTCGAGGCGGTCTGCAGCGAGGAGGACCTGCCCGCGGTGCGCCAGGCCATCGCCCAGGTCTGGGCCGAGGTGATGGCCGAACCGGTCGGGGAGGCGGAATGGGCGCGGGCGCGGCGCCTGGTGGCCAACAGCTACCGCTTCGGCCTGGAGTCGCCGGGGGCGGTGGCCGGGGTGATCGGCAACAGCCACCTCTGGGGTCGGCGCACCCCCCTGAGTGCGCCGCTGCGGGAGCTGGAGCACTGGACGCCCGAACGGCTGCGCCATGAGGCCCTGCCCCTTCTCGATCCGGCGCGGGCCACGGTGCTTGAGGCGGTGCCCGCATGAGAGACGCCGCACCCCAGAGCCTTCAGGGGGGGCTGCCCCTGTGGATCGAGCCCCGGCCCGGCCCCGCGATCCTGGCGGCCCGGATGATCATCCCTGGGGGCAGCGGGGCCGATCCCCCGGGTGCCCGCGGGGCCCATCAGTTGCTCGCAGGTCTGATGACACGTGGCTGCGGCGACCTCGACGCCGAGGCCCTCGCCGATCTGATCGAGGGGGCTGGGGCCGGCCTGCGGGCCGATGCCCAGGAAGATGCCCTGATGCTGGGGCTCAAATGCGCCGCCGACGACGCGGCCACCCTGCTGCCCCTGTTGCTGCGGATGGTGCGCCAACCTTCGCTCGCGGCCGATCAATTCGAGCTCGAACAACAGCTCAACCTCCAGACCCTGCAGCGCCAACGGGAGGATCCCTTCCAGGTGGCCCACGATGGGCTTCGCCATCTCCTCTACGACGACGGACCCTACGGACACGATCCCCTGGGGGTGCAGGAAGATCTCGCCGGCTTGGCCCCTGGCCAGCTGCAGCCGCTGGTGGCGGATCTGGGCAAACGGGGTGCCGTCCTGGTGCTCTGCGGTGACGCCCCCGCTGGGGTGGTTGAGCTCCTGGAGGGGGAATTGGCGGCGCTGCCCTGGGCTACCGGGCTCCCGCAGGGGGAAGCGGCCGTTGCTGCTGCGGTTTCGGCCCCACGGCTGAGCCGCCAGACCCAGGACACCGAGCAACTGGTGCTGATGCTGGGCGCTGCCACCGTGCCCCTGGGCCATCCCGATTCCCTGGCGCTGCGCCTGCTGCAGGACCACCTCGGCGTCGGCATGTCCTCGCGCCTGTTCGTGGCAATGCGGGAGGAACGCGGCCTGGCCTACGACGTGGGGGTGCACATGCCCACCCGCTGCGGGCCGGCCCCCTGGGTGATGCACCTCTCCACCTCCGCGGATCGGGCGGAGGAGGCCACCACCTGCCTGCTAGAGGAGTGGCAACGCCTTCTGGAAACGCCCCTCACCGAGGAGGAGCGGAGCCTGGCCCTGGCGAAGGTGTGCGGCCAGGAGGCCATGGGCCGCCAGACCTGCGGCCAGATCGCCGACCGCCTGGCCCTGCTGCTCAGCTACGGCCTGCCCCTCAACCACGTGGAGCACAACCTGGAGCGGGCCGCCCGCCTATCGGGTGAGGATCTGCTGGGGGCAGCGCAACGCTGGCTGCGGCGCCCCTGCCTCAGCCTGGTGGGACCCGAAGGGGCCGTGGCGGCCGCCGAACGGGCTTGGCAGCGGCACCCACTTAGCGGGGAGCCGGCGGGTCAGGATCTGCCGGGCTGAGGCGGCTCCCCTCCAGAAGGAAGGTTCCGCGTCGGAAGCGCACCGCCCGGATCCCCAGGGCCCGCAGCTCCACCACCACGCCGGTCTCGCCTGGATCGATCAGGTCGGGGGGGCGCAGCATGGGCATGGGATCGGCGGTCTTGAGATACGGCGCGTTGCCGTTCAAGCGCACCAGGTTGCCTATCCCCAGGAGATCCCCGGCGGGTTCTTCGGGAGTCTGCCCTGCACCAGCGTTGGCCTCCTGCGGCGTGTTCATCCCGCCTCCCTGCCGGACCCTATCCAGCCGACCCTAGCTGCAGCAGGATGGGCGCCAGTGAGAGGAGGATGCCCGTGCGGGCCCTGACCAACCTGAGCGGCGCCATCGCCGGCCTGCTGTTGATCCTGGTGGGGGGCCTGGTGCCGGCAACGCTGCCGGTGTGGGACCCTTCCGCCGGCTGGGAGCTGCGGCCGCTGATGATCACCCTGCAGGTGCCCGCCCTGTTGCTGACGGCCCTGGTCTGTGGCCATCGGGCGGCCGTTCTGGCGGCGATGGCCTATCTGAGCCTGGGGCTGTTTCAGCTGCCGGTCTTCCATGAGGGAGGCGGCATCAGCTACCTGCTCGATCCTGGCTTCGGCTACCTCGCCGGTTTCCTCCCGGCCGCTTGGCTCACCGGCAAGCTGGGCCGCCAGCAGGGCCTGGAGGATCCCCTTTCGCTCACGGCTTTGGCGGCGGTGGGGCTGTTGGTCATCCACCTCTGCGGCCTGACGAACCTGGTGATCGGGGGGGTGGCAGGTCGTTGGGGATCCAGTTTTCTGCCCTTTGTCCGTGACTACAGCCTGGCCCTGTTGCCCCAGCTGCTCGCCTGCTGTGCGGTGGGGGTGGTGGCCTGGCTGCTGCGACGCCTGCTGCTGATCCCCTCATGAAGGGCGATGGTCAGGGTCCCCAGCGGATGCGCCCCAACCGCGCGCTTGCGGCCCTGAGTTGGATCCTGGCGTTTCTGCTGGTGGCGCTCGATCAGGGCAGCAAGCTGTGGGCGCTCTCCCGCTTGAACGCCGGGGAGGTGGTGGCCGCCTGGCCGGGGGTGCTGCAGTTGCGGCGGGTGAGCAACACCGGCGCCGCCTTCAGTCTGTTCACGGGCTCCACCCCACTGCTGGCCCTGGTGAGTTTGGCGGTGGCGGTGGGGGTGGCTGTGGTGTTGCTGCGCAACCCTCCTGCCAAGCTGTTGCCTGCGCTGGCACTTGGTTTTATGCTGGGTGGG
>JBKDOZ010000276.1:0-2740 GCA_046342735.1 Synechococcaceae cyanobacterium
GAAAGGCCCTTGAAGCCCTGATCGGGGTCGTGCGCAGGAGGAAGGGCCCTGGACGCTCAGGCTGCCCAGGGGGGCGTGGGGCCGCCGTTGCCGGCCTGGAAGGGCAGCACGAGGGTGGCCCAGTGCTCGGGGCGAGCGGGCCGGGCGCGGCGGGCCCGGCGCACGCCGAAGGGCACACGTACCACGTTGGTTCCTTCCACCCGCAGCGTGCCGCCCCGCGGATCGCCGCCTTGGCCGGTGCTGTTGCCGTCGCCGTTCATGGTCCCCAAAACAAGATGAAAGGCAGAGTTCTCCGGCCGTTGCCGGTGGCTGGCGCAGATCGCACCAGGCAGCGAACGCGGCCATGATGCGCCAAGTGGGACCGCAATGACAGCCCCCACGCCCCTCAAGCGGCCACTTCGGCCACTGGCACAGCCAATTCCTCGACCGAGGGGCAGGTGCAGACCAGGTTGCGGTCGCCGAAGGCGTTGTCGATCCGGGCCACCGCTGGCCAGAACTTACTACGCCGCTGCTCCGCTCCGGCCGGGAAGGCGGCCTGTTCGCGGCTGTAGGGCCGATCCCAGGCATCGGCGGTGATGACCGCCAGGGTGTGGGGCGCCCCCTTGAGCGGATTATGCAGGGGGTCGGCGGCGCCGCTCTCGATGGCGGCGGCCTCCGCCCGGATCGCCACCATGGCGTCGCAGAAGCGGTTGAGCTCCGCCAGCGATTCACTCTCGGTGGGCTCCACCATCACGGTGCCGGCCACCGGCCAGCTGACGGTGGGGGCATGGAAGCCGTAATCCATCAGCCGCTTGGCCAGGTCGTCGACCTCCAGGCCGGCGCTGCGCTTGAGGGGCCGCAGGTCGAGGATGCACTCGTGGGCCACCCGCCCGCCGGCGCCGCGGTAGAGCACCGGGAAGTGGGGATCGAGCCGCTCGGCGATCAGGTTGGCCGAGAGCAGGGCCACCTGGCTGGCGCGCCGCAGGCCGGCGCCGCCCATCATGCGGATGTACATCCAGCTGATCGGCAGGATGCCGGCGCTGCCCCAGGGGGCCGCCGACACCGGACCGATCGCCTGGTCGGCCGCGCCGGCCCCAGGGGCCAGCGGATGGCCGGGCAGGAAGGGCACCAGATGGGCGGCCACACCGATGGGGCCCACGCCGGGGCCACCGCCGCCGTGGGGGATGCAGAAGGTCTTGTGCAGGTTGAGGTGGCAGACATCGGCGCCGTAGAGGCCCGGCTTGCAGAGGCCCACCTGGGCGTTGAGGTTGGCGCCATCGAGGTACACCTGGCCGCCGCGCTCGTGCACCAGGGAGCAGATGCGGCGGATGGCGGGTTCGAACACCCCGTGGGTGGAGGGGTAGGTGACCATCAGGGCGGCGAGGTCGGCGGCGTGGGCGTCGGCCTTGGCCTCCAGGTCGGCCAGGTCGACGTTGCCCTGCTCATCGCAGGCCACCGCCACCACCTGCATGCCCGCCATCACGGCGCTGGCGGGGTTGGTGCCGTGGGCGCTGGTGGGGATCAGGCAGATGCGGCGGTGGCCCTCATCGCGGCTCTGGTGCCAGGCGCGGATCACCATCAGGCCGGCGTATTCCCCCTGGGAGCCGGCGTTGGGCTGGAGCGACACGCCGGCGAAGCCGGTGATCGCCGCCAACCAGGCCTCCAGGTCGGCCACCATGCGGGCGTAGCCGCGGGTTTGCTCGGCGGGGGCGAAGGGGTGGAGCTGGGCGAAGGCGGGCCAGCTCACCGGCGCCAGCTCGGCGGCGGCGTTGAGCTTCATGGTGCAGCTGCCCAGCGGGATCATGCCGTGCACGAGCGAGAGATCCCGGCTCACCAGCGATTGGATGTAGCGGAGAAGCTCGGTTTCGCTGCGGTAGCGGTGGAACACCTCCTGGCGCAGCCAGGGGCCGGTGCGGGCGGGGATGGCGTCGCTGAGGGCCGCCGCCGGGTCCATCGCCACGGCGCGCAGGGCCGCGATCGCCGGATCCGCCGCCGCCGGGCTGGGGGCGAGGGCCGCCAGCAGCCGCTCCAGCTCCGCCACGGTGGAGAGCTCATCGAGGCTGATGGCCAGATGCCCCTCGCAGCGGTCGCCGCGGACGCCGCGGCGCAGGTTGAAGCCGGCGGTGGCGGCGCGCTCCAGCAGGGAGTCGGCCTCCGGGCTGGCCATCACCACCGTGTCGAAGCCGGGGCCGGGCTCAGGGGCCAGGCCCAGGGCCGACAGGCCGGCCACCAGGCCCTGGCGCAGGGTGAGCACCCGGCGGGCGATCGCCTCCAGGCCCTCCGGCCCGTGGTGCACGGCGTAGAAGCTGGCCATCACCGCCAGCAGCACCTGGGCGGTGCAGATGTTGCTGGTGGCCTTGTCGCGGCGGATGTGCTGCTCGCGGGTCTGCAGGGCCAAACGCAGGGCGGGGTTGCCATCGGCGTCGCGGGATTGGCCCACCAGGCGGCCGGGGATGAGGCGGCGGTGAGCGTCGACTGTGGCCAGGAAGGCAGCGTGCGGGCCGCCGCAGAACAAGGGCACGCCGAAGCGTTGAAGGCTGCCGATGGCAATCTCGGCGCCGAGCTGGCCGACAGGGGCCAGCAGCACCTGGGCAAGCGGGTCGATCGCCACTGTGCTCACCACCCCGGCCACGCGGCAGGCAGCCAGCAAGGCAGTTGGATCCCAGAGCGTTCCGTCCACGCCGGGCAGCTGCAGCAGCAGGCCGAATACGTCGTCAGCCAGCAGGCTGCTGAGGGCGCCGTTGGCGGCGTTGGCCAGGGA
>JBKDOZ010000277.1:0-8788 GCA_046342735.1 Synechococcaceae cyanobacterium
GCCCTGGTGCTGCTGATGACGCCGGCCCTGGCGCTCTTCTACGCGGGCTTCGTGCGGGGCCGCAATGTGCTCAACACCTTGATGATGAGCTTCGGCTCGATGGCGCTGGTGAGCGTCACCTGGGTGGTGTGGGGCTACAGCCTGGCCTTCTCCGAAGGCACGGGCCCCCTGGCCCCCTTCATCGGCGGCCTGGGCTGGGCGGGTCTCACAAACTGGGCGGTGCCGATCAGCGAGGGGGGGCCCAGCCATGGGGCGGTGGCCCTGTTTCAGCTCACCTTCGCGATCATCACGCCCGCCCTGGTGTCGGGGGCGGTGGTGGAGCGCATCAGCTTCCGGGCCTGGATGCTGTTCGTGCTGCTCTGGAGCAACCTGATCTATCTGCCGCTCGCCCACATGGTGTGGGCACCCGGCGGCTTCCTGGGCACGAGCGGCGGCCTCGGGGCCCTCGATTTCGCCGGCGGCTACCCGGTGGAAATGGCCTCCGGCATCGCGGCCGCAGTGGCGGCGCTGGTGGTGGGGGCGCGGCGCGGCTATCCCGAGCAGGTGGCCCCACCCCACAACGTGCCCTTCATCGTGCTCGGCGCGGGGCTGCTCTGGTTCGGCTGGTTCGGGTTCAACGGCGGCAGTGGCCTGGTGGCCGGCAATCTCGCCACCCTGGCCTGCCTCACCACCAACACCGCCGGCGCCAGCGCCGCCCTCACCTGGATGCTGCTCGACACGGTGCAACGCGGCAAACCCACCGCCGTGGGAGTGGCCACCGGTGCGGTGGCGGGGCTGGTGGCGATCACCCCCGCCGCCGGCTTCGTGAGCCCGCTGGGGGCGCTGGCGATCGGTGCGGTGGCGGCCCTGGTGTGCAGCCAGGCGCTGCAGGTCAAGAATCGGTTGCGGATGGACGACAGCCTCGACGTGCTGCCGGTCCATGGCCTGGCCGGGTTCCTCGGGGTGCTGCTCACGGGGGTGCTGGCGCTGAAGAGCGTGAATCCGGCCGGCGCCGATGGCCTGCTGGCCGGCAACCCGCTGCAGCTGTGGATCCAACTGAAGGCCGCCGGCTTCACCCTGCTGTGGGTGGGCGTCGGCACCTACGCAACCCTGCAGGTGGTGGGCCAGCTGGTGCCACTGCGGGTGGGCCACGAGCAGGAGGGGCAGGGCCTCGACCTCAACGTCCACGGCGAGGAGGCCTACAACAACGAATACACCGGCTGAGGGGGGAGTCACGCCCCCCCCGCCCTCCTGGAGCGCCATCTGTGAACCCCAGCGAGCCCATTCCCCAGGGCGCCTTCCTTGGCATCCTGGTGTTCGCCCACCTGCAGGCGGTGGCGGTGGCCGCCGCCGTGGCCTGGGCCGCCAGCCGGCGCCTGCCGCACCTCGCCAGGAGTCTGCCGGCAGGGGCGATCCCGCTGTTGGCCCTCGGGTTCTGCTGCTTCAGCCTGGCGGCACTCGCCGAAACCCTCGATCACACCACCACCCGGTGGCTCTACGTGAACCACCGCAGCGACTGGAACGGCCTGTTCTTCACCGGACTGGCGGCCGGCATCGCCCTGCTGGCCGCGGCCCTGGCCCATGGCCGATGGCCACGGGCAGCCCTGCTGATCCTGGTACCGCTCAGCGCCACGGGCTACGCACTGGCGGGCAAGGGCCCGGCGATCGCCGCCCAGACCCTGGCGCTGCTGGTGATGTTGCACCTGTGGTGGCGCACCTTCCGCGATCGGCGACTCTGGCTCTACCCCCTATTCACCGTGGGGCTGACCACCACGTTTGGCGCCCTGCTCAACAGCAGCGGCGACCAGATCTGGCACCTCTTCATCGGCCCCGCCGGCTCCATCAGCCTGCTGCTGCTCTGGGGCATCCTGCGGCGGGCGGAGGCAGCAACCCCTGCTCACCACTTGCGATAGGGCAGAAACTTGCCGTTCATCGTCACCTTCACCCGATCACCCTTGGGGTCTTCCACCTTGTCGACGGTGAGGCTGAAGTCGATCGCCGACATGATGCCGTCGCCGAACTTTTCCTGGATCACATCCTTGAGGGGCAGGCCGTACACCTGCAGGATTTCGTAGAAGCGATACAGCAGCGGATCGGTGGGGATCACCGGATCGAGGGCGCCCTTCACCGGGAAGGTGGTGAGGACCTCCAGCAGGTCCGCCTGATCCCTGCCCTCGATCGCGAGGGCCTCCAGCAGGGCGGTGGCCTGCTCCGGCGAAGCGGTGGCCTGGCCGTAGAGGAGGCCCGCGACCCACACCTCGTCCTGCCCCAGGCGCTGCCCCAGATCGGCGAAGCTGAGGCCGACCCGGCGCTTGGCGGCCAGCAGGATCGCGGAATGGGGAGGGAGTGCCATGGATGGGTGGGAATTGCGCCGGGACCCTAGGCAGGCGCGGGGGGCCACCCAGCAGCCGTTGCTACAGCGCGATTGGCCGTGGCGGGCCTGCCTGCTCAGCGGCGGCGCCAGCCGGCGGATGGGGCGCGACAAAGCCCTGCTGCCCCATCCGGAGGGGGGCTGCTGGCTGGAGCGCTGCCTTGGGCTGCTGGCGGGCCAGGGGATGCCCGTCACCCTGCTCAGCCGCCACCAGGAGCACCGCGAGCTGGCGCAGGCGCTGGCGCACCGCCAGCAGCTGGCGATCGAGGCGCTCGACGAACCGCCCCCCTGGGAGGGTCCCCTACGGGCCCTGGCCCGGCTGATGGCACACCATCCCCACCAGCGCCTGCTGCTCTGCCCGGTGGACATGCCGGCCCTGACGGCGGAGGTCCTGCAGGACCTGCGGGCGGCGGCGGCGACGGCGGCGGAGGGCGGCGCGAACGATGGCGACGGCGATGGCGAGAACGAAGGCGGGCCGATCGTGCTCGCCCACGATGGCGAGCGCCTGCAACCCTTGCTCGGCGTCTACCCCAGCAGCGAGGCGCTGCGGCGGGATCTCGACCACTTCCTGGCGGGCGGCGGGCGGCGCCTGCAGGGCTGGCTGGCGCGCCACCCCCACCGCCCCCTGCGCCTGGCGAGCGAAGCCCTGCGCAACATCAATCATCCCGAGGGGCCGCTGACAGCGAAGGCTCGCTGACACATCCGCAGCCATCCAGGCCTGCCGCCGCTACGTTCCAACCAACAACACAACGATCGATCGCGGCGGGGGCGATAGGGATGGCCACGAAGTCGGAAGACCCTCTGAGGGGCGATGGCCTAGCCCAGGGTGACGCCACGGACGATGCCTGGAAACCGCTGAAGTCCACGGCGTTGCAGTTCAGCGGCCACACGCTCGAGTACGTGCGGATCTGGCTGGCGAATCTGGCCGTTGTTGTGGCCACCTGCGGCATCTATGCCCCCTGGGCCCGCGTGCGCACCCGCCAGTACTTCCTGGCCCAGACCCAACTGGGGGGCAGCGGATTCGAGTACAGGGCCAATCCGCGCGCCATGGTGTATGGCTGGATCGTGTTTAGCGTTGGCCTGGCCCTGCTCGGGCTCAGCAACGATTGGGTCGCTTCCGCCATCGCCACCGCCTGGATTCCCTCCGACAACCGGGAGTTTCTGGTCGTGCTGCTCTCGCTCGGGTTGGGGGTGCTCAGCCAATGGCCACTGATCTCCTGGCTCTTGGTGCAATCGATGCGCTACAACGCCAGCCGCACGCTTTACCGCAACCTCCGCTTCGGTTTCGGCAGCCAGGCGCAGCAGCGCAGCCTCTGGCGAGAGATGCTGTTTCTCACAGCGCTCGGCGCCATCCAGATCCCCACCTTGGGCCTGCTCTGGCCCTATTTCGCCTGGCGCTGGCGACGGTTCCAGATCCGCCATCGCCGCTTCGGCACCACCCCCTTCACGTTCACCGCCACCGCCGCCGACTACAGAAGCCTCCATCTGCGCGCCCTGCCCCTGCTGCTGCTGGCCTTCGGGGCTCCGTTCCCCGCCTTGGGCCTGCTGGTGGCCCAAAGGCAAAACTCACCGCAGGTCGGGTTGTTGCTGGTCTTGCTGCTGCTGGGGATCACCACCGCCTTCGCGCTGGGGATGCTCTGGTCGTGCTGGTTGGAGGCGGCCGCCGCCCGCCTCACCTGGCGCTCCATCCGCCTCGGTGACCTGCGCTTCCACTGCACGTGGCGCGCAGGCGATCTGATGCGCCTGCGGGTGGGCCTTGGCATGGCGCTGGTGTTCAGCCTGGGGCTGGCCTGGCCCTGGGTGCGCATCCGCAACAGCCGCTACCGGCTGGAGCGGATCCTGATCTCGCCGGCCGGTGCCCTGGAGGGCTTCCTGGGGGCCGAAGCGGAACGGATCTCGGCGATGGCGGAAGGGGCCTTCACCCTGGACGACCCCCTGTCCGGCGTGCTCGACATCAGCCTCTAGGGCCGACATGCTCTCCTCCAGCGGCACGTATTACGACGGACGGAGCTCGCGGGGCGTCCCCGTGCAGGTGCTGGCTGGGGCGGATGGGCAGCTGGTGCTGCGGGCCGCGGACCTCGAACGCCAGGATCCCCTCGCCGATCTACGCCTGGAGCAGCTGCCGGGCCATGCCCCACCGCGCCTGCACTGGCCCGATGGGGCGATGGTGGAGCTCGATGATCAAGTGCTGGTGCCCCTCTTCGCCCACCGGCCGGCGGCACGGGCCCACGGGGCGCTGCAGTGGGTGGAGCGGCATCCCGGGGGTCTGGCGGCCAGCGTGGTGCTGATCGCCGCCAGCCTGAGCGCCCTGGTGATGGTGGCCCTGCCGATCCTGGCGGCCGGGATCACCGCCGCCGTTCCCCCGTCGATGGAGCGCAAGCTGGGGGAGACCGTGCTGGCAGAACTGGACGAAAGCCTTTTCCAACCCAGCGAGCTGCCGCCGGACACCCAGCGGCGGGTGCAGGGTCTGCTGGCGAAGGTGCAACCGCTGCCCCCCTCCCAGCGCCCCCTGCGGCTGCAGCTGCGGCACAGCCCCAAGCTGGGGGCCAACGCCCTCTGTCTGCCCGGGGGGATGTTGGTGGTCACCGATGGGCTGGTGAAGCTGGCGTCGGACGATGAACTGCTGGCGGTGCTGGCCCACGAGGCCGGCCACGATCACCACCGCCACCCGCTGCAGATGGCGGTGCGCGGCCAGGCCCTGGCCGTGGTGATCGGTCTGCTGGGCGAGGGGGGCACCCCCCTGCGGGGCCTGGGCCAGGTCATGGTCAGCAACGCCTACTCGCGCCACTTCGAGCGGGAGGCCGACCGCGAGGCGGTGGCCACCCTGCGGCGCTGGAAGCGCCCCCCGGAGGCCTTCTTCTCGATCCTCGACAAGCTCGAGCGCCAGAACGGGGGAAGCAAGATCCCCTCGGTGCTGCTCACCCATCCCAGCAACCAGGAGCGCCGGGCCCAGGCCGAGGCCGAACTCCGTAGCCTGCCCCCATGACCCAGGCCGTGGCCGATCCCCTGGCCGATCCCCTGGCCGACCAACGCGGGCGCCCCCTGGGGGTGCTGCGGCTGTCACTCACGGCCCGCTGCAACCTGGCCTGCCCCTACTGCCTGCCCGATGGTGTGGAACCGCCGGGGCTGCTGAGCCTGGAGCAGCGGTTGGCGGTGATCGGCGCGGCGGTGTCCCTGGGGGCCCGCAGCCTGCGGCTCACGGGCGGCGAACCGCTGCTGCACCCGGATCTGGAGGCCCTGATCGCCGCGACCGCCCCCCTGCGGCAGCGCCAGCCCGGCGGCCCGGGCCTGCGCGAGATCGCCCTCACCAGCAACGGCGCCCTGCTCAGCGCCGAGCGGGCGCATGCCCTACGCGCCGCCGGGCTCGATCGCCTCACCCTCAGCCTCGATGGCGCCGATGGGGCGGCGGTGGCGGCGATGGCGGGGCTGGCGGGTGGGCCACCGGCGGGGGAAGCGCTGCTGGCGAAGGTGTTGGCGGCGATCGAGCAGGCGCGGGCGGCGGGGTTCGATCCGGCGCAGGGCCAGCTCAAGCTCAACGCCGTGATCCAGCGGGGCCGCAACGACGACCAGCTGCTGCCCCTGGCGGCGCTGGCGCGGGAGCGGGGGGTGGAGTTGCGCTTGATCGAGTTCATGGACGTGGGCAATCGCAACGGCTGGCGGCCCGAGGCGGTGCTGCCGGCGGCCGAGATGGTGGCGCGGATCGGCGGCCGCTGGCCCCTGGAGCCCCTTGGCCGCTCCGCCCACGGCACCGCGGGCCGCTGGCGCTATCGGGATGGGGGCGGCGCGAAAGGCGAGGGTGGCGGCGCCCATCTGGCGGTGGTGGCCTCGGTGAGCGAGCCCTTCTGCGGCGATTGCAACCGCCTGCGGGTCACCGCCGACGGCATCGCCTACACCTGCCTGTTCGCCGGCCCCGGCCAGGGCCTTGATCTACGCCCCTGGCTGGCGCCGGGCACACCCCCGCAGGCCCTGCGCCAGGCTCTGATCGATCTCTGGCGCCAGCGCAGCGACCGCTGGAGCGAAGAGCGCATGGCGGCCTGGGAACGGGGAGCGGCGGGGGAGGATCCCGCCGGCGAGCGCGGGGAGGCGCCCAGCCCGGCCCACGCCGAAATGGCCTACCTCGGCGGCTGAGCCCCCCCTCAGAGCCAGTGGTGCGGATAGGGCAGCGCGCCCCGCACCCAACGGCTGAACCCAGCGGCCAGCAGCACGAGCAACAACGATCCAGAAATCACGGGCGAGAGCAGGTACCAAGGGGAGGGCGCCAACGCCACCCCGAGGAACGCCAGCCCACCGGCGGGGGGATGCAGGCAGCGGAGCCATTGGCCCAGCAGGATCGTGATCGCCACCGCCAGGGCGCCCACCAGGGGCCCCTGGCCAAGCCAGGCCGCCAGCGCGATGCCGACGGCGGCGCCCACCGCATTGCCGAGCACCAGGTTGCGGGGCTGGGCCAGGGGGCTGGCGGGGTAGCCGAACAGAAGAACCGAGGAGGCGCCGAGGGGTGCGGCGAGCAGGGCCTGGCCGCTCCAGGAGCTGATCAGCCCCAGCAGCGCCAGGGAGAGCAGGGCCCCGATCCAGGTGACCGAGAGGTGGCGGCGCGGAAAGCGGGGCTGGTAGGCCCGGCCCCGACGCCGCTGCTCCGCGAACCAGGTGCGCAAACCCATGCCTCCGGGGCCTCAGCCTGCCGTTGGGGGGGCGTCCTGCACGCCCCCCTCCGGCGGCAGCCAGCGCACCGCATCGCCCACCGCCAGCGGCCCGCCCGCCACGACGCTCAGGCGAACGCCAGCGGTGACCCGGTTGTGGCGGGCGGTGGCCCGCAGGATCTCCAGGTCCTCCGGCAGGTCGCCCTGGGGGAGGGTGGTGATCACGCAGCGGGGGCAACCGCCATCCACGCGCAACCGCAGGTGCTCGCCGATCGCCAGCACGCCCCCCGCCCAGGCCTCCTCCACAAAACCTGTGGCGTCGCCACTGGGCTCGATCAGCAGGTTGGGCCGAAAACGCTCAACGGCGAAATCAAGGCCGGGCGCGAGCCGGCGCAGCTCCGCCAGGGTGGCGGTGCTGAGGGCATGGATCGGGCAGGCATCGAAGAAGGTGCCGGCGGGCAGCACCAGCTCGTTGGTGACGTTCTGAAAATCGCGGCCCTCCACCGGCGGCCAGTACTGATCGAGGCTGGCGCCGACCGGCGGCTGATCGAGGAGCGAGACCGACCGACCGAGCCGCTGCGACAGGCGCTCCACCAGGGCCGGATCATCGCTGCGGAGGGTGGTGGCGGGCGCGTCCGGGCCATCGAGGGGTCCCTCCACCTCCAGCGGCGGCAGGGGCGCACCGGAGCGGGGCTCGGCCAGGTAGCGGGCGCGGTAGGCGAGCAGATCGGCCCAACGGCGCGGATTCTTGGCGCTGGCCACGCGCCGGGCCTCGGCATCCCAGAGGGCATAGCCACGGTCGCCCACCACGCCGCGAAGATCCACCTCCAGCCGCTCGAGCCGCTCCCCCAGCATCGATTTGAGCGGATAGCGCCACAGGGCGGCCACCTGGCCCACCACAACAGCGGCGGCGGGGGCATCGGCCAGCTGGGGGGAGGCCATGGCAGGGGCTGAGGAACGGGGCAACTCTGGGGCGCCGCAGGACCGGTCCCGGTGGCCAGCGCTACCGGAGCACCAACCGCCAGCTGCGCGGGGGCGCCAGGCGGCTCGAAGCGGCAGGCCAGGCAGTCCTGCGGGGGCTCGTAGTGGGAGGCGACCCAACGGTGCACCACGCGCCCACTGATGCGCCAGCCGCGACACGGACGGGTGCGAACGGGCGTACAGGATCGGCACAGCGTCGCCGTCTAGCAGCGGATCAAAATAATCCGCGTTGACCTCAACATCCTGGCGAAAGGACTGGGGGCGCTCGGCAGTGCCGGAGGATGCGTCATAGGCCAGGGTGAGATAACGAGTTGCCGCCTCCGAATCTGTCTGGACCCGAAGCGCCACGTCCACCGCGATAGCAGCAACCCCTTGCTCACGCAGCAGAAGTTCTGCCTCGATGGGCTGGATGGCGCTCGGGAAGTACGCCAGGAGAAAGATGGTGAAGCCCCCCAAGACACGAGAGAAGCGCGCTCCACCCCAGGCATCCCTGACCTTGGGAACAGGACACGTCGAGATCGCGGACTCGCACTGGTGGAGCCGAACCGAGAAAGGATGGCGCCGGGAGGGTCCCGTCGGCCGGTGGGGCGGAACTGCGGCGGGATCGTTAAAAGTTTTGACGGTGAAACAACAGAATGCCCCGGCTCCCATATCTTTTCGTGGCATCGTCTCCAACTCGCCAAGTCATGGGTATCTGACAAAGGCTCGCCGCCCTGGCAACCGCTGCTTAAGGGCAAAGAGAAAGGCCCGAAACGAAAGGGCGCTGGCAAGCAAATCTCAACCACAGAAAGGATCAGGCCATGACACCTTTTCCGCTCCA
>JBKDOZ010000278.1:0-6347 GCA_046342735.1 Synechococcaceae cyanobacterium
CGTAGGCGGCATCGAACAGGATCAGGGCCTTGTTGGCGCGGGCGTAGTCCACCCAGGCCTGGAGCTGCTCCCGGGTGGCCACCGCGCCGGTGGGGTTGTTGGGGAAGCAGAGATAGATCAGATCCACCGGCTCGCTCGGGATCTGCGCCGTGAAGCCGTTTTCGGCATTGATCGGCAGGTAGGTGAGGCCGCCGTACTGGCCGGCGTCATCGGCGTCGCCGGTGCGGCCCGCCATCACGTTGCTGTCCACATACACCGGGTACACCGGGTCGGTGACGGCGATGCGGTTGCCGGCGCCGAGGATGTCGAGGATGTTGGCGCTGTCGCACTTGCTGCCGTCGGAGATGAAGATCTCCTCGGCGCTCACCGGGCAGCCGCGGGCCTGGAAGTCGTGGGAGGCGATCGCCTCCCGCAGCCAGAGGTAGCCCTGCTCGGGGCCGTAGCCGTGGAAGCCCTCGCGCGTGCCCATCTCCTCGACCGCGGCCTTCATGGCGTCGCGGCAGGCCTGCGGCAGCGGTTCGGTGACATCGCCGATGCCCAGGCGGATGATCGCTGCTGCCGGGTTGGCTTCGCTGAAGGCCTTGACGCGCCGGGCGATCTCGGGGAACAGGTAGCCCGCCTTGAGCTTGAGGTAGTTGCCGTTGACCTGGACCATGGAGGGGCGGGGGCTGCGGAGCTTGGGAGGTTCGCCCGATTGTCCTATGCGGCGGTGGCCCAGCAGCCATGGGGCAGCTGGTGATTCCCGCTCGCCGGCGCCAGCTGGAGTGGGTGCCGCCGCTCTGATCGCCTGCCCACCGCAAGCCCTGTCTCGCCAGCCGATCGATGCGCTGCGGAAGCGGCCGGCTGGGCGGTGCAGGACCGCTGACGGCTGCAAGTTCCATGGGATGTATGAGGTGGTGATGTCGCGGAGTTCGCCGAGCCTCTCGAGGAGGAATCGGCCTTTGATGGCCACGGCCCGGCGCTGGCGCGCGGCCCGCAGTCAGTGGTTTGTCATGAATGCCCCGCTCGATCTACAACATCTGGAGCCAGGTGCTCGAATACTTCGATGCCTCGATCATCGAACTCCCTGCCAAGCAGGAGGCCCACCTATGCCTTGTTCCACCAGAACTTGGTGGGTGAGGTTGCCCAGGTGGAGGCAGTGCGCGACCGGGTGAACGTGCCGTTCTGGGTGGTTCAGATCCACGCCGCAATGGGCGAGTAGGGCTCAAGTCAGGATGGCTAGATTAGCTAGCCAAGGTATGCCAGCGAGATGTGTAGACCCTGCAGGTTCGTGCGAGCATATCCCGATAGGCCTGGTCGACATCGATCCCAAAGGGATTTTTACGTTCGACGCGGGGGGGATGGATGTTGTCTATGAAGACCGGTTCGATCAGCAGAACATCAAAACCTTGCTCATGGGTAAAACCCTTCTCCTTGACCGGCAACGAGCGCATCAGTTCGATCGTTTTGGCGGCAGCATCTGAGGTATTGGATTTGGCTCCGAACTCCTCCCATAGCTTCGAATCTCCAGACGACAGACGCGGCAAGATTTGCTTTTCAAAGTCTATCCCCAGGATGCTGCACTCTCTTTTGACTGAATCGGGGATATTGATGTATTGAATGCCTGTGCCCACCAGTACATGTCCCAGCACGATGGCTTCTGGCTTTCTCGTCTGAAGCAACTTGGAGAAGTCCGAGAGATCGCTGTGGCGATTCTTGCGGTTTTTTCCATGAGCGGTGATTACCGACTTGTTTTCCATGCAAAGGCGAGCCCGATCGAGGCTTGGTTCAGACTGGTCGTCCTTAACTTCGTAGATCATCAGGTCGACCTTATGAGTTAAGCCCGGAACTTCGATATTGAAGCCGTACTTGACCTTGGCCTCATCAATGTCTTTGGCGAGGGCGGGGCACTTCTGGAGCAGATCGAGAATGAAGTGATCGCAGACAATGTCCGAATGGCGAGCCGAACGGTGATCGTGATATCTGTCGAGGGTGATTCGTTCAATCACCCGGTCTGCTGGTGTAGTCATGCAGCCTTTAGGACCTCAGCAGAAATGGAGCGTGGCAGTACGTGGTCAATCGCGACAGGGTTCTGCAGCACAGTCCAGCGAGCCGCGAGATCGTCGGGCACTGGGAGCCGTTTGAGCACTGAGCTCTGTATCCTTAGGAACCCATTCGCAGCCCGCTGGGCATTGGCTAAAAGCCATGCCTTGACGGCTGCCGAATTCAGATAGTCAGCCATTTCATAGATATGGCAAGCTGCGGATGGAACAAGATAGTAAACTGAATGCCGTGGGATGACGGCCCCACCGGCATCAATCCAGAACATCGGGGAATCGCAGATGTCCTTGCACAAGATTTTGGGCCGGAGGAGATCAGCCATCTGTGGGGCATCGTGAAAGGCATACCAGGGCTTCCGTTGCGTGCAGGAGCGCTTGCGTAACATCTCCTGGTTGTCAGAGCGTTTCAGGTAGTTCGCCAAGGCTTCAATCTCAGCAAGGGGCTTCAGTCTTGATTGGGATGAGTAAGGAATAAGCATCACAGAGGATGTCCTGAGATTGGCGATCTGCGGTTGAAGCTGGCGGCCCGATATCGTGGGCCATGCATCCTGCATTAAAGAATCCGGCAGTTCATCAAGATCCTTGACAAATACAGAATCAGCGCCTGTAGCGATCCCGCAGCTGATGCGTCTACAGAAGGATGCTAGGGTCTGAGATCCGCTGATTTCGGTTGAAGAGCCGGCGGATAACAAATGCCGCCATGACTCGCCGCTCGTGGGGAGTGACACGAGGAAGCTGTCTTGATCTCGGTAGGTGATCCGTGTTGGTCCGGTTTGCTGTCGATGTTCTAGCCGGGTTATAGCCGGATAGGTGATCCGGCCTGGAAAAGCAGCCTCTTCGACGAGAGTGAGATCTGTGACGCAATTGGAGGCCAGCAAATGTCGTAGCCCAGTTCCGGACTGAACATATGTGTACTTCTCGGGAGTAATGAAGACCAGGGTGGCGTCCGGATTTGCTGAGGCTAAGGCCTGCTCCATGAACAGCATATATAAGTCGAAGCGTCCGATGGCGCTGCGATAACGCTTCCGAAAATCATCCCGTTCCGCATCGTCAATCTTCAGGATGGAGATATAGGGAGGATTGGCTATGATGAAATCATACTTTCCTTTGGTGTCCTCAGACAGGAAGTTGCGCTGAAGGATGCGGACTTGCGGAATATCGGCAAATCTCGTTGTAGCTTGCCTAAACCTCTCCTGATCCAGCTCGATCCCCGTGATCGAAGGGATGGGCGCAGCATGGCGCTGACACCAGCGGAGGATGCCATCAATAAAGGCGCCTGGCCCACAGCCCGGATCGAGTACGTGATCCGTTGCAATGGGATGGCGCTCCCGAAACAGCATCGCCACCATCTGATCCACGGTCGCTGGTGGCGTTGGCACAAAGCCCCGCATCTATTTCCTAAGGCAGACCTCACCATGGCGCAGGTTCGGCGCGCGAACGAAGCCGCTGTAGTGATACATCGATAGAGCTGCTGATTCTGATTTATGCTTCAGCGAGCAGAGTCATCCGAATGTTGGTTCTTTTTGATTGGGCCGAGGAGATACCCTCCTCGATGAGGGGCGGAAGACTCGTCTGGCCTGATTCTCTGTTGGCTGGCGAGATGTTGTCATGAATGCCTTTTCGCGGTCATTGCCGATCGTTTTCAGAGGACAGTTTCATGCAAGTTGCTGTCGGCAGCTGCTGCTTTCTTGGCGATCAGCCCCTGGTGCACCGCCGAGCTCCACTTGGCGCTCGCGCTCAAGGTGCGCACCTCGGCCCTCAGCCCAGCCCAGGCCGATGCCGTGCTGCAGAGCTTTGAGCGCCACCTGGCGCCCGGAATCCTGCTGCTCGATCCCGACCCCCAGGACTTTCTCAATGCCAATGCCTGCCTACGCAGCTGATCGCCCCCACCCCATGAGCACCGACGCTAACCGCATCGTTCAGAAGCTCTGGAGCTGAGTGAGGCGATCCATGCGGACACCACCCTGCATACGATCGGACCAGTGCCGCCGCCGTCGCCGTGACGCCCGCCTCTGCCCCCGCGGCTCCCTCCTCCGCGTCTCCTATCGCCTTTGAGGCCCTGATCGACTCGGACATCAGCCGCCCGGCCCGCTACCTCGGCAACGAGCTGGGTGTGCCGGCGCGCGACTGGCAGCACGATTGGGAGGCGGCCGGCGTGCGCTGGGCCCTCACCTATCCCGAGGTGTACGAGGTGGGCGCCAGCAACCTCGGCCACATCATTCTTTATTCGATCCTCAACGCCGTTCCCGGCCAGCTCTGCGATCGCGCCTACCTGCCCGGTGCCGACCTCGCCGCCCGCCTGCGCGAGCGCGATCTGCCCCTGTTTGCGGTGGAGAGCCGCCGGCCCCTCGCCGCCTTCGACATCCTCGGCTTCTCCCTCAGCTACGAGCTCGGCGCCACCAACATCCTGGAGATGCTGGATCTGGCAGGCATTGCGATCCGCGCGATCGACCGGGGCGATCTGCCCCTGGCCGATCCCGCCGCGCCGCCGCTGATCTTCGCCGGCGGCCCCACGGCCACCAGCAACCCCGAACCCTTCGCCGCCTTCTTCGACTTCCTGGCCCTTGGTGACGGCGAGGAGCTGCTACCGGAGATCGGTCTGGTGGTGGCCGAGGGCCGGGCCGCCGGCCTCAGCCGCCGCGATCTGCTGCGCGATCTGGCCCAGGTGCCCGGCGTCTACGTGCCGTCGCTCTATGGTCCCGGCGCCGATGGGGTGGGCGTTGAGCCGCTGGAGCCCGGCCTGCCCCGCCGCATCCTGCGCCGCACCGCCACCCCCATGCCCCACTACGCGATGGGACTGGTGCCCCACGTGGAAACGGTCCACGACCGGCTGACGGTGGAGATCCGTCGCGGCTGCACCCGCGGTTGCCGCTTCTGCCAGCCCGGCATGCTCACCCGCCCCGCCCGCGACGTGGAGCCCGAGGCGGTGGTGGAGGCGGTGGAGGAGGGTATGCGGCGCACCGGCTATGCCGACTTCTCCCTGCTCTCGCTCAGCTGCAGCGACTACCTGGCCCTGCCGTCGGTGGGGGTGGAGCTGCGCAACCGCCTGGCCGACCACAACGTCAGCCTGACCCTGCCCAGCCAGCGGGTGGATCGCTTCGACGCCGACATCGCCCACATCCTCGGCGGCACCCGCCGGGCCGGCCTCACCTTCGCCCCCGAGGCCGGCAGCCAGCGGTTGCGCGACATCGTCAACAAGGGCCTCACCGACGCCGAGCTGCTGCGCGGGGTGCGCACCGCCATGGAGAACGGCTACCGGCGGCTGAAGCTCTATTTCATGATCGGCCTGCCGGGGGAGGGCGACGCCGATGTGCTCGCCATCGCCGACACCTGCCGCAGCCTGCAACAGCAGTGCCGCGACCTCGGCCGCCTGGCGCTCAACCTGACGATCAGCAACTTCACCCCCAAGCCCCATACCCCGTTCCAGTGGCACAGCGTCTCCACCGCCGAATTCCGGCGGCGCCAGGAGCTGCTGCGCCAGGCCCTGCGGCCCCTGCGGGACATCAAGACCAACTTCATGGATGTGCGTCTTTCGGCGGTGGAAGATTTTGTGGGCCGCAGCGATCGGCGCCTGGCGCCGGTGATCGAGGCGGCCTGGCGCACCGGTGCCGGCCTCGATGCCTGGTTCGAATCGGCCGAGCGCACCCACGCCGCCTGGAGTGCCGCGATCGAGGCCGCCGGCCTGGGGGGGCGTTATCGGGCCCTGGAGATGGGCGAATGGGCGGCGGCCGAGGCCCTCGAGTCCGCCGATCTGGAGGCCTTCTGCCGCCAGAGCCTGCCCTGGGATCACATCGATAGCGGCGTCGACAAGGAGTGGCTGGCGGCCGACCTGCGCCGTGCCCTGGAGGCCGCCGTGGTGCCCGATTGCTCCTTTGACGGGTGCAGCCATTGCGGCGTCTGCGGTCCGGAGCTGGGCCACAACATGGTGGTGCCGCCGCCGCCGGTGCCGACGCGCCTGCCCCCGCGGGCGCCGGCCAGCACCCGCGAGCTGCGCCTGCGCTTCGGCTTCGCCAAGCGGGGCTCCCTGGCCCTGATCAGCCATCTCGACACCCTGCGGATGCTGGAGCGCGCCCTGCGGCGTACCGGCCTGCCGGTGAGCTACACCGGCGGCTTCCATCCCCTGCCCCGCCTGCAGCTGGCCCTGCCGCTGCCCCTGGGGGCCGAAGGCCATGGCGAGTGGCTCGATCTGGAGTTCCACGCGCTGCTTGATCCCGCCTGGGCGCGGCGGGAGCTGGAGGCGGTGCTGCCGCCGGAGTTCACGCTGCTCTCGGTGGCGCCGGTGCCCGGGGCGGCCCCCAGCCTGTCGCA
>JBKDOZ010000279.1:0-3058 GCA_046342735.1 Synechococcaceae cyanobacterium
CGTGGGACGCGCCCGGGAACGACTTGGCAGGGATCGACACGCCGGCTTCCGCAATCGGGCTGATCCTATGGAGGCGCGCCGGCCTGATCGGGATGGCAGCCCGCCGCCCGCAGCGCCGCCGAGAGCGCCCACACCTCCACCACCAGCTCATGCCAGGGGGCGATGGTGGCCATCTCCAGGGCCATCGGTGCCGGCGTAGCCGCCCGCAGGGCCCGGGCGGCGCCCAGCTGGGCCTGGGCCTCCATCAAGCGCAGGCGGAAGGCCTCCTGCTTCGCCGGCTCCATCACCCGTTCTGGGCAATGGGCCAACAACCGCTGACCTTGCGCAAACGATTGCTCGAAATCCTGGAGCAAGGGCGCCAGCACCTCCTCAAGGAGGGCCGCGGGGTCGGGGGCCGTGCTGTTATCCACCATGAGATCAGCTTAGAAAGGTTGGCGGTCTCACAGCTCGCCTCGGCTGGGGCCTCAGCCCAGCAGCAATCCCCCCTCGTCGCGGAGGGCGGCGCGGCTGCTGCGCAGGTCGTGGCAGGGATCCTCCCGGCGCTGCCGGGCCAGTTCCCGCGTGAGGGCGGCGCGCAGGCGCCGCTGCAGGGTGTCGGTAACGCGGCAGGCGGCTGCGTCTCCATCGGGTGCAGGCTCCCCTGCGGCAGGCTCCACGGCGGCGGACGCCACCGCCGCGGAAGCCACGGCTGCGGGCGCCACCGCCGTCAGCACCTCGGCCAGGCTCACCGCCGCCGCGGGTCGCCGCAAGCGGTACCCGCCGTGGCGGCCACGCCTTGCCTCCAGCACGCCGGCCCGCCGCAGCCGCAGCAACACCTGCTCCAGGAACGGAGCCGGCAACCCCTGCTCCAAGGCCAGATCAGCCCCGGAGCGCCAGCGCTGCGGCTCCTCTACCATCGCCAGCAGCGCCCGCAGCGCCACCACGCCGCTGCGCGAGATCACCGCGGGGCCGCGGACGCACGGGCGCCGAGTCGTTCGAGCACATGCTCCAGGGTGTAGCCAAACAGGGCCGGATCCGGCTCGCTGCGCCCCACATCCGCCAGCCCCAGTTCGGCCCAGCGACCATCGAGCCGCGCCTCCAGCTCCGCCGGCCGCGTCAACGGCTCCCCCCACTCGTGGCGACGCTCCGGACCGATCTTGGTGGTGGCGTCGATTGCCAGGCGGCCGCCAAGCCCCAGCCGTTCGCTGGCGAAATCGAGGGTGTCGAAGGGGGTGTCTTCGATCACGATCAGATCCCGCTGCGGATCCACCTGGGCGCTGATCGCCCAGATCACCTGGCGCGGATCGCGGATGTTGATCGTTCGATCCACCACCACCACGAACTTGGTGTAGGTGAACTGGGGCAGGGCGCTCCAGAAGGCCAACGCCGCCCGTTTTGCCTGCCCCGGATAGGCCTTATCGATGGCGATCACCGCCAGCTTGTAGCTCAGCCCCTCCATCGGCAGGAAGAAATCGATGATCTCCGGGATCTGCTGGCGCAGGATCGGTGTATAGATGCGGTTGAGGGCGATCGCCAGCATCGCGTCCTCCTTCGGAGGGCGGCCGCTGAAGGTGGTGAAGTAGATCGGATCCCGCCGTTGGGTGATGCACTGGATGCGCACCAGGGGCGAGGGCTCCACACCGCCGTAGAAGCCAATGTGATCGCCGAAGGGGCCGTCGGCGAGTTCCTCGCCCGGCGTGATGGTGCCCTCGAGCACGATTTCGCTGTGGCTCGGCACCTCCAGGTTGAGCGTCTTGCACTTGGCGAGTCGCACCCCTTCGCCGGCGTAGAGCCCGGCAAAGAGCCATTCGCTGAGCTGCACGGGAATCGGGGTGGCGGCCGCCAGCACCAGAAGGGGATGGACACCGATGGCGATGGCGATCTCCAGGGGCCGGCCCAGGGCCGCCGCCTTGCGCAGGTGCCGGGCCCCGCCGCGCACGCTCAGCCAGTGCACGGTCATGGTGTTCGGCGACTGTTGCTGCAGCCGGTACACGCCCACGTTCGGGGTGCCGGTTTCCGGGTCCTTGGTGATCACCAGGCCGAGGGTGAGGATGCGGCCGCCGTCGCCGGGCCAGGGCCGCAGCAGCGGCAGGGCATCGAGGTTCACCGCGTCGCCCCGCAGCACCGTCTGACGGCAGGGGGGGGTGAGGTCGAGATCAGGGCGGGCCTTGAACACATCCCACAGCACCGACCCGAACCGCAGCGCCTCGCGGGCCCCTTTCGGTGGCCGGGGCTGCTGCAACAGCGCCAGCTTCTCCCCCAGGGCCTCCAGTTCCTCGGCTCGCTCCATGCCCAGGCTCCAGAGCACCCGCTCCTGGGTACCGAGCAGGTTGATCGCCACCGGCATGGTGCTGCCGATCACGTTCTCGAACAACAGGGCGGGACCACCGGCGGCCAACACCCGGTCGGCGATCGCCGCCAGCTCCAGGTCGGGATCCACCGGCGCGGTGATGCGCCGCAGGCGGCCGCGCTGCTCCAGCAGCGCCAGAAAGCCGCGCAGATCGCGGGAGCCCTTCACGGCAGACAACAGATGCAGCAGCGGTTCGCGGCACTCTGGCGCACCCACATCAGCGCAGCCGGGTCGGGATTGCCTCAGGCGCCGCTTTGGGTCACGCGGATGCCTCGAAGCGGCGGTTCACCTCCTTCCAGTTCACCACCGACCACCAGGCGCGGATGTAGTCGGGCCGGCGGTTCTGGTACTGGAGGTAATAGGCGTGTTCCCAGACATCGAGGCCCAGCAGTGGCGTGCCCCGCTCGATCCCCGCCAGGTCCATCAGCGGGTTGTCCTGATTGGCGGTGCTGGTGATCGCCAGGCTCCCATCCGCTCGTCGGATCAGCCAGGCCCAGCCCGAGCCGAACCGGCCGGCGGCGGCCTGGTTGAGCTGCTCCTGCATCGCCTCCAGCGACCCGAAGCTGCTGCTGATCGCCGTCAGCAGCAGCTCCGAGGGCGCACCTCCCTGGCCCGCCGGCGCCATCACGGCCCAGAACTGGCTGTGGTTCCAGTGGCCGCCGCCGTTGTTGCGCACGGCGATGGGGAAGCGGGAGATTTGGCTTTGTAGGGCGTCGAGGCTGAGGCGAT
>JBKDOZ010000280.1:0-5337 GCA_046342735.1 Synechococcaceae cyanobacterium
GGTGCGCAAGCAGCGGCTGGAGGCGGCGGCCCAGGCCCTGCGACAGCCCGGAGGCCAGGAGCCGGTGGGGCAGATCGCCCGCCGCTGCGGCTACACCAACCTCTCCAGCTTCAGCCGCGATATCCAACGCACCTTCGGCCAGTCCCCCTCCGCCCTGCGCCGCGGATCTCAGTAAGGATCGTCGCCGAAATCCTCGTCGTAGCCCTGGACAGGATTGAATTCATTCCAGCCAGGACTGGCGTTTTGAAACAGGCCGAACTGGGCGTCCTTGTCGGTGAGGAGGGTGTCGCCGGTGGGCACGGTGTCGCAGGTGATCGATCCGCCCGCACCGCGCACGCAGTTCTCGAACTGAACGCCAGCGGAGGCCGGCGCCAGCCGGAGCGGCAGGAGGACCGCCGCCAGCAGCGCGGCGGATCGCCAGCCCAGGGAGGGGGAGGCGGGAAGACCGGGGGATCGACGGGGGAATCGACGGTGGAATCGACGGGGGGACCGGGGGCGGGACATCCGGAACGGGCGGCTCTGCTGGGATGATGGCAGCGCCTCCACCCCACAAACAGGGATGTACACCGACTGGACCGCCGTAATCCTGCTCCTGCTGACGGCCGTTCCCCTGGCGGCGGTGGTGGGCACGGCCGCCTTCTTCATCTGGCAGCAGCGGAAGAAACAGGTGAAGCGCTTCTGATCACCCCCATCGGCAGGGTCTCCCCGATGGCCTGCAGCTGGCCGCGACCCAGGCATTCCAGGCAGGTGCGGTAGCGCTGGTCGGCCAGGCGCAGGGTGCCGCTGCCGCCGCAATGGGGGCAGGGCCTTCCCTGGTGCGTGGCCGGCGGTGAATGGGCGGGAGGCGTGGTCATCGGGCAGGCGCTCGAGGAGCTTGTCTGGATCTCCTCACTGTGGCGGGTAGAGGGCCCTTGCAAGCCGAAAGCATCCTTAAGAGTGGGGCCCCTGTGGCGTCTGTGGGGCCATGCAGGCGCGCAATCGGGCCGAATCGATGCCGGCGAGCAACTCGCGGGCCGAGAGCCTGGTTCCCTGGGGCACCAACCCCAAGCTCGCCGCCAACGCCCCGATCACCGCCGCGGCGTCCAGGCCCTGGGAACGCCAGAGATCCAATCCCTCCGCATCGTCCCGTTTGCTGAGGCGCTGGCCCTCCCCATCCCGCCAGAGGGGTACATGGCCGTAGCGGGGTGGCGTCGCCCCCAGAGCCGCCATCACCGCCACCTGGGCGCCGGTGGAGCTCCAGAGATCTTCGCCTCGCACCACATCGCGGATCCCCAAGGTGAGCTCATCGACGGCCGTGGCCAAGTGATACGCCACCAGCCCATCGGCGCGGCGCAGCACCACATCCCCCACCGCCGTGGCCCCCTCCAGGCGGCCGGGAGCGGCGAAGCGCTCGGGCCAGCGGATCTCTCCGGCGGGCAGCTGCAGGCGCCAGCTCGGCAGGCGCCCCCCCACCGGCCCCCACGGCAGCCGGCGCCCGCGGCAGGAGCCCGGATACACGCTCAGGGCACCGTGGGGAGCGGAAACATCGGCGAGCAGGCGACGACTGCAGCGACAGGGATAGAGGGCGCCCCCGCGCCGCAGGGCCGAGAGGGCCGTGGCGTAGAGGCCGCGCCGCTCGCTCTGACGCAGGAGGGGGCCGTCCCAATCGAGGCCGAGCCAGCGCAGATCGGACAGGATCGCCTCCTCGGCGCCGCGACGGTTGCGCGGGGTGTCGAGGTCATCGAGGCGCAGCAACAGTTCGCCACCGGCCAGGCGGGCGTCAAGCCAGGCCAGTAGGGCGGTGCGCAGGTTGCCGCGATGGAGGCGACCGGTGGGGGAAGGGGCGAAGCGGCCACGGCACTGCCGCTGGCGGCGCTCCAGGCCGGCCCCGATCGCCTCGGCCAGGGCCTCCGGCAGGGCCACCGGCCAGCCGGGAAAGGATGCGGCGGGCAGGGGGGCCGGCATGGGCAGAAAAAAAGCGGTCCCGAACGGGACCGCCGGATCCACGGGGAGGGAACCTCAGCCCTGGACGCGATCCTTGAACAGCTTGCCGGCCGTGAAGGCAGGCACGCGCTTGGCAGGGATCTTGATCTTCTCGCCGGTCTTGGGATTCAGACCCTGACGGGCGGAGCGCTCGCGGGGCTCGAAGGAGCCGAAGCCAAGGATGGAGACCTTTTTGCCCTCCACCACCGAATCGATGATGGTTTCGATGGCCGCATCGACGACGTTGGAGACGTCGGTTTTGGTGAGCTCGGTGCGGGCAGCGACGAGATTGACGAGATCAGCTTTGTTCATAAGAGGGAGTGGCCTCCTGGGTGGCGGTCGTGGGGAGCCGAAACGGCGAGGGGGGAGGCGGGTCGGAAAGGGTCCCGGCCGCCGTTGCTGCAAGAGAGCGCGCTAATCGTATGGGGCTCGGGCCGCTGCGGCAACCAAGAAAGCCGGTTCCGGCAACGGATCTCACCGAAGCCCGATCCAATCGGGGCCAAAAGGGAATTTTATGAGAAGAATCTGGTGCTTTCGTCGGGTTCTGCCCCGGCCCCCGGATCGGCCTCTAGCGCCTGTCGGTCGAGGTCCGCCAGCAGCGCCGCGCCCCCGCCCACCAGCTTCTCGCCCCGCAACGCCCCAAGGCCGGCGCCACTGGCGATCCAGTCCGGAGAACCCGCGGGCAGCCACGCGCGAAGGTGCGCCAGGCTGCGCCGCTGGCGCGGCCCGTGGAAGGTGCGGCGGCTGATGAGGGGAGCAAGGCGCCCCGGCGCGACGGGCACCAGCAGGCGCCCACAGAACAGGCCGTCCACTCCACCGGCCCCCTCGCAGGCGTGAAGCACGCAGGCGCCGGGGCTCGGGCCAGGGGTCCAGAGCAGCCGCACCCCCTCCGCCAGGGAGTGCTCCGCCGCAAAGGGCTGGAGCGGCTGCACCCCCGGCAGCAGATAGGCCTCCTGCTCCTGCACCAGCACCGGCCAGCCCAGGGCCTGCTGCAGGCGCCGGCAGCGGCCGTGGCCCTCGCGGCCGGTGAGCACGATCCAGGGCGGCGGGGCCGCGGAGCCGCGGCGGCCGGCCCGCTCGCGCAGGAAGGCGAGGTTGGCCTCGCTCAGGGCCGGCACATCGATCAGCAGATCCAGCGCCGCCAGCTCCAGCCACCAGGCGCTCCCCCCCTGGCTGTCGCGGTTGGGGGCAAAGAGCCACAGGCCGGAGAGCACCGGCTGGGGGGGGCGGCCGGGCTCCAGCGGGGCCGGGGCCAACGGGGCAGCGTCCAGGGGGGCGACTCCTGTGGCGTGGGGGCCTCCTCATTGAACTCCGCAGAACAGCACGGGGGCTGGCTGCCGGCGTACGGTGCGGCCATCGCGTGGCCTTCTCCTTGTCGGCGATCCGGATCGGACATCCCTGGCCACTGGGGGCCTTCATCACGGGCAGGGGGGTGAATTTCTCCGTGGTGGCGCCCCTGGCCACCCGGGTGGAGCTGTTGCTGTTCGACCACGGCGCCGCCGTCGAACCGCGGCAGGTGATCGAACTCGATGCCCGCCACCGCTCCGGTGACTACTGGCACGTGGAAGTGGAGGGGGTGGGCGAGGGCTGCTGCTACGGCTATCGGGTGTTCGGACCGCTGCTGCCCGGCAGCCACGGCTTCAACCCCTCCAAGGTGCTGATCGATCCCTGCGCCCGGGCCCTCACCGGTTGGGACGTGTACGAGCGGGGCCGGGCGGTGGGGGCGACGCCGAACACCAGCTGCTGCCTCAAGGGGGTGGTGACGGAGCGCGACCGCTTCGATTTCGCCGCCGCGCCGCGGCCCCGCCACCGCTGGCAGAAGAGTGTGATCTATGAGCTGCACGTGGGCGGCTTCAGCCGGGGCGAGGGCTGCCCGGTGGCGCCGGAGCGGCAGGGCACGCTGCTGGGCCTGATCGACACCCTGCCCTCCCTGCAGGAGCTGGGGGTAACGACGCTCGAGCTGCTGCCGGTGATGGCGTTCGACCCCCAGGACGCACCGCCCGGCCGCTTCAACCACTGGGGCTACAGCCCCGTGAGCTGGATGGCGCCCCATCCCGGCTACCTCTGCAGCGACGATCCGCTGCGGGCCCGCGCCGAGGTGCGGGAGCTGGTGGCCGCCTGCCACCGCGCCGGGCTGGAGGTGCTGATCGATGTGGTCTACAACCACACCACCGAGGGGAACCAGGCGGGGCCCACCCTGAGCTGGCGCGGCCTGGCGGATTCGCACTACTACCACCAGAACGCCCGCGGCGACTACCAGGACGTGAGCGGTTGCGGCAACAGCATCGCCGCGAACCGTCCGCTGGTGCGGCGGCTGATCCTGGAATCGTTGCGCTGCTGGGCGGTGGAGCTGGGGGTGGATGGTTTCCGCTTCGACCTGGGCATCGCCCTCAGCCGGGGGGAGGATCTGGCCCCGCTCGACGCGCCTCCCCTGTTCGAGGATATGGAGGCCGATCCGGGGCTGGCGGATCTGAAGCTGGTGAGCGAGCCGTGGGATTGCGGCGGCCTCTACCGGCTGGCCGATTTTCCGGCGCGGCGGGTGGCGAGCTGGAACGGCCGCTTCCGCGATGACGTGCGCCGGTTCTGGAAGGGGGATGAGCGGATGGTGTGGCCGCTGGGGCAGCGGCTGGCCGGCAACCCGGATCTTTATGGGGGCACGCCGCCGCCGGTGGGGCGCTCGATCACCTTCCTCACCGCCCACGACGGCTTCACCCTGGCGGATCTGGTGAGCTTCGATCGCAAGCACAACCTCGCCAACGGGGAGAACGACCGCGACGGCGACAACCACAACAACAGCTGGAACCACGGCGTGGAGGGCCCGAGCAGCGACCCAGCGGTGACGGCGCTGCGCAACCGCCAGATGCGCAATCTGCTCAGTTCGCTGCTGCTGGCGCCGGGAGTGCCGATGCTGCTGATGGGGGATGAGGTGAGGCGCAGCCAGGGCGGCAACAACAACACCTGGTGCCAGAACAATCCGCTCGGCTGGATGCATTGGCTACCCGACGGCGAGGACCAGGCGATGCGGGCCTTCCTGACGCGGCTGATCCGGCTGCGCCAACGCCTGGCACCGTTGCTCAACCCCGATCCGCCGCTGCCGGAGTCGCCGCAGAAGGCGAATGGGCCGCTGAGCCTGCCCTGGCGCGAATGGCATGGGGTGGAGCTCTACAAACCCGATTGGGCCCAGTGGTCGCATTGCCTGGCCTGGAGCCTCAACGACAGCGAGCGCGGGCCCCTGCTTTGGTGCGGCATGAACGCCTACTACAAAGCGATGCACTTCGACCTGCCGCCCTGCCCCAGCGGCTGGCTGCGGGTGATCGACACCGCCCTGTCACCCGCGGAGGCCCTGCCGGAGGAGCCGGAGCGGTGGCTGCCCAA
>JBKDOZ010000281.1:0-6348 GCA_046342735.1 Synechococcaceae cyanobacterium
GTTCCCCGCCAACCATGCTGTGGTGATCGAGTGAGTGCGTTGGCGCCGATCGAGGCCTGGTTCGCCCACCAGGGGTGGACGCCGCAACCCTTTCAGCGCCAGGCCTGGCGTGCCGATCTGGGGGGGCGCAGCGGCCTGATCCAGGTGGCCACCGGCGCCGGCAAAACCTACGCGGCCGTGCTTGGCCCGATCGCCCGCCTGCTGGCGGAACCCGGAGAGCCCCAGAGCGGTCTGCGTCTGCTGGTGCTCACCCCCCTGCGGGCCTTAAGTCGCGATCTGATGGCCGCGATCCAGGAGCCGATCGAGGCCATGGGCTGGCCCCTGCGGGTGGGCCTGCGCAACGGCGACACCAGCAGCAGCGAGCGCACCCGCCAACTGCGCAACCCGCCCCACATCCTGATCACCACCCCCGAATCCCTCTCGCTGCTGCTGGCCAACCGCGCCGCACCAGAGCTCTTCGCCCGACTGGAGAGCGTGGTGCTCGATGAATGGCACGAGCTGATGGGCAGCAAGCGGGGGGTTCAGAGCGAGCTGTGCCTGAGCTGGCTGCGGGGCCATCGGCCCTCGCTGCCCACCTGGGCCGTGAGCGCCACCATCGGCAACCCGGAGGAGGCCGCCCGCGCCGCCGTGGGCACCGCCGCCGCCGATCCCTGCCTGATCACCGCCTCGATCCGCCGCGGCACCGAGCTGCGTAGCCTGCTGCCGGAGACGATCGACGGTTTCCCCTGGGCCGGCCACCTCGGCCTGCGCATGCACGAAAGCCTGGTGGCCGCCCTGGAACCGGGGGTCTCCACCCTGCTGTTCACCAACACCCGCAACCCGGCCGAGCGTTGGCTGCAGTGCCTCCGCTACGTCTGCCCCGAAATGGAGGGCGCCCTCGCCCTGCACCACAGCGCCATCGACCGCCAGCAGCGCGAGGCGATCGAAGCGGGGGTGAAGGAGGGCTCGATCCGCTGGGTGGTCTGCACCGCCTCCCTCGATTTGGGGGTCGACTTCCAGCCGGTGGAGCGGGTGGTGCAGATCGGCTCGGCCAAGAACGTGGCCCGTCTGCTGCAGCGCGCCGGCCGCTCCGCCCACCGGCCCGGCGGCACCGCCCAGGTGCTCTTCCTGCCCACCAACGCCCTGGAGCTGCTCGAGCTGAGCGCCCTGCGCCGGGGCCTGGCGGAGGGGCTGGTGGAGCACCGCCGGCCGCCGCTGGCCCCCCTCGATGTGTTGCTCCAGCACCTGGTGAGCCTGGCCTGCGGGCCGGGCTTCGACCCCCACGAGCAGTGGCAGCAGGTGCGCTCCTGCTGGAGCTACCGAACGCTCAGCGAAGACGACTGGGCCTGGTGCCTGCGCTTCCTCGAACACGGCGGCGACTGCCTGGGGGCCTATCCGCGCTACCGCAAGCTCGAACGCGATCCCGCCGGCGCCGCCGACGGCACATCGTTCCGTTATGTAGTGCGCGAAGCGACGATCGCCCGGCGCCACCGCCTCGCCATCGGCACGATCACCGCCGATCGGGCCGTCACGGTGCGCTTCCCCCGCGGCGCCGTGCTCGGCCACGTGGAGGAATCGTTCATCTCGCGCCTCAAGCCCGGAGATGTGTTCTTCTTCGCCGGCCGCCAGCTCGAATTCGTGCGGCTGCGGGAGATGACCGCCCACGTGAAGGCCACCAGCCGCCGCAGCGCCATGGTGCCGGCCTGGGCGGGGGGGCAGATGGCCCTCTCCGATCTGCTCAGCCGACGCCTGCGGGCCGAAGTGGATCGCTGCTCCCGCGCCCTGGCGGGCGAAGCAACACTGGACACCCCCGAGCTGCGGGCCCTGCAGCCGCTGCTGGCCCGCCAGGCCGACCTCTCCCGCCTGCCCCGCGACCACCAGTTCCTGGTGGAGGTGTGCCGCAGCCGCGAGGGCAGCCATCTCTACGCCTACCCCTTCGAGGGGCGCTTCGTGCATGAGGGCCTCGGCTTCCTCTGGGCCTGGCGCCTCGCCCGCCACCGCCCCGCCACGATCACGGTGTCGGTGAACGATTACGGGTTTGAGTTGCTGGCGGCCCGGGGCTACCCCTTCGAGGAACTGCTCGATCCGTGGGGGGAGGAGCTGCTGAGCGACGAAGGCCTCGACGCCGACCTGGAGGCCGCCATCAACCACTCCGAGCTCTGCCGCCGCCGCTTCCGCTCGATCGCCCAGGTGAGCGGCCTGGTGAACAACGGCTTTCCGGGGCAGGACAAGAGCGGCGGCCAGCTGCAGATCAGCGCCGCCCTCCTTTACGACGTTTTCGCCCGCCACGAACCGGACAACCGGCTGCTGGCGCAGGCGCGGCGCGAGGTGATGGAGGAGCAGTTGGAGAAACACCGCCTGGAGGCGGCCCTGGCGCGACTGCGGGCGAGCGACTGGCTGCTGGAGAAGACCCCCCGGCCCGGCCCCCTGGCCTTCCCGCTGCTGGCGGAGCGGCTCAACAACCGGATGAGTAACGAATCTTTGCTGGAGCGGCTGGGAAGGCTGCGGGCCGAGGCGGAGCGGGCCGAGGCGATCTGAAGAAACCCTTGTGCCCACCCGTACAGTAGCGGCATTGAGTTCACCCGGCTCGCGGGAACGGTTCTGCCTCTGCGCACCCCCCCCATCTCCGGAGCCGGCCATCTCCCCGAACCGGTCTTCATCCCGGCGTACGTACCGGCTCTCCACACAACATTTCCGCCCGTCGTCCGGGCGGTCGGATCGGCCGTTGGCCATCCGAACCCACCAAATCATCTGCGTGGGGCCATAATTTTTCCCCCTTCCCCGGTGCCAGCGCGGCCGGATAACCGCTTGGCCCCTCTTCCCTCCGCTCCCACGCCACCACCGCCCCCGTCCCCCGGGGATGAGCGCGCCTCGCCCCGGCTGCGTACTCCCTCGCTCGCGTCTGTGGGGCTGATCCTGGCCGGGGCCAGCGCCGTGCACGCCACCCTGCGCGACATTTCCCGCCAGGGCGCTGGCCTGGCCCGCCGCGGTCGTGTGGAGCTGGCGGCCGGCACCTCTGTGCGCCTGGAAATTCACGAACCCGGCAGCGAAGCGTGCCATCGCCTCTCGGCAAAGGTGCGCTGGAGCCGTTTCGCCGGCCTCAACACCTACATCGGCCTGCGTTTCGATACTCCCCTGCCCGCCAACCATCCCCTGCTCCAGGCCCTGGCGGCCGGGGCTGACCCCAGCGCGGCTGGATCTGCCCGGCGGGCCTGAGCGCGGTGCGTCCCACCCTGCAGGGGTTGCTGTTCCGCACCTTCCGCCTGCTGTTTTTGCTCACGATGATCGTGGGCTTCTTCAGCGCCTGCCTGAGCGGCCTGGAGGGCTTGCAGGCGCCGGTGCCCAGCAAGCCGCCAACTCCGGCACCGGCCCAACGCTGAAGGGCAGGCCCAGCGTCGACCGATCAGGCCTGCTCCAGGCGCCGCACGATCCACACCATCAGCGCCAGGGAACCGGCCAGGGCGATCAGCAGGGCGATGGTCATCGGGGCGGCAGCGTCAGCGCGCCCGATCATGGCGGATGACGACGCGCGCGCGAGGGGGTGAGGGGTTGGGGGTGATTCCGGTGTTTGTGTACGGCACCCTGCGGCGGGGCCAGGGCAACCATCACCTGCTGGCGGGGGCCCGCTGGGGGGGCGAGCAGGAGCTGCCGGGGGCGCGGCTGCACGATCTGGGGCCGTTCCCGATGGCGATCGCCACCGCCACCACCGCCACCGCCGCCACCCCTTCGGCCAGCCCAGCGGACAGCCCAGCGGACAGCCCAGCGGACAGCGTGCAGGGGGAACTGTGGTGGGTGGATGGGGCCACCCTCGAGCAGCTGGACCGGCTGGAGGGGCACCCGCGGCTCTACGAGCGGCACTGGCTGGCCCTAGCCAGCGGCCAGGTGGCCTGGGTGTACCTCGGACGCCCCCGCCAGGTGCGCTACGCGCCGGTGCTGCCCCACGGTCGCTGGCCGCGCACGGACCGGCCGGCCCTGGCCGTTGCCCTGGCGCTGCTGGGCGCCGGGCTGCTCGCCGGGCTCCCTGTCCCCACCCCCGCCCTGGCGGCGGATTGCCGCGCCTGGCTCGCCAGCCACGGGCAGGAGCGCATCCGCCTCGGCAACCAGCTCGGCGCCGCCCACTACCTCACCAAAGACCGGCGCCTGCAGTCCAGCCCCGAGGAGACCCCCGTGAGCCTCTACCGCTCCAGCGATCTGAGGCGCCTCTGCCACGAACGCTGAGAGCCTCCGCAACGCAAGCGGAGCGCCTCCGCCACGCAATCGGAGCGCCTCAGGCCGCCACCAGCACCCGTCCAGCCACACCGATCCCGAGCGCCAGGGCGGAGAGCAGCAGGCTGGCCGCCGCATTGAGCTGCAGCAGACGGCGCAGCAGCACCGCCGAGCCGATCACTCCGACGCCGCACACCACGCTCTGGCAGAAGGCCACCACATGGGGGTCGGCGCTCCAGCCCGGCAGCGCCGCCAGGCTCACCGACAGCACCTGCCCCCCCTCCCCCATCCCCACCGGCAACGTGTGGGCAAGCATCAGCGCCCAGAGCAGCGGCAGCAACCCATAGAGCAGCAGGCGGGCGCGGGGCAGCAACAGGCGCAGCCCCAGAAACGCCGCCGCCGGCAGCGCCAGGGCCAGGCAGGCGATCGCCAGCCGCGGCAGCAGCGGACCCTCCTGGAGGCTGGTGGGAAAGCTCTCGGGCCACAGGGCCCGCAGGCCCCCCAGCGGCCGCACCCAGTGGTGCAACACCAGCCCACCGGCCAACACCAGGATCAGGCCGGTCTCGCCCTCGGGGGGGCGCATCTCCCGCTGCAGGTCGGCGGCCGGGGCCCGCAGGCGCAGCTGCACGGAGCGGTGCGGGCAGGCCTGGGCGCAGGTGAGGCAGAGCACGCAGTTGCGGTTGTCCTCCAGGTGGGCCGGGTGGGTGCCCAACGGGCAGCCGGCGGTGGCCAGGCCCTCCCCCTCGGCCGGCCCCCCCTTGAAGCAGGCGTAGGAGCTGCAGCTGCCGCTGCAGGTGCCCACCTGGGCCCGCAGCTCCGAGATCGCCAGCTTGGCGAACAATCCGTTCATGCCGCCCACGGGGCAGAGCGTGCGGCACCAGAAGCGCTTCTCGAACCGCAGCGAACCGATCACGGCGCCGGCGGTGATCAGCAGCAGCAGGCAACTGCTCAGCCAGGCCGTATCGGGCAGGTTGGCCAGCTCCTCCCACAGCAGGATCGCCGCGAAACCGGCCGCCAGCAGCGGGGCGCCCCAGCGGTCGTTGTCGCCATGGGGCCAGGGGGCGGGCTTCCAGCCCAGGCGCTTTGCCAGCCGCTGGCCGATCTCCCCCCACACCATGAACGGGCAGAAGGAGCACCACAGGCGCCCCACCAGGGGGAAGGAGAGCAGCACCAGGGGCCACCACCAGGCCCAGAACAACACCAGGGCGCCGTTGTGGGCGCGATCCTGCGGCCCCAGCCAGAGCCAGAGATTGAACAGCACGAACAGCCAGCTCACCAGGCCGAACAGCAGGCCGTTCCACAGCAACGGCGCCCGCATCCACTCCCGCAGCTGCGGCTTCCAGCGCCACAGGTCGAAGCGGGGGGCCGCCTGGCGACGGCCGGTCCAGAACACATCCTCCGGCAACAACGACGGCCGCTCCCCCTCGCACTGGCGCAGGGCGCGATCGATCAGGACGCTCAGCTCGCGCAGGTTGCCGGGGAAGTCGTAGGTCTGCAGCCGTTTCACCAGCGCCTGCGGCACCTGCGGCGGCGTACCCCAGCCCAGGCGGCGGGCCTTGAGGCGCACCCCGTAGCGCAACCAGTCCCCCAGGTCCTGGCGCCGCACCCGCAAAGGCGGCACCCGGATCAGCCGCACGAGGTCATCGAACTCCGGCAGGGCGGTTTCGGTGGTGAGAAAGAGGCGGCCGGCGAAGTGCTGCTCCCGCCCCTGGCCATCGAGCCAGCGGCCGCTCGCCACCAGCAGCCGCAGCGGTTCGCGCAGGGCCGGATCGGCCCGATCGATCTGGTCGAGCAGCAGGCCCCCCTCCCCGAGGCAGGCGAGCAGGGAGGGCCCCTCGGCGCTGCCCCCGAACAGATCGGCCCCATCGGGTCGCAGGGTGGCGCAGTTGACCCGCACCAGCAGCTGGCGGCGATCGGGGGAGCCGAAGTGGATCAGGGCGGCCAGGTTGTCCTTCTCCAGCCCCGGCTCACCGCTGATCAGCACCGGCCGCCGGCCCGGCTCGGCCGACGCCTCGCGGATGGCGCGGCGCAGGGCCTGGGCGTAACGGCTGGAGCCCACCACCCCGCGGCGGGAGCGGCCCACCAGGAAGGGCGCGAGCCGCAGCAGGCAGGCGGCCTGCGGCAGCTCGGCGGCGGGATGGGCGTGGTCCATCGGGGGCGAGG
>JBKDOZ010000282.1:0-16502 GCA_046342735.1 Synechococcaceae cyanobacterium
TGGAGCGCCTCGACCGCCAGCAGTTCCCGGTCTGGGTGTTCCACACCGGTTCGATGCACGACGAATACACCGCCCGCGCCCGCCGCGCCGCCAGCCACTGGATCGAAGCCGCCCAGCTCGACGACACCGCCCTGCAGCAACGCATCCGCAGCGAGCGGATCGACATCCTCATCGACCTGGCCGGCCACACCAGCAGCCACCGCCTCGGTGTCTTCGCGCTCGGGGCCGCGCCGGTGCAGGCCTCCTTCCTCGGCTACCCCCACTCCACCGGCCTGTCGTCGATCGACTGGCTGATCGGCGATCCGATCGTCTCCCCCGCCGAGCACGGCCCCCTGTTTTCCGAAGGCATCGCCCAGCTGCCCGGCAGCGTCTTCTGCTGGAGCCCGGTGGACGACTACCCGCTGCCGCCGCCCCGGCCAGCCGACGCGCCGCTGGTGCTGGGGTCGTTCAACAACATCATGAAGCTGTCGCCCCGCACCATCGCGCTATGGGCATCCTTGCTGCACGACCTGCCCGACGCCACCCTGTTGCTCAAGGCTCCCTCCCTCGGCGATGCCTCTGTGATCCAGCGCTTCAGCGGCCTCTTCGCCGCCGCAGGCATCGGCCCCGAGCGGCTCGCCTTCGAGGGGCCCAGTGAACTGGGGGAAATGATGCAGCGCTACGGCGCCATCGACATCGCCCTCGATCCCACCCCCTACAACGGCGGCACCACCACCCTCCAGGCCCTGTGGATGGGCGTGCCCGTGATCAGCCTGATGGGCGGCAACTTCGTGAGCCGCATGGGCGCCAGTTTCCTCACCGCCCTGGGCAGGCCGGAGTGGATCGCCACAGACGACGACCACTACCGCACCATCGCCCGCGAGCTGGCCGCCCAGGTGCCCACCCTCCGCCAGGGACGCGCTGCCCAGCGCCAGGCCATGCTCCGCAGCAGCCTCTCCAACCTCGCGCACTACAGCGCCGGCTTCCAGACGCTGCTGCGCCAGATGTGGCACCACCACAGCAGCGGCAGCACGATGCGTCTGCTGGCACCACCACCGCCATGACCGCCGCGCCCCAGGACCTCGCAATCACCACCTCCCGCCAGTTCCTGGCCTGGATGGCGGAGCAGCGCCTCTCGATCGCCCTCACCACCTACCAGATCGGCAAACTCTTCTCCCTCGGCCTCAAAGCCAACGGCGAGCTGGCGGTGTTTGAGCGCACCTTCAACCGCTGCATGGGCCTCTGCCCCAGCGGCGATGGCAACGGCTTCTGGATGAGCAGCCTGTACCAGCTCTGGCGCTTCGAGAACATGCTCGGCCCCGGCGAGCAGGCCGATGGCTACGACCGCCTCTACGTGCCCCAGCTCGGCATCACCACCGGCGACTGCGACATCCACGACATGGCCGTCGACGCCGATGGTCGGCTGCTGTTCATCAACACCTTGTTCAGCTGCCTGGCCACCACCAGCGACACCCATAGCTTCCGTCCCCTCTGGCAGCCCCCCTTCATCTCCCGCCTCGCGGCGGAGGATCGCTGCCATCTCAACGGTCTGGCGATGCGCGACGGCCAGGCCGCCTTCGTGACCGCCGTCAGCCGCTCCGATGCCGCCGATGGCTGGCGCGAGCGCCGCGCCGATGGCGGCGTGCTGATCGATGTGGCCAGCAACGAAATCGTGGCCGGCGGTCTCTCGATGCCCCACTCCCCCCGCTGGTATCAGGGGCGGCTGTGGCTGTGCAACTCCGGCAGCGGTGAATTCGGCACCGTGGATCTGGCCAGCGGTGCCTTCGAGCCGCTGGCCTTCTGCGCCGGCTACCTGCGGGGCGTGGCCTTCCACGGCGACTACGCCCTGCTCGGCACCTCCAAACCCCGCCACAACAAAACGTTCTCGGGCCTGCCGCTCGATGACGCCCTCAGCCAGCGCGACGTGGAGGCCCGCTGCGGCATCCAGGTGATCGACCTGCGCAGCGGCGACGCGGTGCACTGGCTCCGCTTCGAGGGGCTGGTGGAGGAGCTCTACGACGTGATCGCCCTGCCCGGCGTTCGCAACCCCTCCCTGATCGGCTTCGTGAGTGATGAAATCCGCCGCTTGATTTCCCTCGAACCCTGAAAGGGCCCGCCGGGCCAGGGGCGGCAGAGGTGTGCGGAGGTGTCACACCCGTACTGGATGAAGCCTGAAGGTTCCCTTAAGTTGCTTGGTTCTGGTATCGGACTGCTGAGCGATGAGCACCCCCACCACCCTCGTCACCATCAGCGCCATCGCCGATGACTTCGGCCTGCTGAAAGCCAACATCGCCGTTGGGGGCCGCACCGACGACACCACCCCCACCATCAGCGGCAGCCTCTCGGCAGCCCTGCTGGTGGGCGAACGGGTGGCGGTGTATGGCAATGGCGCCCTCCTGGGGAGCGCCACGGTCAGCGGCCTCACCTGGGCGTTTACGGCCAACCTGCCCGGCAGCGCCGGCACCACCTACGCCATCACCGCGCGGGTGATCAACGATCTGGGGCAGCTCGGGCCCCTCTCGGGGTCCCGCTCCTTCCTCCTCGACACGGTGGCCCCGCTCACCACCGCGGCGATCGTCTCGATCAGCGACAACGCCGGCTTCCAGACGGGCACCCTCAGCCCCGGAGGCGCCACCGACGACACCACACCCACCCTGGCCGGCACCCTCTCGGCGGCGCTGGCGGTGGGGGAAACCCTGCGCGTTTTCAACGGCACCACCCTGCTCGGCACCGCGGCGGTCAACAGCACCACCCTCACCTGGGGCTACACCCCGTCTCCCGCCCTGGCGCTGGGGTCCGCCAGCTTCACCGTCGCCGTCGCGGATGCGACCGGCAACCTCGGCCCCGCCTCCGCCCCCTGGACCCTGACCCTGGCCGCCGCCCCCACCACCACCGTCACCATCACCGCGGTGCGCGATGACGTGGGCCTGATCCAGGGCGACCTTGCCGCCTCCGCCCGCACCGACGACACGACTCCCACCATCAGCGGCAGCCTGTCCGCCCCGCTGAAAAGCGGCGAAACGGTCGCCGTCTTCAACGGCACGGTCCTGCTGGGCAACGCCAGCGTCAGCGGCCAGAACTGGACCTTCAGCCCCTCCCTACCTCCCTCCGCCGGCACCACGTACTCCCTGGCGGCACGGGTCGTTTCCGGGCTGGGCATCTTCGGGCCCCTCTCCACCATCCGCGCCTTCACCCTCGACACCACCGCGCCCACCACCAGCGCCGCCATCACCTCGGCGCGCGACAACGTCGGCAGCGTGCAGGGTCTGCTGGCGGCGGGGGCCAGCACCGACGACGCCACCCCCACCCTCGGCGGCACCCTCACAGCCGCCCTGCAAACCGGGGAAACCCTGCGCGTGTTCAACGGCAGCACGCTGCTGGGCAGCGCGACCGTGAACAACACCACCCTCACCTGGGCCTACACCCCCATCGCGGCCCTGCCCCCTGGGCTGCTCTCCCTGACGGTCGCCGTCGCCGATGCCACCGGCAACCTCGGCCCCGCCTCCGCTCCCTGGCTCCTCACCCTCGGGGCCATCCCCACGATCACCGCCACGATCACCGATGTGCTCGACAACGTGGGCATCCGCCAGGGGAGCGTGGCCCCCGGCACCCGCACGGAAGACACCACCCCCACCCTGGTGGGCACCCTCTCGGCCCCCTTGCTCAATGGCGAACGGGTGCAGATCTACAACGGGCTCACCCTGCTCGGCACCGCCAGCGTCAGCGGCCAGAACTGGACCTTCACCCCCACGTTGCCCAACTCCGATCGGGTGACCTTCTCCTTTACCGCCCGGGTGGTGTCCGCTCTGGATGCCGCCGGCCCGGCATCGGCCGCCTGGGCGATCATCCTCGACACGGTGCCACCCACCATCCGCAGCACCATCACCGGGGTTCTGGACAACAGCGGTGCCGTGCAGGGGGCGGTGGCCCCGGGCGCCAGCACCGACGACACCACCCCGACCCTCAGCGGCACCCTGACCTCCGCGCTCGTTGTCGGGGAAAATCTGCGGGTGTTTGATGGCGGCCTTCTGGTGGGCAGGGCCACGCTGGATCTAACCGGCAAAGCCTGGACCTACACACCCACCACAGCGCTGGCGGAAGGGGATCACCTCTTCACCGTCGCCGTCGCCGATGCCGCCGGAAACCTGGCCCCCCCGTCGGCGGCCCGCGCCTTCCGGGTGGACACCACCGCGCCCAGCGTCAGCCTCAGCAGCGATAAGGCCAGTGTCATCGGTGCCGAAACGGCCACCATCACGTTCCTGTTCACCGAAGCGCCCGGCAGCAGCTTCAGCGCCAGTTCGGTGGCGGTCAGCGGCGGCAGCCTCAGCGCTCCGGTGGTGGGCAGCGATCCGCGGCAATTCACCGCGATCTTCACCCCCGCCGCCAACAGCAGCGGCACGGCAGTAATCAGCGTCGCGGCAGGCGCTTTCAGCGATGCCGCCGGCAATGCCAATAGCAGCGCAGCAACCCTGTCGCTGCCTTACAACACCGCTGTTCCCTTGATCACCGCCGTGGCGGTGACGGGAACGGACAGCAACCTCGGCGTTGGTGAGCAGATCTTCGTGACCCTCTCCATCTCGGAGATCGTGACGGTTGACACAAGCGGCGGCACGCCCTTCTTTGTGATCAACGTCGGCGGGGTGAACAAGAATGCCTCCTATCTATCAGGAAGCGGCAGCCAAACTTTGCGGTTCGCCTACACGGTCGCCGATGGCGATAGCGATGTAGTCGGAGGCATCACCGCCACGGCCAACGCCCTGAATCTGAACGGGGGCTCGATCATCGATAGCAGCGGCACCAACCTGGTGCTCAACACCGCCGCCCTCGAGGCCGGCAACAACAACCTGGTCGTTGAAGCCGCCCTGCCAACCCTTGGCTCCCTTCTCTACGGCACAAACGATGGCGCCCTCGGCCTCGGGGAAGCGATCAGTCTGATCGCTTCGTTCAACAAGTCGGTCAGCGCGGCAGCGGGCACAGCCATCGCCCTGAATACGGGCGGCTCCGCCTTCTACAGCTCCGGCAATGGCAGCAACCAGCTGATCTTCACCTACACGCCCGCCGTGGGCCAAGCCAGCACCGATCTCGCCACAGCGCTGAGCGGTGCCCTGGTGGGAAGTATTCAAGACGGCAGCGGCAATGCGGTGATAGCCAGCAGCTTCAATGCCCTCAATCCCACGGGCATCGTATCGGTAGACACCACCCTTCCCAGCCGCTCCACCCTCACCTATGGCACCAACGACGGCCGGCTGGGGCTGGGTGAATCCATCACCTTGGTGGCCCAGATCAGCGAGGTCGTCACCGTCACAGGCACCCCCACCCTGGCCCTCAACAGTGGCGGCTCGGCCTTCTACTCGAGCGGATCGGGCACCAATCGCCTCACATTCCTCTACACACCAGGCCCTGGCGAAAGCAGCACCGATCTCAGCACCCGAGCCAGCGCTTCCCTCAGCGGCGGCGGGCTGATCCGCGATGGCGCAGGCAACACCATCAATGCCGCCAGCTTCGACAACCTCAATCCCACCGGAGTCGTCGCTGTGGATAGCACGGCCCCGAGCGTTTCCACCATTGTGTTCGGCAATTACAGCGCCACCCTTCCCTACGGGGCGCCGATGTCGCTAGTGATTACCTTTAGCGAGGCCGTAAAGGTAACGGGCATCCCCACCCTCACCCTCGACAATGGCGACACCGCCCGCTACACAAGCGGCAGCGGCACCACCAAACTCACCTTCACCTACACCCCCGCCGCTACGCAAGCTGTAGATGCGCTGAAAACCGCTCTCAGCTCAGCCCTCAGCGGCACGATTACCGATCTTGCTGGCAATGCGGTCATCGCCAGCGGCTTCGACAACATACGCCCCTATTTGCTCGTCGGCGTCGGCGCCTTCGCCACGATCATGGATGCGATCACCTACGCGATCCCCGGCGATACCTTGATGATCAATCCCGGCACCTACGCGGAGCAGATCATCATCAATAAGCCCCTCACCCTGCTGGGGGCCAACGCCGGCAAAGCCGGCACTGCCACCAACCGCACCCTTGAATCCCGGATCGCCATCCCCACCACCGCCGCCACAGGCACCCCCTTGGTCACGATCGCCAGTGGCGTGGATGGCGTCACCCTCGACGGCCTGCAGCTGGATTGCCCGGACACCACCCTGCCTCGCTTCTATTACCTGCTATCCGCCAGCCAAACCAACAACCTCACGCTGCGAAACAGCCGGCTCTATGGATCGGAGATAGCGGTGTACGTCCTCGGCAGCACCAATGCCAACGGCCTGCTGATCGAGAGGAACCTGATCAACGGTGGTCCAAACGTGAACAGCTCCTACAACCGTGGCCTCTACATCCGTAACACAGCCGGTGTGATTCAAGACAACACGATCTCCAACATGTCGGTTGGCATTCAATTCATGCCACTCGCCAATCCCGCGGCAAGCGTAATCCAGCGAAACACCATTTCTGCCGCCCTGGTGGGTCTCTACAACAACACCCAGTCCGAAGGAGCGGGCCCGGTTCAGTGGAGCCAAAACATTATCACCGTTGCGTCCAATGATCGGATCGGCCCGCGCAGCCAGGTCAACGGAGCCTTCACGACTCCGGTGGTGTTCCGGGGGATTCAGGTGAACAACCTAGGCGGCACCGGAGGCGGCACCCCACCCGAGCTGACATTCCGCGAAAACATCATCGACGCCACGCGCATCGCGGGAAGGGTTTACAACTCAACCGAGCTTGAAGCGATCTGGCTCAATACAGGCTACGGCTCTGGCAATCCCATCTTCACCGCCAACAGCTTCACCGGCTGGACCACCAGCGCCGTGAGCAACTTCTTCCCCACCACAATTCCCCTCTCCGCCAACTGGTGGGGCAGCAACTCAGAAAGCCTGATTGCAGCCGGCCTGGGCAGCGTATCAACGGGCCAGATCGATTTTGGTCCATTCCTGATGACAGGCACGGATGCCGACGCAGCCACCGCAGGCTTCCAGCCTGACTATTCAGCCCTCGCCGTCACAGCCCTGGGCGGGCAGTTTGGCAGCAGCGGCCGTGTGCAGGAGGCGGTGAACCTGGTGAATCCAGGCGGCACGATCACCCTGTTGCCGGGGGCCTATGCCGAGGCCACCGTGCTGGTGAATCGCGCCAATCTCACCGTGAACGCAGCGGCCGGGGTGAGCGGGGTGGGCTTCCTGCTCGGCAGCGCCGACAACCTCACCCTCAGCGGCGCCGGCGACGTGGCGGTCACCGGCAATGCCAACGCGAACACCCTTGTGGCCAATGCGGGCAACAACACCTTCACCGGCCAGGGAGGCGCTGATCTTTTCCGCTTCAACGCCAGCGACGCCGGCGTGGTCAGCGGCCTCTCCTTCGACACCATCACCGATTACGCGGGCAGCGGCGGCGACCGCCTGGACCTTGAAGGATCCCCCCTGGTCGCCAACAACAGCGCCGGGGTTGATGTGTCCGCCGCCACAGCAGATGCCGATGCGATCACCGGCAGCCTGAATCAAGGGGTCATCAGCCTCGCGGGTGCGATCGCCAACCTCGACACCCTCGAGGAATGGCTGAGCGCGGCGCGCATCATGGTGACAACGCCCCTGCACACCGCAGCCTTTTCCTTCGGCAGCGACACCTACATCTTCCAGGAAAACACAAACAACGACCTACTGATCCGGCTGCAGAACGTAGCCGGCACCACCGCGTTGAACACCAGCACCGGCGGCGCCACCCAGATCTGGGTGGTCTGATGTCCCACCCCCCGCGGTGGCTCCAGCTCCTGGCCGGGCAAGGGCCAGGGCGCAGCCCCTCCGGCCCTGACTGCGGGGCCGGGGGCCAAGCGACCGAACACCGCGCCCAGCTGCCTACAATCCCCCCACCCGGCCCGCTCCCCCATGACCCAGCTGGAAACGCGCACCGAGCCGATGGTGGTCAATTTCGGCCCCCATCACCCCTCGATGCACGGGGTGCTGCGGCTGGTGGTCACCCTCGATGGGGAGGATGTAATCGATTGCGAGCCGGTGATCGGCTATCTCCACCGCGGCATGGAGAAGATCGCCGAAAACCGCACCAATATCATGTACGTACCGTACGTGAGCCGCATGGATTACGCGGCCGGCATGTTCTACGAAGCGATCGTTGTTAATGCCCCCGAACGTCTAGCCGACATCCCCGTACCCAAGCGCGCCAGCTACATCCGCGTGTTGATGCTGGAGCTGAACCGCATCGCCAATCACCTCCTCTGGCTCGGCCCCTTCCTGGCCGACGTGGGAGCGCAAACCCCCTTCTTCTATATCTTTCGCGAGCGGGAGATGATCTACGACCTCTGGGAGGCAGCCACAGGCCAGAGGTTGATCAACAACAATTATTTCCGCATCGGCGGCGTGGCGGTGGACCTCCCCTATGGCTGGCTGGAAAAATGTCTCGATTTCTGCGACTGGTTTGGCCCAAAGATTGACGAATACGAAAAACTGATCACCAACAACCCCATCTTCCGCAAGCGCATCGAGGGCTTGGGCACGGTGAGCCGCGAGCAGGCGATCAATTGGAGTCTCTCCGGCCCCATGCTGCGGGCTTCCGGGGTGCCTTGGGATCTGCGCAAGGTGGATCACTACGAGTGCTACGACGACTTCGATTGGGACGTGGCCTGGGACAAGGAGGGTGATTGTTTCGCCCGCTATCGCGTGCGCATTCAGGAAATGCGCCAGTCGCTGAAGATCCTGCGCCAGGCCTGCACCATGATCCCCGGGGGCCCCACCGAATCCCTGGAGGCGCGCCGCATCGCCGAGGGCAAAAGCAGCGAGTGGTACGGGTTCGACTATCAATACGTGGCCAAAAAAGTGGCCCCCACCTTCAATATCCCCGGCGGCGAGCTCTACACACGCCTCGAATCCGGCAAAGGAGAAATCGGCGTCTTCATCCAGGGCAACGACGACGTAACTCCCTGGCGTTTCAAAATCCGCGCCGCCGACCTCAACAATCTCCAGATCTTGCCCCACATCCTCAAAGGGGCCAAGGTGGCCGACATCATGGCGATCCTCGGTTCGATCGACGTGATCATGGGATCGGTCGACCGCTGACAGCCCGAAAGCGCCGGCGTTGGTCCACGCGGCTACGGCGCGGTGGCCTCCTTCCCGCGGGGCTCACCCTGGCGCTCTGGCTGAAGGGCCTCCATCCCTCCCTGCCCGGCTGGCCCTGCCCGCTGCGCACCCTCACCGGCCTTCCCTGCCCCTCCTGCTTCCTCACCCGCGCCACCGCCGCCGCCCTCACCGGCCAGCTGGCGGAATCCGTGCGCTGGCACGCCTTCGGGCCCGTGGTGGCCCTCAGCCTGCTGCTCTGGTCGGCCCGCTCCCTGCACCACGGTGAATCGGCCCCGCCGCCCCTGCCCCGGCTGCTGCTGGTGGGGGGAGGGGTGCTGCTGCTTCTCTATTGGCTGCTGCGGCTGGCCGCGAGCCTGCCGGGGCACCTTCCCGCCTCCCTGGGGCCGGGGCTGGAGTTTCTACGCTTCCCGGCCCCGGCGGCCGGCTAAACGGCGCTCCGCCAGGGTGGAAGACAAGGCCCCCAGCCGCGGCGCCCCCACCGTCCCCGCCCATGGCTCCCGATTCCTGGCTGCTGCTCTGCCGCACCGTGCGCTTCGGCGACACCGATGCCGCCGGGGTGATGCACTTCCACCAGCTGCTGCGCTGGTGCCATGAGGCCTACGAAGAGAGCCTGGAGCGGTTTGGCATCGCCGCCGCCGAGATCTTCCCCGCCCCCGGGCGCACCCCGGCCGTAGCCCTGCCGATCGTGCACTGCCAGGCCGATTTCCGCCGACCGCTCGTCTGCGGGGACCCCCTGGCGATCGCCCTCACCCCCATGCGGCTCGATCCCGGCAGCTTCGAGGTGCGCTACAGCTTCCGCCGCGACGGCGAGGAGGTGGCCCATGGCCTGACCCGGCACCTGGCGATCGGGAGCGACAGCCGCAGCCGTTGTTCGCTGCCGCCGGCGCTGCACCGCTGGCTGGAGGCGTCCGGGCTCGGCGGGGGCGTGCGGCCGCTCTAGGGCGTGCCGCTTCCGCCCCAGGGGGCCTCAGCCAACCAGCGGCGCCAGCGGCTGCGCTCCCACTTGCCCGCGGCGGAGGGCGCCAGGGCGGGGCAGGGCAACCAGCGGCGCGGCCGCTCGGCAGGGGGCCAGGGCGCCACCAGGGCGGCCAGATCGGCCAACAGCCGCTCCGGATCGGCCGTAGCCCCAGGCCGCACCAGCGCCACCAGGCGCTGCCCCCAGGTGGGATCGTCTTCCCCCAACAACAGCACCGCCCGCAGGGGCAGCCCCGCCGCCGCGGCCGCCTCCAGCAGCCGCGCCTCCAACACCTCGGGGAATACGGTCTCGCCCCCGCTGAGCAGGGCCCCATCCAGACGCCCCAGCAGCTGCAGCGATCCATCGGCGGCCAGGGCGGCGGCATCGCCGCTGCGCCACCAGCCCGCCTCCGCCTGGGGCAGGGGGTGCAGCTGTCCCTCCGCCAACCAGCCCGGACTCAGCCTCCCCGTGCGCACCTCCAGGGCGCCCCCCGCCCCGATCCGCAGCCGCACGTCCGCCAGGGGACCGCCGCAGCCCCCTGCGCCCGCCAGGAAGCGCCCCGGCGGCAGGGCCGTCACCATCGCGGCGGTTTCGGTGGCGCCATAGCAGGGGGCCAGGGGCAGCCCCAGCCGCCGCGCCGCCGCCGCCAGGGCCGGCGGGAGGGGCGCCCCCCCCACCCAGATCACCCGACAGCCCGCCAGCCAGCGGCGGGCGACAGCGCTGTCGAGCAGCCGCGCCAGCTGGGTGGGCACCAGGGAGAGCAGCACGGGCCGATCGCGGGGCAGGGGGGCGACCTCCGCCAGGGACTCCGGCTGGCGCAGCAGGGCGGCGGGCAGCCATCCGAGCGAGGCGCCCCACTGGCGGCAGCGCACCAGGGGCAACAGGCCGCTCACGTGGTGCAGGGGCAGGGCGTTGAGGTGATGGCAGCCGGATGGATCGAGGCCCTGCGCCTCCAGCCAGGCGCCGGTGGCCGCCGCCGCGGCCTGAAGGTGTGCCAGGGGCTGCACGCACCAGCGCCGGGCCCCGCTGCTGCCGCCACTGCCCACCACCACCCCGGGCCCGAGGGCGAGACGGCGGGCCAGGGTGGCGGGATCGGCACCGAAGGCCGCCGCCAGCCGCCCCTCTTCCCCAGCCCCCGCCAAACCCACCAGCGCCCCCATCCGCCACGCCTCCTCCAGGGCCGCCGCCACCGCCGCCGCCTCGCCCTCCTCCCCGCCGCGCAGGATCACGCCGCCGCCTCCCATACCCGATCCGGCTGGGGGTCGAACAGCCCCCCCTGGGGGCGCCAGCCCGGGGCCAGGCCGGGAGCGGCGGGGGTGGGGCCGCGTTGCTGCAGGGCGGCGGCGTGGGCCACCAACCGCCAGCCGATGCCCGTCTCCAGCGCCGTGCTGATCATCCAGCGAGGGGCCCCAGCCGCCAGGGCAGTCAGCAGCGGCCGCGGATCCCCCTCCACCGCCGGGCGGCGCACCTGCCAGCCCGGCCAGAGCGGCGGCGGTCCGGCGAGGCTGCGCAGGGATTCGTCGAGCGCCACCGGCAGCCTCTGGGCCAGCGCCCGCAATCCCTCGTGATCCGCGGCGGGCAGCGGCTGCTCCAGCCACTCCAGCCGCGGCTCCGCGGCCAAACGCTCCGCCCAGGCGGTGGCGGTGGGGCGATCCCAACCACCGTTGGCGTCGAGGCGTAATCGACAGAGCGGTGGCAGCAGCGCCAGCAGGGCCTCCAGGGTGCGCCGCTCCTCGGCATCCGCCCGGGTCGCCACCTTCCACTTCACGGCCGGCGGTGGCGGGCCCGCCGCCAGGGCCGCCCGCAGCGCCTCGATGGCGGCGGGCCCCGCCGGCAGCAGCACGGCGGAGGGGGGCGGCGCACCCCAGCCCCCGCTGGCGGCACTCCCCAGCCCGTCGAGCTCCGCGAGGGCCAGGCCGAGGGCAAAGGCGAAGGCGGGCGGCAGGGTGGGGAGGCGGTCCTCCAGCGCTGGGCGCGGCCAGGTGCCGGGGGCCAGACCCACGGCAGCGGGGTCGGCCACGCCCGCGGCGCCATCGAGCGGGGCAGCCTCCCCCCAGCCGAGGGCGCCATCGGGGCGCTCCAGGCGCAGCAGCCAACCCCGCCGCTCCGCCAGCGCCCCCTGCGCCGTGACCAGCACCTGGGGCAAGGCGAAGCGGAAGGGCCGCCAACGCAGCCGCAGCGGGGCAGCGGCGTTCACCGGGGCCCCGGCAGGCCCGCCAGCGCCAGGCCAGCCGCCAACCCCAGGCCGTTCAGAGCCTGAAAACGCAGGGCGAGGAACTTGCTGCCGCTGATCCGGCCGGGCTCATCGTGGTGGCTGCCCAACAGGCGGATCAGGGCGCAGGCGGGCGGCAGGCCGATGGCACCGAGCAGGGCCGTGGGCGGCCACAGACCCAGCAACACCGGCGCCCACTGCAACGCCAGGCTGGCGGCCACAAGCCAGGGCACCAGCGCCGCCGCCCGGGCGCTGCCGAGCCGCACCACGGGCGAACGTTTGCCATGGGCAGCGTCCTCGGCCACCTGGTGGAAATGGGAGCAGAACAACACCAAGGTGGTGGCCAGCGCCGGACCGCTCCCCAGCGCCAGGGCGGTGCCCCAGGGGATGGGTGCGGCGATGGCCTCGCCACCCGCCGGCGCAAGGGCGAGCAGGGCGGCGGCGGTGGCGCAGGGGCCGAAGGCGAGCCAACAGAGCGGTTCCCCGAGGCCCCGGTAGCCGAGGCGGAAGGGCGGCCCCTGGTACACGTACCCCAGGCCGCAGCAGGCGAGCACCAGGGCCAGCACCTCCGGCCGACTGCGCAGGGCCACCAGGGCCATCAGCCCAAGGCCGAGCAGCAGGCAGGCGTTGGCGGAGGCGGCCACCCGGTCGCGCCGGCCGGTGAGATTGACCACGGAATGGGGCTTGCCGTGGGTGTCCACGCCGGTGTCGGCGTCGAAGACGTCATTGGCCAGGTTCTCCCAGGCCAGCAGCAACACCGCCGCCAGCAGGAACAGGAGCAGCTGGTCGAGCCTCATGGGAAGGCCCTGGCCCAGGCGCCAGCCGGCCGCCAGCAGCACGGGCATCACCGCCACCGCGTACATCGGCCATTTGATGGCCGCCCGCCACAGCCGGGCGCGGTCGCCGCCCGCCGCAGGGGCGTAACGGCTTGCGACGACCTGGTGCTCGGACATGGCGGCCGCAGGCGCGGAGTGGGGGAAGGCCCATACATTTGAGCAGCCTTCCCCCCGGTCCCGAGGCGCCCCCGGTGCAGGCCTCCCCCCCCAGCCATCCCCTCGGCGATTCTCCCGGCGATCTCCGCAGCGGTCTCCGCAGCGATCGGCGCCGCGATCCCGCGGCCTCCTTCGGGGCGCTGCTGGAGGAGGCTGCTGCCGCGCCCCGGGCCCTGGAGCGTCCCATAGCCGGCCGCCAGGAGGAGGAGGGGGTGGTGAGCCTGGCGGTGCCCTTAACGCCCGTCGATCCCCTCGCCGCCCTGCCGCAGCTGGAGAGCCAGGAAGCGGGGGCCCGCGCCGGCTTTCGCTTCCTCTGGGATGGAGCCCCCGGGCTCTGCCTGGCCGCCGCCGGCCGCTGCAACAGCCTGGAGCTCAGCGGTCCGCGCCGCTTCGCCCTGGCCCAGCGCTTCAGCAGCCTCAGCCTCAGCCGCCTGGCCAGCCGCCCCGAGCCCTGCCCACCGCTCGCCCGCCCGCGGGTGCTGCTGGCGTTCGCCTTCTTCGACAGCCCCCTCCACCAGGGCAGCGGCGCCCCGGGGGTGCAGGCGGTGCTGCCCCGCTGGCAGCTGAGCCGCCAGGGGGGCCATTGCTGGCTGCGGCTGCACCGCGTGCTCGGGGGCGACGTCACCGCCCGGAGCGTCGCCGAGGAGCTCTGGGAGAAGGCCCGCCAGCTGGAGAACGGTGCGGCGGCGGCGGCCGGTGCCCCCCCGCCGCTGGCGGTGAGCGCCCGCGGCAGCCAGTGGCATGGTGCCTACCGGGCGGCGCTGGAGCAGGCGATCGCCCTGGTGGAGAGCGGTGAGCTGCGCAAGCTGGTGCTGGCGGTGCGGCAGCAACTCCAGCTCGACGCCCCGCTCGATCCCCTGCAGCTGCTGGCCCAGCTGCGCCGCAGCCAGCCCGGCAGCTGCCGCTTTCTCTGGCAGCAGGAGGGGGGTGAGGCGCTGTTGGGGGCATCGCCGGAGCGACTGCTCTCGTTGCGCCAGGGGCAGCTGCGCAGCGATGCCCTGGCGGGCACGGCCCCCTGGGGGGAGCCGGCCGACGGCCTGCTCCACTCCGCCAAGGACCGACACGAACACGAGCTGGTGGTCGATGCGATCACCGAGGTGCTGCGGCAGGCGGGGCTGAGCCCCCGCCGCCCTCGCCATCCGCGGCTCGCCCGCCACGGCAGCCTCGTGCACCTGCACACCCCGATCACAGCGCGGCTGGAGGCGGGCCAGCGTCCGCTCGACCTGGCCGAGGCCCTCCATCCCACCCCGGCGGTGGCGGGCCTGCCGCGGCGCCAGGCGATGGCATGGCTGCGCAGCCTCGAACCCTTTGAGCGGGGGTATTACGCCGCCCCGATCGGCTGGATCGACCAGGAGGGTGATGCCGATCTGCGGGTGGCGATCCGCAGCGGCATCCTGCGGGAGGGCCAGCTGGAGCTCACCGCCGGCGCCGGCCTGGTGCGCGGTTCGTGGCCGGAGCGGGAGCTGCAGGAGGTGGCCCTGAAGCTGGGGGTGCTGCAGCAGCAGCTCAATCTGTCGATGGAGCCGGGGCCGCCAGCAGCCGCGCGATGGTGAGAACGGCCAGGGGCACCCCGCCGAGCCGTTCCACCTCCCGCACACCGGTGGGGCTGGTGACGTTGATCTCGCTGAGCCGCCCATCGATCACGTCGATGCCGACAAAGAACAGCCCCTCCCGCCGCAGCGATGGAGCCAGCTCGGCGCAGATGCGCCGTTCGGCCTCGCTGAGTCCCGCCGCTTCGGGTGAGCCGCCCACCGCCAGGTTGCTGCGGAAGTCGCCGGCGCATGGCACCCGGTTCACCGCCCCGAGGGGTTCGCCCTCCACCAGCAGGATCCGCTTATCGCCGGCGCTCACCCCCGGCAGGAAGGCCTGCGCCATCACCGGCAGGCGCTGCTGCTCGGTGACGAGCTCCAGCAGGGCACGCAAACCAGGGGTGGCGGCCGCAGCAAACACCACCCCCTGACCGGCGCGCCCCCCCAGGGGCTTGAGCACCACCTCGCCATGCTCCGCGGTGAAGGCCGTCAGCAGCTCCACCCGGGCACTCACCACGGTGGGGGCCATCAGATGGCTGAAGCGCAGGGCGCTGAGCTTCTCATTCCAGGCCCGCAGGGAGGCCGGGCGGTTCAGCACCCGCACCCCGCCCCGCCGCTCCGCCAGCTCGAGCAGGTGGGTGGCGTAGAGGTACGCCTCGTCCACCGGCGGGTCCTTGCGCATCCACACGGCGGCAAAGCGCTCCAGGGGCAGCCGCTCCTCAGCCCCGAGCTGGTGCCAGGGGGTGGGCACCCGCCAGCCATCCGGTGCGGGCTCGATCGCCGCCAGCTGGATCGGCCGGGCCAGGGCCCAGGCCGTGTGGCCGGCCAGGGGGTGTTCGGCGGCGGAGATATCGGCAGGGGTGCACACCCAAACGGGCAAGCCGGCCCGCTGGGAGGCCTGCATCAGCGCCACGCTCGAATCCTTGGCGGGATTGAGGCGCTCGATCGGATCGATGACGAACAGCTGGGCGCCGTCAGGCCCGGCGGGGTGATCGCTCACAGCAGACCGGGGGGGACGTTGCCGTTGGTTTCAAAGCTGGCCAGATAGCCCACCAGCTCTTCGTAGCCGCCAACGGCGCGGCCATTGATGAACACCTGGGGCACAGATGTGCGGCCGCCGGAGCGCTTTCTCATGATTTCACGGTGAAACTCATCGAGATCCACGTCGTATTCGTTGTAATCAAGCCGTACGCGATCCAGAAGACCCTTGGCGCGGATGCACTCCGGGTCAAAACGGGAGGTGTAGATGTCGATCTTCAGGTTCGGTGGCATGGACACGGACCTGACGTGCGGCTCGATCTTAGGAGGAGGCTTGGCGGGGCCTCCGCGGTGTCTCACTGATAGCGTCAGCCCAACGCGACACGCCTGCCTTGCTCGACCTCACCGATTTCAAGCGCGACCTCTCGGAGCTCACCGACCGCCTGGGCCATGCCCAGGACTGCCTTTGACGTCCCCGCTCTGAAAGCCCGCCAACAGGACCTCGAACAGCTGGCTTCCCAGCCCGGCTTCTGGGATGACCAACAGCAGGCGCAGAAGCAGATGCGACTGCTCGATGAGGTGAAGGAACAGCTGCTCCAGCTGCAACGCTGGCGCTCCGCCGTGGATGACGCACGGGCCACCTTGGAGCTGCAGGAGCTCGAGGCCGACGCCGAGATGCTCGAAGAGGCCGCCGAAGGGCTGCGGCACCTGCGCAGCGACCTGGATCGCTGGGAGCTGGAGCGGCTGCTCTCGGGCCCCTACGACAAG
>JBKDOZ010000283.1:0-6464 GCA_046342735.1 Synechococcaceae cyanobacterium
CACCTCCACGCTCACGGGCAGGGCATCGAGGCCCTGCAGGGCGGCGCTGCTGCAGCGTGCCAGCATCGGCGAAGGGGATCACTGCAGGTTGGGTGCCACCCCCCGCTTACCTTCTTCGCCCTGTCCCGCTCCGTCCATGACCAGCGACACGATCTTCGGCCGGATCCTCCGTGGCGAGATCCCCTGCGACCAGGTGTACAGCGATGACCGTTGCCTGGCCTTCCGCGATGTGGCCCCCCAGGCTCCGGTGCACCTGCTGGTGATCCCCCGCGAGCCGCTGGTGAGCCTGGCGGAGGCCGGACCCGAGCACGAGGCCCTGCTTGGCCATCTGCTGCTGGTGGCGGCGCGGGTGGCGCGCCAGGAGGGGCTGGAGGCCTGGCGCACGGTGATCAACAGCGGCGCCGACGCCGGCCAGACGGTGTTCCATCTGCATGTGCATGTGATCGGCGGACGGCCCCTGGCCTGGCCTCCCGGCTGAGGCCGACGCCCCGCCCGCGCCCTCGGGCGGCGACAATGCCTGCAATCGCCTACGCCCATGTCCGCCCTGAAGGCCTTTCGCGAGCAGCTGGGCAAGCTGCAGCGCCTGGCGCAGCCCTATTTCCTGCCGGTGGCCGATGGCGACGGGGGCAGCGCCGGTGAGTTCTTCCTGCTGGTGCTCGCCCTGCTGGCGGTGGTCGCCGGCAGCACCCTGCTGCTGCTCACGGCTGCGGTGGCCCTCAGCGGTGCCCTGATCCCGCGGCTGCGCGATGCCTTCCTGCCCGGGGTGCCCCAGCAGGTGGCCCAGATCTGGAGCAGCCCGATCGGCCCGGTGGTGATGGTGCTGTTCACGGCCGGGGTGCTGGTGTTCCTGGCCTTTCGCGGCAAGCTGCGCCAGGGCCGCTGGTTGCCGTGGTGGCTGCTCGGCATCATCACGCTGTTGATCCTGGTGATCAACGGCATCAATGTGGGCATCAGCTTTGTGGCCCGCAACATTGAGAATGCCCTCGTGCAATACCAGCAGGAGGAGTTCTGGAAGATCGTTGCGATCTATGCCTTCTGCCTGGTGCTGGCCTTGCCGATCCGGGCGCTGCAGAGTTATCTGATCCCCAAGCTCGGCCTGCTGTGGCGCGAATGGCTGAGTGGTCGCATGCTGGGTCGCTATCTAAACAACCGTGCCTATTATGTTCTCAATCCTAACGATGAGAGCAGTGAGGAGATCGATAACCCCGACCAGCGTATTTCACAGGATGCCGCCAGTTTCACTGGCACCAGCCTCACGGTAACCGTCGAGATAGTCTCGGCGCTGTTGACCTTTTTCAGCTTTATTGTTGTGCTTTGGAGCATTAGTCAAAAGCTGGCGCTCTGGCTGCTGGCCTACTCGCTGATTGGTACCGCGCTGATTGTTTTTGCGAGCCGCAAGCTGGTGATGCTCAACTACGCGCAGCTCAAACTCGAGGCCGATTTCCGCTACGGCTTGGTTCACATTCGTGACAATGCTGAATCGATCGCCTTTTATCGCGGGGAAGATCAGGAGAAACGTGAGGGTGAGCGGCGGCTCGGGGGCGTGATCCGCAATTACAACCGCCTCATCATCTGGGAGGCGCTGATCAGCGTGATTCAGCGCTCCTATGACTACTTCTCCCGCTTCCTGCCCTGGCTCGTGATCGCGCCGATCTACTTCGCCAAGGAAGTGGATTTCGGTGTTTTTGGGCAGGCGAGTATAGCTTTTTCCCAGGTTCTATTCTCGGTCAGCTACATTGTTAACAACGTCGATCGGCTGGCTGCCTTCTCTGCTTCGATCAGCCGTCTGGAGGGCTTCCAGGGCAAGGTAGAGCAGATCGGCGGCGAGATGGCGGCGCTGATGGATAGCCAGGCGGCCGCTTCTTCAGTGGCGCCTTTAGGGGCCGATGCCGGTGCGGTGCGCCCCGATTCCATCTTGGTGAGCCACGCCGATGTGGTGCCGCCGCGCAGCGGCCGCACCCTGATCCGCGACCTGAGCCTGGAGGTGACGCCGGGGCAGCGGTTGCTGGTGGTGGGACCTTCGGGCTGCGGCAAAACGTCGTTCCTGCGGCTGGTGAGCGGCCTGTGGCCGCCGGCACGGGGCCAGGTGAGCCGGCCGCCGGAGGGGGAGCTGATGTTCATTCCCCAGAAGCCCTACATGCTGCTGGGCAGCCTGCGGGAGCAGCTTTGCTATCCCCAGTCGGTGGATCGCGCCTCCGATTCGCAGCTGCGCCATGTGCTCGAGGAGGTGCGGCTGGGGGAGCTGGTGCATCGCTATCCGGATCTGGACATCAAGCAGGACTGGCCGCGGCTGCTGTCGCTCGGTGAGCAGCAGCGCCTGGCCTTCGCGCGGCTGCTGCTGAACGGTCCGGCGTTCGTGGTGCTCGATGAGGCCACCAGCGCGCTGGATGTGGCAACGGAGAAACGGCTGTACGAGCTGCTGCTGCAGCGGGAGATGGCGTTCGTGAGCGTGGGCCATCGCCCCACGCTGAAGGACTACCACGACACGGTGCTGGAGCTGGATGGGAGCGGGGGCTGGCGGCTGCAGCCGGCGGCCGGCTATACCTTTGGCCTGCCCGCCTGACCTTGGCCCTCCGCCTGCATCGATGAGCGAGACCGCCCCCCCGCCCACCAGCGCCACCACCGGCGATGTGCCCGCCTTTGGCTGGAGCGCCTACGCCGAGCGGGTGAATGGCCGCTTCGCGATGATCGGATTCACCGCCGTGCTGGTGATCGAGGCCCTCAGCGGCGACACCTTCCTGCATTGGGCCGGCCTGGTGCCCTGAATCCTTGTGCCCTCCCGCGGGACCCCCTCCCCGATCCCTCAGGGAAGCCGCACCAGATCCACCTGCCACAGCCCATCGCGGCTCACCTCCACGGCCAGCTCCCGCCCGTCGCCGCGCAGGCTCACCCGCCGCGGCACACCCGCCGGCTGCATGGCGATCCGCTCCAGGGCCATGGCGCGGCGGCGATAGAGCACCAGCTCGGTGCGCCCCTCGAGCTGCCGCACCACCGCCAGCCGTTCGCCGCTGCCATCCACCGCCACCGCCACCGGCTGGGCGTCGGGGCGGTTCAGGCCCGGCAAGGGCACCGGTCCCAGCCCCTGGAGATCCACCAGCACCACCTCCTGCCGCTCCCCTCGCTGGGCGATCAGGGCCAACCAACGGCCCGCCAGGCTGGGGGAGCGTCCGGCGCCCACCTGCTCCAGCTGGCGGTCGATCCCGGCCATGGGCCGCGGCATATCGGTAGCGCAGGCGGTGCTGATCAGCGCCAGGGCCCCCACCACCCCACCCAGGAGCCCCCATCGCTTCATGGTTGCCCCGGGCCCCCCTTGCCCTGCCCCAGCCAGCCGGGCGGTCGGTCGGCTTCGAGCAGCCCGGCCAGATCCAGGAGGCGCACGCGCGGCCGCCCCGTCCCGCCCCCTTCGATGGCCAGGCGTTGGCCGTCGGGGGCCAGGCTGAGGCGCTCGGGCTCGAGGTCCGGGGGCAACAGCAGCCGATGCAGCCGGCCGCTGGCCCGGTCCTCCAGCAGCACCCGCCGCTGCCTCCCCGTGCCCGCGAGCACCGCCAAATAGCGCCCATTCCAACTGAGGGAGGGGGAGTGGTGGGGGGTCTCTCGGCCCAGGTGGCGCAGTGGCAGCAACCGGCCGCTGTCCTGCTCCTGCAGCACCACCGTTGGCCGTCCGCCCTGCTCGATCAGGCTGGCCAGGAGCCGGCCATCCCCGCTGAGGGCGGGATCTTCCCGGTTGCGGGGGCCCAGTCCGGCGGAGCCGGCACTGCGCCGATCCCCGAAGCCGGGGCCGCAGCCGCCCAGAAGCAAGGCCACCATCAACACCAACAGCGGCGGCAGAGGCCGAGCCCAAGCGCCGAAGGTTGCCGCCGAAGGTCCGGGGGGGCGATTCCCGCGACTGCGGCCGGGATCAGTCGTCGACGCGGGAACTGTTGTCGCGGGGCCGGGGGGCATCGCCTGTGGCGGGGGGCCGGGACGCGGGGCGGCGGATCGGCGTGTAGTCGGCGTCGCTGACATCGCTGGGGGAGCGGGCGGCTTCGCTGGAGCGGATCGGTGAGCCCTGGGGAATGCCCGGCGGGCCAGCGGGAGTGGCGGGGGCGGCAGCGCGGCCGCTGCTGGGGCCTTCCGCTGCCCCCGGGGACCGCCGGCTGGAGCGGGGCATGTCCGTGGCGGCCACGGGGCGGCTGCCGCGCCGGGGTTCCGTCGTCCCGTCACGGTCGCGGCGACGGGCACCAAAATCTGGAGATCCGCTCGGCCGGGCGCCGCCGGCACTGAAGCGGCTACGGGACGGAGCCGCCGATTCGGAGAAGTCTTCTTCGCTGGCCGCGCCCCGGCGCGGGCTGTCCCAATCGTCCACAGGACGGCGGCTGGCGGCCCGCTCGGGGATAGCCGCGCGGCTGGTGCGGCGCGGCCGGTAAAAGTCTTCCTCCACCTCGTCGCGGGGCCGGATGCGGCGGGAGCCTCGCTCCGGTTCGTCGAAGCGGTCGTAGTCGTTGTCGTAGCCGCCGCCGAGGCCACCGCGGGGCCGCATCGGAGCTGGTTCCTCATCCTCAAAGAAGGAGGAACGGCGGGCCTGCTCGGTGGTGATCCCCCGCAGCCGCACGCTTTCGTCGGCGAAGAACACGGTGGTTCCCGCCAGGAGGAACTGGCCGAACTGCAGGATCGGATCGAGGCGCCAGCCCTGGAAAAAGAGGATGCCGCCACACAGAAGACCCACGGCCGCGAAGAACACGTCGGTGTCGCGGGCGATGGCGGGCTTGAAGTTCCTCAGAAAGAAGAGCAGGGCACCACCCACCGCCAGGACGATGCCGACGATGCTGGCCCAGTTGAGACTGGCGTTAACCAAGGCGCTAGCGCGGCGAAGAGCTGCGGGAGAGGGGAAGCCTGGCGGCTCCCTGGAGTGATCGCCACTCTAGGGATTCCTGAAGGATTGACCCCCTGGCCCGCGGTGGTATCAGAGCTTGCGGTCGACGCGGTCGTTCTGGCTGATCAGCACCAGGGCCACGGCGATGGGGATCACGACGATCGCCGCCCCCCAGGCGAGGCTGCTGAGGAAATTGGCGAGGGAAGGGGTCATGACGGGCGGTCAAGGCGTCAGGTGCGGGGATCCTAGGCAGTGGCGGTGATTCCCTACGATCCAGGCGTTCCCGCTTAGAGCTTTGTGACGGCCGCCTCCCTTCTGCCGGCCTCGCCGCTCGCCGCCGCGCACCTCGTTCTGGGGCTTCTGCTGGGCGCCTGGACGCTTCTGTTCCTCTTCCGGATCGTGCTGACCTGGTACCCCCAGATCGACCTGAGCCGCGGCTGGATGCGGCTGATCGGAGCCCCCACCGAGCCCCTGCTGGCCCCCACCCGCCGGCTGATTCAGCCGATCGGCGGCGTCGATGTGACGCCGGTGGTGTGGGTGGGGCTGATCAGCCTGCTGCGGGAGCTGCTGGTGGGCCAGCAGGGGCTGATTACCCAGCTGCTGCTGCAGGCTCCGCCCCCGCTGGCCTGATCGGCGCCCCGCTCAGGAAGAGCCGAGCATCTCCTGCTCCACGAATTTTGTGTACACCTCGCCCCGCTGGAATTCGGGGCGATCGAGCAGGGCCAGGTGGAAATCGATCGTGGTGGGGATGCCCGTGACCGCGCATTCCGAGAGGGCACGCCGCATCCGGCGCAGGGCGTGATCCCGGTCCACCCCCCACACGATCAGCTTGCCGATCAGCGAGTCGTAAAAGGGCGGGATTTCGTAGCCGGTGTACACATGGCTATCCACCCGCACGCCGGGGCCACCGGGGGGCAGCCAGCCGGTGATGCGCCCGGGCGCCGGACGGAAGTTGTGGCGGGGATCCTCGGCGTTGATCCGGCATTCGATCGCATGCCCGCACAGGCGGATGTCCTCCTGGCGCATCGAGATGGGCTCACCGCCGGCGATGCGCAGCTGCTCGGCGATCAGATCGATGCCGGTGACCATTTCGGTGACGGGATGCTCCACCTGAATGCGGGTGTTCATCTCCATGAAATAGAAGGCACCACTGCGATCCACCAGGAATTCCACGGTGCCGGCGCCTTCGTAGCCGATGCTGCGGGCGGCGGCGACAGCCGCTTCACCCATGCGCCGGCGCAGGGATTCCTCCAGGCCGGGGCTGGGGGCCTCCTCCAGGAGCTTCTGGTGGCGCCGTTGGATCGAGCAATCGCGCTCGCCCAGGTGCACCACGTTGCCGTGGCGATCGGCCAGCACCTGTACCTCTACGTGCCGGGGCCGGTCGATGAACTTCTCCATGTAGAGGCCGGGGTTGCCGAAGGCGGCTTCCGCCTCCCCCTGGGCCGCCTTGAACAGTGCCTCCAGCTGCTCGGGGGCGGGCACCAGCCGCATGCCCCGGCCGCCTCCGCCGGCGGTGGCCTTGATCATCACCGGGTAGCCCATGCGCTCAGCCAGGCCAGCGGCTTCGGCGGGATCGCGCAGCAGGCCTTCGCTGCCCGGGATGGTGGGAACC
>JBKDOZ010000284.1:0-5008 GCA_046342735.1 Synechococcaceae cyanobacterium
CGGCCAACCGCTGCCGGTCCTCCTCTGCCAGCGGCGCCTCCTCCGGATCGCTCCAGGGATCGAGCTGCAGGCCGAGGTCGGTGGCGAGGGCCTGCACCAGCCCGGGTTGGTCGGGCAGCGGCGCCCGGGCCAGGCACAGCAGCAACTCCGCCAGCCGCTCCGGTTCCGGCAGCTGGCCGAAGGTGTGCAACCCCAGCCGGATCTGGGCCTCCTTCAGTTCACACAGATAGCCATCCGCCGCCTCAAGGCGCGCCTCCAGCCGCTCCCCCCCCTCCCCCTGCCGCAGCGGCAGCTCCAGAGCCGCCAACAGCCGCTCCAGCTCCCGCCGCAGCCCCTCCCGCCGCTCGCCCCCCAGCTGGCTCGCCTCCCAGTACTCCTCCAGCAGGCTCTCCAGGGCGAGCAACTCGCCATGGAGCCCGGCCCGACCCAACGGCGGGGTGAGGTGGTCGAGGATCACGGCCTGGGCGCGCCGCTTCGCCTGGCTGCCCTCCCCCGGATCGTTGACGATGAAGGGATAGAGGTGGGGCAGGGGCCCCAGGGCCCACTCCGGGAAACACTGCTCGCTCAGCCCCACCCCCTTGCCCGGCAGCCATTCGAGATTGCCGTGCTTGCCCACGTGCACCACCACATGGGCGCCGAAGCCCTCCCGCAACCACAGGTACTGGGCCAGGTAGGCGTGGGTGGGGGGCAGGTCGGGGCTGTGGTAGCTGAGGGAGGGATCGCGGTCGTAGCCCCGCTCCGGCTGCACCAACACCACCACGTTGCCGAAACGCAGGCCCCGCACCGGGAAGCCATCGCGGCCCTCCTCCTCCGGAGCGCCCCACACCGCCTCCCGTCGCTCCCGCCCCGCCGCCGGCAACCGGTCATACCAGCGGCGGTTGGCCGCCAGGGGCAGCTGGCTGAGGGCCGGGCGGTGTTCGCTTTCGGGGTCATTGCTGCGGCCGGCGAGCAGGGCGGCCATCAGCGCCTCCCCATCGGCCGGTCCCTCCGCGCCCAGGTCGTGGCCGTCGTCGGCGAGCCAGGCGAGCATGGCGGCGGTGCTGGCGGGGGTGTCGAGGCCCACCCCGTTGGCCAGGCGGCTGTTGCGGCTGGGGTAGTGGGCTAGCACCAGGGCGATGCGCCTCTCCGCCGCGGGGGTGGCGCGCAGGCGGGCCCAGCCCGCCGCCAGCTGGGCCACCCAGGCCAGGCGATCCGGGTCCGGCACCAGTTCGTGGAGGGCCGTGGCCAGGGCCGCGCTGCTGCCCCGCTCCTCCTTGAATCCCCCCACCCGGGTGGTGAGGCGACCATCGAGTTCCGGCAGGGCCACCTGCAGGCTGAGGTCGAGGGGTCCCAGGCCGATCGGGCTGTCCTGCCAGGCCGCCCTCGACCGGCCGCTGGTGAGCAGCTGCAGCACCGGAACCCCCAACCGATCCCACAGCGGCGAGCCCAGGGCCGCCTCCTCGAAGCGCACCGAGGCGAAGCCGGTGGCGGTGAGCACCACCTCCACCCCCTCGCGCGCCAGCAGGTCGGCCACCCCCTGCTGCACCGCCCCATCCCGCAGGCCGCTCACCCACAGCAAACGGGGCGCCAGGCCCGCGGCCCGCAGGGCGGCCAGGGATGCCTCGGCGAAGGCCAGATCGCCCGCCTGCAGTAGGGAGCGGTAAAGGATCAGGCCCACCCGTGGGCCGCTCTCCTCCCGCCAATCCTGGGGCTGGGGATCGGCCAGGGGGGCCAGCGGCGGGGCCTCGGGCTGATGTCCCTCCAGCAGTTGCCGCAGGGCCGCCAGCAGGGCGGAGAGATTCGTGGGCCCGCCCTCCCGCAGCAGCCGCGCCAGCGACCGCGCCAGGGGCAGCGGCACGCTGCCCAGCCCCCCCAGGGCCTCCTCCTCCTCCTCCGTGCCCGCCAGCAGCAGCAGCTGGCGGGGGCTTCCCCCCGGGCCGGGAGTCGCCGCCCAGCTGCGCAACCTCTCGATTCCATAGCTCCAGTGGCCCCGTCCCCCCAGCAGCCGCACCACCACCAGCCGGGTGGGGGGCGGCTCGAGGGTGCGGGCCACGTAGTGATCGATCAGGGCCGGGTGGGCCAGGGCTGAGAGGTTGAGGGCCCGCAGCGGGGTGCCGAGCAGCTCCGGCTGGCGCTGCAGGAGGGAGGCGATGGCGCGCAGGTCGGTGTCGGCGCTGCTCAGCAGCACCACCTCCGCCGGGGGTTGCTCCACGAAAGGGGGGGGGCCGCCCTGGGGATCGCTGGAGCCGGGAACCGCCGCGAGCCTGTGCATCGCCCCATCTTGCTGCGGCTGATGAGAAGATCGGGCGATCCTCTCCGCCCCCCATGCACCAGTTCCTCCCCTATGCCTGGTTCGGCGGCCAGTGCGTGCCCTTCGAGGAGGCGAATCTCTCGGTGGCCACCCACGCCCTGCACTACGGAACCGGCGCCTTCGGCGGCATGCGCGGCATCCCCAATCCCGCCGATCCTGGGGAGGTGCTGTTGTTCCGGGCCGATCGCCACGCCCGCCGGCTGAGCCAGAGCGCGCGCCTGCTGCTGCAGGACCTGCCGGAGGAGACGATCCACGCCGCGTTGCACGCCTTCCTGAAGGCGAACAAGCCCACCTCGCCGTTCTACATGCGGCCGTTCGTGTACACCAGCGACCTGGGCATCGCGCCGCGTCTGCACGACATCAACACCGATTTTCTGATCTACGGCATCGAGCTGGGCGATTATCTGTCGCCGGAAGGGGTGAGCTGCCGCATCAGCAGCTGGACCCGCCAGGAGGACCGCTCCCTGCCCCTGCGCGGCAAGATCAGCGGCGCTTACATCACCAGCTCCCTGGCCAAAACTGAGGCGGTGCGGAGTGGCTTCGATGAGGCCCTGCTGCTCAACAGCCGCGGCAAGGTGAGCGAGGCGAGCGGCATGAATCTCTTCCTGGTGCGCGATGGGGTGCTGATCACGCCTGGGGTGGATCAGGACATCCTGGAGGGCATCACCCGCGCCAGCGTGCTTGAGCTGGCCCGCGCCATGGGCATCCCCGTGCTGGAGCGTGCGGTTGATAAAACCGAGCTGTTCGTGGCTGAGGAGGTGTTCCTCACCGGCACCGCAGCGCGGGTGACCCCGATCCGCCGCATCGAAACCACCGACCTGCCGGGCCCCCGTCCGGTGATGGAACGGCTGCGGGACCGCCTTACCGCGATCACGGAGGGCAACGATCCCGAGTATGACCACTGGATCACCCGCGTTCGCCTCCACGACTGATGGCTGTCTTCGCCTCCCCGGGACCCCAGTCGATGCCCGCGCCGTCCCCCCCTGTCCGCACCTCCCGGATCGGTTTCCTCGAACGGCTGCACAGCCCCGAGCGGCCCGTGTTGGTGTTTGACGGCGCCACCGGCACGTCCCTGCAGCAGATGCAGCTGAGCGCGGAGGATTTCGGAGGCCCGGCCCTGGAGGGCTGCAACGAGAATCTGGTCTTCACCCGTCCCGATGCGGTGCAGGCGGTGCATCGCCTGTTCCTGGAGGTGGGCTGCGATGTGATCGAGACCGACACCTTTGGGGCCACCTCGATCGTGCTGGCGGAATACGACCTGCAGGATCAGGCCTTTGCCCTCAACCAGCGCGCCGCGGAGTTGGCGCGGGAGATGGCGGACCAATACAGCACACCGGAGAAGCCCCGATTCGTGGCCGGCTCGTTCGGCCCTACCACCAAGCTGCCCACCCTCGGCCATATCGACTTCGACACGATGGTGGCCTCCTTCCGCGAGCAGGCGGAAGGATTGATTGCGGGCGATGTCGATCTGTTCATCGTCGAAACCTGCCAGGACGTATTGCAGATCAAGGCCGCCCTGCAGGGGATCGAGCAGGCCTTTGTTGCCACCGGTCAGCGCTTGCCGCTGATGGTGTCGGTCACGATGGAAACCACCGGCACGATGCTGGTGGGCTCTGATATCGCCGCGGTGGTGGCGATCCTGGAACCCTTCCCGATCGATGTGCTCGGCCTGAACTGCGCCACCGGGCCAGAGCAGATGAAGGAGCATGTGCGTTATCTCAGCCAGCACAGCCCCTTTGTGGTGAGCTGTATTCCCAATGCCGGCCTGCCGGAGAACGTGGGTGGGGTGGCCCACTACCGGCTGACGCCGCTGGAGATGAAGATGCAGCTGATGCACTTCGTGGAGGATCTGGGGGTGCAGGTGATCGGTGGCTGCTGTGGCACTACGCCCGCCCACATCGCCGCCCTCAGCGAGCTGGCCCACGACCTGCACCCCGCCCAGCGGCGCGTGCGGGATCCCCGCCCGTCCTTGGCCAATGGCGCAACGGCGGCGGCGGAGTTGGCGGAGGGGGAGCGGCTGCGGCCCGCCCTCGATTACGAACCGGCGGCCGCCTCGATCTATGGCGTCACCCCCTACCAGCAGGACAACTCCTTCCTGATCATCGGCGAGCGCCTCAACGCCAGCGGCTCGAAGAAAGTGCGCGAGCTGCTCAACGAAGAGGACTGGGATGGCCTGGTGGCGGTGGCGCGGGGGCAGGTGAAGGAGAACGCCCACGTTCTCGACGTCAACGTCGATTATGTGGGCCGCGATGGTGTCAGCGATATGCGCAATCTCGTGAGCCGTCTGGTCACGAATGTCAATTTGCCGCTGATGCTCGATTCCACCGAGTGGCAGAAGATGGAGGCCGGCCTGAAGGTGGCGGGCGGCAAGTGCATCCTCAACTCCACCAACTACGAAGACGGCGATGAGCGATTCTTCAAGGTGCTGGAGATTGCCAAAGCTTACGGCGCCGGCGTGGTCGTTGGCACGATCGATGAGGAGGGGATGGCGCGCACGGCCGAACGCAAGTTCGCCATCGCCCCGCGCGCTTATCGAGACATCCTCGAATACGGCATTCCCGCCCACGAGATCTTCTACGACCCCCTCGCCCTGCCGATCTCCACCGGCATCGAAGAAGACCGCAACAACGGAGCCGCCACGGTGGATGCGATCCGCCGCATTCGCACCCAGCTGCCAGGGGTGCACGTGGTGTTGGGGGTGAGCAACGTCAGCTTCGG
>JBKDOZ010000285.1:0-7638 GCA_046342735.1 Synechococcaceae cyanobacterium
GGCGGCGATCATGGCAACCCCGGGACGCCATGGCGCCCTGTCCACTCTTCGCTGGTCCTTGCCCGCCCTTTCGCCGCCACCAAGGCCACCCGAGCCCCACAGCCCCACGGCCCGGCGCCCCATGGCCCGGCGCCGCTCCAGGCTGCGCCGGAGGCTGGCCCGCACCGCAGCCATGCTGCTCGTGCTGCCCGCCGCCGGCTGCGTGCCCGCGGGCGAGCGCTCCAGCGGCCGCGTCTTCCCCCTGCCCCGCCACGCCCCCCACGACGGCCTGGCGGTGGTGACCCGCCCCGGCGGCGAGGGGCTGCACGTCTATCTCGACACCGACACCCGCCATGCCGGCAGCTGCGCCCCCCGCTGGCATGTGGAGGCGGCCCGGTTGCGCGACGGCGATGGCCCCGCCCCCACCAGCACGGGCCGCGTGGCGGCAGCGGAGTTCTTCGCGGCCCTGGGGCGCGGCCGGGTGCGCCAGGCGCTGCGGCGGGAGATGGAGGCCCTGTGCCGCACGCGGGCGCCGGGGCGCTGGTTCGTGTGGCGCGAGCCGCCGCGCAGCCCGGCGCAGGTGTCGCCCGACCCCCTGCCGCCGCTGGAGGACGCCCAGATGCTCAGCCATCCCACGGCGGTACGGCGCGCTGAGAAACAACTGCTCGGCCTCCCCCTCACGCCGGACGACCTGGTGGACAAGCCCCTGCCCAGGCCGCCAGATGGGCCGTAGGTGTCCCCCGGCAGCGACCGCGGCAGCCCTGGCGCCGCTCCTGCTGATCCCCGGGCCGGTCAGCGCCCAACCCACCGCCATCCTCCACGCCCACAACGAGCCCTACCGGCAGGTGGCGACCTACGTGTGCCAGGTGGGCGCCCAGGGCTACAGCCACGTGCAGATCGCGCCGGCGCAGCGCTCCAGCGCGGGGCCCGAATGGTGGCGCCGCTATCAGCCGCTGGATCACACGGTGATCGAAGGGCGCGGCAGCGCCGCCGACCTGCGCGCCCTCACCCGCCAAGCCCACCGCTGCGGCGTGAAGGTGATCGCCGATCTGGTGGTGAACCACATGGCCAGCGGGCCGCCATCGCAAACGCTGCGCTACCCGGGGCTGACGGCCGCCGATTTCCACCGCCGCTGCCCCATTCACTACAGCGACGGCAACACGGTGAGCGAGCGCCGCTGCTGGCTCAACGGCGACCTGCCGGACCTCAACCAGCAACGACCCGCGGTGCGCAAGCGGCTGCGCCAACACATCCGCACCCTGGTGGATCTGGGGGTGGATGGCTTCCGGTTCGACGCCGCCAAACACCTTGATCCGGCCGCCGTGGCCGACCTGCTGACCTGGATCCGCACCCTCACCGGCGGACGCAGCTGGAGCTATCTGGAAGTGATCGACGACGCCGATACGCGGCCCGAGATGTACAGCGCCCTGGCGCCGCTGAGCGATTTCCGGTTCTGTGATCGCCTGCGGCAGGCCTTCTCCTTCGGCGGTTCGTTGCGCAGCCTGCACCGCCCCGAGCCCGGCGATGATCCACGCGCCGTCCGCTTCGGGGTGAACCACGACACCGACCACCGCCTCAACCCGGGCTTCGGGCGCTGCCGCATGGAGGAACCGGGCGATGGCTGGCTGGCCAGCGCCACCGTGCTCGCCCGCGAGGCCGGCACGCCGCTGATCCTGGCGCGCGACAACCTGGAGGTGGCCTATCTGCCCGCCGGCGCACGGTTCCGCGCCGAACTGCGCCGGCGCGCCCTCGCCGGGCGATCCACCGGCGAGCGGGCGCTGGAGGTGGGCAATCCCGACACGCTGCTGCTGCTGGAGCGCGGCGCCGAAGGCTTCTTCCTGGTGAACAAGGCCGCCGAACGGGTGAATCTGCCCGCCGTCGCACTCACCAACACGCGGTTGCAGGGGTGCTATCGGGAGCTGCGCCATGGCTTCACGGCCAGGGTCGCCGCGGCTGGCGATGGACGCCGCTGGATCACACGCTGGGGAAGCGACAGCCGGGGGGGGCTTGAGGTGCACGGGCGCGATGCCCTCTACTTCCTGCGGGTGGCGGCCGGAGCCTGCCCGAGGCAGTAGCCGCAGCCACAGCCACAGCCACAACCTCGACCTCAACCTCAAACCCAAACTCAGCCAAAAACCAAGTGCTCGAAGCCAGAGTAGATCGTGCCCTGAAACAGCCAGCCTGGGTGGCCAGCATCGGTGATGGGAACGGCCTGATTCGCAAACTCAGCGCTTGTGGTGGTGCGCAGGTGCAACACATCAAACCCCTCGCCACCACGCACCGTGGAGGGGCGCACCAGGCCGCCATCGGGCCGTTGCAACATCGGAGCATCGGGGGTGCTCTCCATGCGGTCCAGGGCGACCACGTCGGCGCCGTATCCGGCCTGGATGAAGGAATCACGGCCAAGGCCGTGGCAGTTGATGCGATCGTTGCCGGAACCTCCAAACACCATGGCCCGATCCCCCCAGACATCGGCGGTCAGAGTGATCACGTCCGAGCCGCGGTTACAACTGACAAAGCTGTTGCGAAACGACACCGATTCCCCTGTGACAGAGCCGAGCCGCACGGCATCGATCACAAGGGAATCCTCGCCGGGGCGCATCCTGAGGATGCTGTTTCGCAGACCCACCGGATCCGCCAGAGCATCGGTGCCGCTCACCTCGCTGCGGATCCGCACCTGGTTGTTCTGAAGGTGCTGTGAGCCGCCCATATCGATGGAGGAAGACTCCACCGCCCACGCCTTGAGGGCCGCCTGATCGCCCGTCTGCACCACACTGGCCGCGGCGGAGAAGAGAGAGCCTGTTTCCTTCACATCCACACTGTCGACGTCGGTGACGGTGACGATGGGGCGGGCCTTGATCTGGATCGGAATGGCGCGGTCATTGTTGAGACCGTTGAGCTCCTGCTCACTCTGCTGCCCCTTGGTGTTGGTGCTGAAGATCAGGAAGTTCTCTCCCGATACCTCCGCCGGCAAGGTGATGGTTTTGGTATGGGTGTAGCTCTCCCCAACCGCAAGCGGCCCCTGACCAGAAATGATCACGCTGGCCAGGGGGATCGCCATTTCATCGCGAACGAAATCGGCGGAGATGTAGACAGTATCCGTCCAATCAAACGAACCGTTTCCCTGGGCCGCAGCGGCCCCGTTGTTCGTCACCGTCCAGGACACATCAATGCGACGACCGGCATCCGCCTGGGCGGGGCTCTCGGAGTCAACCAGCTGCAAATCAGCGGTGTTGCTATCGATGCGGATGGGTTTGGCGAGGAGGTTATTGGCCAAATTGGTTTCCCCCTGATCGTTGTTGATGTTGGCGCGGAAGAGGAGGTAGTGCAGGCCATCCGTAGTCACCTGGGGAATCTTGGCCAAGGCGCTGTTCGAGACGCGGCTATTGATGAACAATGGATAGGGCGGCGCGATGTGCTCGCCAGCGACGAAGACATCTGTGGCATCAAAGAACGGATCTTTGGAGAGATAGACGTCATCATTCCATTGCCCAAAGGCGTAGGCCGGACCGATGTTGGCATCTTCCCAACGAATGGGAATCACGGAACCAGCCCGGGCCGTCTCTGGCACCGTGGCCGAGGACACGATCAGATCCGGACCGGCTGGATCAAGATCCACAGGAAGAACAACCGTGTTGTTTGTGGCGTCGGTTTCCAGTGTCTGAGCGTCTGGATTGGTCACCACAATCCAATGGCTCGGGCCCACCAGCCCTGAATAAGGCAGCGAGAGGCGGGTGCTGAAGGTGTAGCTATCACCGGCGGCCAAAGGGAAGCTTTCATTACGACGAAACCGGGTCACCAACGTGTCGCTGGCATCCACTGTGGTGTCAGCGGAAAGGTAGAGGCGATCCTCCCAAGAGCCATCCACAGCAGCCCCACCCCGATTCTTGACCGTCCAGGACACATCGGCCCAGCTGCCAACAGGGCCACCCGCCGGGGCGCTGGCGTTGAGCAGGTGCAGATCCGGGCCCTCAGCATCGATCTGAATCGGCACCACAGCTTCGTTGTTTGCGGCGCTTAGCTCCGGTTGCCGACCAAAGACATTGGCACGAAAAAGCAGGTAACACAGCCCCGCATAACCGCTATCCGGCAAGGTATAACGGTGAGCTTCCGCATAGCTGGCCGCAACGGCGAGGGGTGCGCGTGCGCCCGCATCAACGGCACCAAGAAACGCATCGCCGGAATCGTAAAAAGGATCCCGGGAGAGGAAGACAATATCAGACCAACCCACCCCGGCGGCCGCGGTGCCGACATTCTTCACCAGCCAGGAAAGATCAACCGCTGCTCCTGCGAAAGAACGGGGCGGGGCCAATGCGGAGAGCAGGGCCAGATCTGGAGCGGCGCCATCGAGATCAATCGCCAGGGAAGCCCAGTTGTTGTCCTGGTTGATTTCCCCTTGCTCCGAATAGGGATAGGGATTGGTTTGAAAGAAGAGCGTTTTGCGGCCGGGCGTAGCGGTGACAGGCAGCGGCACCTGAACCGTTCGGATATAGGAGGCCCCCACGGCCAGGGGCTCACCGGGCTCAGCCGCCAGGAAGACATCGCCGTTGCCGAGGACAGAATCCTCCGAGAAGTAGATGGAATCAGCCCAAGCGGCATTGGCCTCTGTTGAGCCCGTGTTGGTCACGGTCCAGGTCACGGGGAGCAGGGAGCCGGCGGAGCCGTGGGTGGGGGCAGAGGCGGAGCGGATCTGCAGGTCGGGGCCATCCAGCGTCAGATCGATCGGCAGGGCCAGGTCGTTGTTGGTGGTGTTCGCCTCCCCCTGGGCGCTCTGCCAGGAGGCATTGGCCCGAAACACGAGGTAACGGCGGCCAGGCGCCACCGTGCTGGGCAAGCGAATGGAACGGCTGGTCGTCACTTGTCCCCCCGCCGCCAGGGGGCTGAGCGGAGCACGGCTGGCGGAATCGAGCAGCCAATCCCCGGGGTCGTAGAGCGGATCCTCCGAGAGAAACACCGCGTCATCCCAGCTCGCCTCGGCCGCCATGGACCCGACATTCTTCACGGTCCACGCCACATCCAGCCAGGAGCCAATCGCAGCCGTGGCGGGAGCCATGGCCGAGGCAACCGTGAGATCCGGGCCGCTGCTATCCAGCAGGATAGGCACCGCACGAATGTTGTTGGTAACAACACTCTCACCGAGCCGACGATCGGGATTGACAAGCAACAGCAGGTAATGGCGTCCCGCCGAGGCAGCTGCCGGCACCGTGACCCGCATACCTCTCAGGTACCAAAACCCCATCGGCAGCGGCAGCGAATTCGCAAAGTCGTTTTCACCGAGAAGAAAATCAGCCTCGTCATAGCGATCATCGGCGGAGAAATAGACGCGGTCCACCCAGGCAACCATGGCCGAAGCCAGGCCAACATTCGTGGCGCGATAGGAGAGATCGAACGAGGCGCCCAGGCCGGCCGTCCCTGGCGCCATCAAGGTCGTGGCCTCGAGATCAGGGCCATCCGGATCGATATCAATCGGTAGGACGAGATCGTTGTTGGCGAGGTTGGTTTCCGCCAGGCTGGAGGTGCTATTGGTTCGAAAGATCAGATAGTTGCGCCCCGCCTGGCCGGTGGCCAGCAGCGAAGCCGTAGCCGTGGCCGTGTAGCTACTACCGGAATGCAGCAGATCGCCGCTGGCGGCGATGGAGAGCTCAAGGTCGCGCCCGTCGAAGAGGGGATCGGTGGAGAGATAAACCCTGTCGTCCCAGCCACCGGTTGCGGTATGGGCACCGGCGTTGGACACCGTCCAGGTCAGGCTCAACCGCTGGCCCACCGTGGCACTCCCAGGCGCCGTGGCCGACCTCAGCACCAGATCCACCTCCTTACCCGGCATGGCACTCAGGGTGTAAGGCCCTGTTTCGGAGGGATAGGTGCTGGTGACCCGTGCGAGGTACTGGACCCCGGCCTGTGGTGATAGCGTGAGCCGGGCATGTGCGCCGAAGGAAGACTGGGCATCTGAGGCCACAAGTTCCTGGGTTTCACTGTTGAGAATTTGCAGATGGGCCGCAAAGCTGGCCTGCAACGACAGCTGAACTGCTGCACCCAGGGGCAGATCAAGAAGAATATCTTCACTATAATGCCCCGGCAACAACGGATTCTCCGCATCTGCCTCATCAAGGGCATCGCTCCAACTCCCTGGAACCGCGGCGATACCGCCACTTGGGGGCGGCGAGGTGGAGGGCAGGGTCCGCAAAACATAGGCACCGAGGTCATGGTCGCTCCAACCACTGATCCGCAACCGCACGTTGCGGCCCGCGCGCGGCACAAAGGTGAACAGGTTGGGGAGATAGGAAAACCAGCCCTTCTGCCAGTGCAGACGCTCGAGCGACTCGGCAGCAAAGATCTCGAGATAGGGCTCGAATTCGGCCTCGAAGGAGATGCGGATCGGCACATCGGCTGCCGCATCAGTCAGCAGATAGTCGTCGTAGGCATAGGGGTAGAGCCCAGCCGCCACGTTGTCGGCCCGATCAAGGACGCCGTTGACAGCACCATTCAGGCCGGCCAACGACCCCACCACCACAGGAATGCTTGCCATGACTACCCTCTCGCCCCGCTGAAGGATCCACCAGAAGGCTATGGCTGGCGGCCGATGGCTTACCGCTGGCTTAGTGAATCGCCAGCAAGGGCCACCGCCGCCCGGTAGCCCGCTGGCACCACCACATCCCACAGGTGCAGGCCGGCCTCGTCCGGGGAGGGGCGTTGGCGATGGTTCTCGAGCCCGGCCAAGCCCACCCCCTCGGCCTTGAGCCGCGCCTCCAGGCGGCACCAGGCGGTGAGAAAGGCCTCGGCCCCCTGCCGCTCAGCCTCAGCCGCCTCCTGCTCAGCCGCCTCCTCCTCGGCCGCTGCCGCAAGCGCCTCCAGCGCCTGCCACTCCGCGGGCGGCAACACCCGTTGCGCGATCGGACGCCAGGCCAGGCCAGGGCGCAGCCGTTCGACATCGACCCCCACCGGCCGCTGCTGATGCACCGCCAGCAGGATCAGATCGCCGGAATGGCTGAGGTTGAACTCCGGCCCGCCGCTTCACCCGGGCTTGCCGTGGCGGCCGGCGGCGATCGGCACAGCCGCCGGCGCCTCCTTGCGCAACGCCCCCAGCAAACGCAGCAGTGCCCCCCGCCCCCGCAGGACGCCCTCCCGATCCTCCGGGCGGCGCAGGGCCTGGTGCCGTTGATGCTCCCGGGGCGAAAGGCTGGCCGCGAGATCGGCTCGCACCGCCTCGGGGAGCGGTTCGCTAACAGCAACGGCAAGCAGAAAGGGCGCCGGTGGTGGGGGGGCTCCGGGGGGTGGAGTGGCGGGGGGGGGAGGGGCGGGGGGCAGTGGATCATCCGCCAGTCGCCAGTAGCGGAGAGGCAGCCGGAGGGTCATGCGGTGGGCGGCGCCCGTCGGAGCGATGGGCGGGCTCCATGGGGTTGGAATCAGGCCGAAGTTAGTCGATGGGTCTCGGCACGCTGCGAGTGTTGGCAAGAGAAGAGGCGAAAGGCAAAGCCTCGGCTCCCAAGCCCACCCTCCCCCCATCTGTTGGCAGCAGAGCCGTCCTCTGTCTACGGTCTTTTCAGAGACGCAGATGGGGACTCCCTCGCCCTGGCGCCTTCCATCACTAGCGCCGCTGAGCTGCACCCCTCCCCATGGCCATCCCCACCCTGCTTGAGCTGGCAGTCGACGGCTCCTCCG
>JBKDOZ010000286.1:0-15699 GCA_046342735.1 Synechococcaceae cyanobacterium
GAAGGGCGGTGGGGATGTGGAGCAACCGCAGCAGCGACGGTTGGTAGGGACGGGCCATGACAGAGCGGAACGGGGAAATCGGAGGGGAGGAACGATCAGGGCTCAGGCGCCCGTGCGGGAGGCGGAGGCGGTTCGAGCTGGATCGTGGTGTGGGCGATGCCGAGCTGTGCCAGCCGCCCCTTCGCCTGCAGCAGCAGCTCCCTATCGTCGACACCGGTGGGGCGGCGCTGCAGATGGGCGGTGAGGGCATTGTGCGATGTGCTCATCGCCCAGATGTGCAGATGCTGCACATCCACCACCCCCGGCAGGCTCCGCAGACTGGCCTCCACCGCGCGGGGATCGATGCCGCGGGGCACCCCATCGAGGGCGATGCTCAGAGATTCCTGCAGTAAGTCCCAGCCGCTGACCGCCACCGCCAGCCCCACGCCGATGGCCGTGAGGGCATCGAGTGCGTTCCAGCCCGTGAGCCGAACCAGCAGGGCACTGGCGAGCACCGCAGCGGAAACGGCGGCATCGGTGAGCAGATGCACCACCGCCGCCCGTCGGTTGAGATCGTGGCTATGGCCATGGCCGAACAGCCGGGCGGAGAGCAGGTTGACCACGATGCCGACGGCGGCCGCCACCGCCACCGGACCGCTCACCACCGGCACCGGCTCCCGCAGACGCTGCACCCCCTCCACGATCAACACGGCCGCCGCCATCAGGATCAACACCGCGTTGAGCAACGAAGCCAGTTGGGTGCTGCGCCCGAAGCCGTAGGTGAAGCGGGGGGTGGCTGGCCGGGTGCTGAGCCGCTCGGCCCCCCAACCCAGCAGCAGGCCGGCCACATCGCCCAGGTTGTGGATGGCGTCGCCGATCAGGGCGAGGGAACCGAAGGCCATGCCGATCGCCAGCTGCAGGCCGGAGAGGCTGCTGTTGAGGACGATGCTCCAACGGAACGCGGCGGCGGCGCCGGCGCCATGCTTCTCCCCTGCGGCGTGCCCGGGCGCTGCTGCCGGGCGGGTTGATGGGGATGTCTCCATGGAGCGAAGGGAGAGGCGGCGGCGGCAGCCCGATTGTGCCCGCCGCCGGGCCGAATGCACCCCCCTTGGTGGTACATCTGAACTACCATGAAAGGCCGTGCGTGCGTGCTGTGCCCCCTCTCACCCCGCCTTCGCGGGCGGCCTTCGTGCTGATCGACGCCAACAACTTCTATGCCTCCTGCGAGGCCGTGCTTGACCCCTCCCTGCGCCGCCGCCCGCTCGTCGTTCTCTCCAACAACGACGGCTGCATCGTGGCCCGCAGCGCCGAGGCTCGCGCCCTGGGCATCGCCATGGGTACCCCCTACTTCCAGGCCCGCCGCACGCTCGAGCGGCATGGCGTGCAGGTGCGCAGCTCCAATTACGCCCTCTACGCCGACATGAGTCAGCGGCTGATGGCCACCCTGGAGCACTGGCTGGAGGAGCTGGAGATCTATTCGGTCGATGAAGCCTTCGGCCGGCTGGGCCGCCCTCGGGTCGCCGGCACCAAAGCCGCGGATCTGAGCGCCTGGGGGCAGGCGCTGAAGGCCGCCGTGCGCCGCGACCTGGGCCTGCCGGTGGCGGTGGGGATCGCCCCCACCAAGGTGCTGGCCAAGCTGGCCAATCGCATCGCCAAGCACCATCCCGAACGGCGGGGGGCGGGGGTGTTTGACCTGGGGGCCGTGGATGACCCCGATCCCTGGCTGGAAGCGGTGGCGGTGGAGGAGGTCTGGGGAATCGGCCGGCGACTGGCCCGCTGGTGCCGCTTGCGCGGTGTTCGCACCGCCCGCGAGCTGCGGGATTTGCCACCCGGCGAGCTGCGCCAGCGCTGCGGCGTGGTGGGCCTGCGGCTGCAGCAGGAATTGCAGGGATTCAGCTGCCTGCCCTTGGTGCGACTGCCACCGGCCCGCCAGGAAACCTGCGTGAGCCGCAGCTTCCGCCGGCCCCTCGGCAGCGTCCAGGAACTGCGCCAGGCCGTGGCCACCTACCTCAGCCGCGCCGCCGAGAAGCTGCGGCGCCAGCGGCAGCGCGCCGGCGCCATCACCGTCTTCGTGCGCACCAGCCCCTTTGATGGGCGCCCTTTTTACAGCAACGCCGCCACCGTGCAGCTGGCCGTGCCCAGCGACGACACCGCCGTGTTGCTGGCCGCCGCCCTACCGCTGGTGGAGCGCCTGTTCCGCCCCCACCGCCCCCTGCAGAAGGCCGGTGTGCTGCTGCAAAACCTGCAATCGCGGGAAATGCTGCAGCACCATCTGCTGGTGCCCTGCAGCGAAGCCGAGCAACGGCGCCGCGCTGCCCTGATGGCGGTGGTGGATGCCCTCAACCATCGCTATGGGCGAGGCACGGTGCAGTGGGCGGTGTGCGGCCTCCAACCGGGCTGGACGATGCGGCGCTCCCGACTCTCGCGCTCCGCCACCACCCGGCTGGAGGAACTGCCGGTGGCGCGGGCCTGAGGGGCTTCAGGAGCCGCCAGCATCACCCGGCGGAGCCTGCGGCGGCTGCCCAACCTGGGCCGCCTGGCCATTGCTGGCCGGCTCGGCATCGGAGGACGGCTCGGCATCGGGATCGTCGCTCAAGGTGGTGATCCACTGCTCGCTGACCGGCCCCCGTTCGCGCGCACCCTTACGGGAGCTGGCCAGGCGCTCACGCAGTTCCTCCGGCAGCCAGAGGAACATCTGCAGCAGGGAGGGCATGTCTTCGGAGCTGCGGCCGATGGCCCCGAAGCCGATGGCGTAACCCAGGGAGGTGATCCCATCAAAGATGAACAGACGCAGGGCGGCCTGCAAGCGGTCGCTGCGGGCCTGGGAGAGACGGGTCTCGAGGGCGCGAATTTGGGGACGGATCTGGGTGAGAAGGATGGAGCGCACCTCCGAGATCGGCCGGTTGAAGTTGCCGCGGAAATCGGGGGGCAGACCCGGCAGCTGGGCGATGGCCTGGTTCAGGGCCTCCGGCGTGCGGGCCTGTTCGATCGCCAGGGACACGCGCTGAATATCGCGCAACTGGCGGGCTTCGCCGCTGGATGCCTGACCCATCTGGTTCATGCCGGCGCTGATCTGGAGGGGGATCAACAACAAAAACCCAAGGGAAACCGCCATGCACAGGCGCCGCACCAAGGTCACGCGACGCTCGAGCGCCTCGGCATCGGGGTCGAACCGCTGGGCGAGGACCAGCAGCACTGTCGCCACCAGCGGCACCGAGGCCGTGCCCCGCAGGGAATCGCCCACCTGCAGCTGCCAGGGTGCCTGCGCCAGGGCAGGGGGCAGCATCACCTTCAACTGAATCGCCAGGAAGGCGACCAGCATCCCGATCGCAACGCCCTGGCATACCCCCGCTAGATCGAGATCCTCAGGGGGAAAGGACGAGCGCATCGGGGAAAAACGGCATTGTGGACGTCAGCGTGAACCAGAGGGCTGAGCAAAGCGCAGCAGTCGGCACGCTTGCGGCATTGTCACAGAGCCCATGGGAACGGAGCTCCGCCCGGCAACTCACGGACCGTCCAGGATGCTGGCGATCTGGTTGCGGCCGTTGCCCTTGGCCAGCTGCAGGGCATTCTCAGCCCGCAGCAACAGGTCGGTGAACCGGTGATCGTGGGGGGCCAGGGCCGTCAGGCCACCACTGAGGTGCAGCTGCCAATCGGAATGGGTCCAGATCCCCACCATGGAGCGGGCGGCCTGACGCAGCGCCTCCGCCTGGGCCATCGCCGCCTCCGGATCGAGGTCCACCAGAAGAAGCGCGAAGGCGCTGTCGCCGATCCGGGCCGCGAAATCCTGCTCCCGCAGAAATCCCCGACCCAGACGCACAAGATCGGCAAGCAACCGGTCGCCGGCCTCGTGCCCCCAGCGGCTGTTCACCTGCCGCAGGTTGTCGATGTCGAACAGCAGCAGGGAGAGGGGATGGCCGCTCGAGCGGGCACGGCTGAATTCGCGCTCGCCGATCGCCAGGAAGCCGGGGCGGGCAGGAAGGCCCGTGACGGGGCAGAGGGTGGCGAGGTGACGCAGATCGATTTCCCGCATCACCAGCTCCGCCAGAAGCTGCAACTGGTGGATCTGCACCGGATCCGGCAGGTGGGGCTCCTGGTCGATCACGCAGAGGGTGCCGAGGTTGTGGCCTTCGGCGCTGCGCAGCAATGCCCCGGCATAGAAGCGGATCCGGGGGCCACCGGTGACGAGGGGATTGCCGGCAAAGCGTTCGTCGAGACGGGCATCGGGCACCACGAGCGGCCCATCACCGGCGATCGCGTGGGCGCAGAAGGCCTGATCCCGCGGTGTTTCACACACATCAAGCCCGCGATGGCTGAGGAACCACTGGCGCTCCCCCTCCACCAGGGAGATCACGGCAATCGGTGCGCCGAAGATCGAGCGTGCCAGTTCGACAATGCGTTCGAAATGTTGATCGCTGGCCATGCCGATGACGCCATGGCGCTCGAGATCACGCAGGCGTTGCTCCTCATCGGCGGGAATTGGATAGGCGGGATAGGCCACCATCGCCGGAGGAGCGGTTAGGAAAAGCCTAGGAGCACCAAGGGCACCGCCAGGGGGGTCGCCACCAAGTCTTGCCTTTAGGCAGCCCTCTCGCCGAAACCGGAGCAACGATGCTGATCGAGGGCAACCAGATGGCGTCGCTCGGCGTAATACGACTCCTGAAAGCGCAGGGCATCGGCGTTGAGCTGGGCAAACAGCGCCTCAATCCGCTCCTCCATGTCAAGGCCCGCCTGCGTCTCGGCGGCCCCCTCCCCCTGCAGGAGTTGGGCGATGCAGTGCTCCAGGGTGCGCAGGCTTTGGCTGCGCCAGGCATCGAGCAGGTGGCGGCAGCGCTTCTCGGTGGCGAGGCGGGCGCGCAGGGCAATCGCCCCGCGTAGCTGAAGCATCGGCTGCTCCAGGGAGAGGCGCTGCAGCTCGCTGGGCTGGAGCAACGGCACGAGCCGCGCCTGCAGATCGCTTTCCTCCAGCAGCAGGCGATCGGAGAGCAGCGTGGGCAGCGCAAGGTCGGCGAGTTCATCCCCTGGGTCCTCGCCACGGTTCACGGCCTCCAGGCGCCCGACCCCGAGGTTGTCCTCCTCGATTTCACAGAGGGTGGCCCAGAGGCGGCGATGGTGGCGCAGGGCGAAGTCCTCCTGCTCCCACTCGCGCAGGCAGCGTCGGATCTGTGGCCGTTGGCCGGGGCAGTGCAGGTAGAGCCGTAGCACCTGGGCTTCGGCCCGCTCCTGCACGGAGGTGGCCCCCGGTGGATCCCAGCGGGTGGCCCGACCATGCCACCGTTGCCCCTTGACCTGCTGGCGCAGGTCGTCCTCCAGCTGGCGGGCCAGGCGAGCCTGACCACCGGCCAGCCGCTCCGACACCTGCTGCAGATAACGGCTGCGCACGGCGCTCTGGGGCAGGCGCCCCAGCAGGGCCACCAGGGCGGTGACCGCCTGCTGGAACTGGTCGGCCTGGGCCAGATCACGGCCAGCCAGCACCTGCTCGATCTGCCAGTCCAGCCAAAGCGGGGCCTGATCCAGAAGGGCGCGGTAGTCGGCAGCACCGTGCTCCCGCAGAAATTCGTCGGGGTCCTTGCCGGAGGGCAGGTGCAGAACGCGCAACTCCAACTGGCCTTGCAGCGCCAGCTGCTCCACCTCGCCGATGGCCCGCTGGGCAGCCCGCACGCCTGCGCCGTCGCTGTCGAAATTGAGGATCAGCCGCCGGCTGTCGCAACAGCGGCAGATCTGGGTGATCTGGCGGCCGCTGAGGGCGGTGCCCAGGGCCGCCACCGCGTTGGTGATGCCCGCCGCATGCAGGGCGATCACATCGAAGTAGCCCTCCACCACCACGGCCCGGTCGGTGCGGCGGATGGCGTCAGCGGCACGCTCCAGGCCGAAAAGATGTTTGCCCTTCTCAAACACCTCCGTTTCCGGGGAATTGAGGTATTTCGGCTCGGCCCCATCGAGGGAGCGGCCCCCAAAGGCGATCACCCGCCCCTGACGATCGCGGATGGGCACCATCACGCGCTGGCGGAAGCGGTCGTAGAAGCCTGTGCCACCCTTGCGCGGCACCACCAGGCCCGCTGCCTCCAGATCCTGGGGGCTGAGACCCTCGACCTGCTGCAGATGGCGCAACAGCCCGTCCCAGCCCTCGGGGGCATAGCCGAGGCCGAAGCCCTCGATCGTGGCCTCACTCAAGCCCCGCGATTCCCGCAGGTAGGCCAGGGCGGCAGTGCCCGCGGGCGAGCGCAGCTGGGCCCGGAACCAGCCGGCCGCCAGGTTGAGCACCCGGTACAGCAGCTCGCGGCGGCTGAGCTGTTGGCGCAGGCGCTCCTGTTGCGGCCCCTCGACCGTATCGATCGGTAGCTGATAGCGGCGCGCCAGCTCCAGCACCACCTCGCTGAAGCTGCTGCGCTGCAGCTCCATCAGGAACTTGATCGCATTGCCGCCAGCGCCGCAGGAGAAGCAGTAGTAGAACTGCTTGGCCGGCGACACCGTCATCGACGGTGAGGTGTCGTCGTGGAAGGGGCAGATGCCGACGAACTCCCGCCCTTTCTTCTTGAGCACCACGTGCTCGCCCACCACGTCGACGATGTCAGCGCGCTCCTTGACGGCCTCGATCGTGCGTGGGTGGAGGCGTGGCTGGACCAAGGCGGGGGCGGAGGGGTGAACGAGTGGTGAAAAAAGCGGGGAGCGCCGGCGACGACAGGGGGGGAGGGGGGCCTGGGGGCCAGTGGCAGCGGGGAGGCCGGGGGCGCCCCCATCCCTGGTGGCCTATGCGCCCCCATTGTGGGCCATGGCACCAGGGATGGAGCGAGGATTCTCGTGCCGTGGTGTGGATGCTCTCCAGCGCCCTCAGCTTCAGCCTGATGGTGGTGTGTGTGCGGGGGGTGGGTCCACGCATCCCCCTGGCGGAGGTGGTGCTGGGCCGGGCGGTGGTGAGTGTGGTGCTGAGCGCCGCGTTGCTCTGGCGTGCGGGTGTGCCACCCCTGGGCAACCGCCGCGGCTTGCTGATGCTGCGCGGCACCCTGGGCACCGCCGCGCTGATCTGTGTGTATGCGGCGGTGACACGGTTGCCCATGGCCACCGCCACGGTGCTGCAGTACCTCTACCCCACGCTCACGGCGGCCCTGGCCTGGCTGCTGCTCGGGGAACGGCTGGGCCCGACGCTGGCCGTGGCGATGCTCTGCGGCTGGCTCGGGGTGCTGGTGATCGCCCTGCCCGGCCCCGGGGCGGCCGTTGTGATGGATCCCCTCGGGCTCGGCTTGGCCCTGGCGGGTGCCCTGCTCACCGCCCTGGCCTACATCGCCGTCCGCCAGCTCGGCCGCAGCGAGCACCCGCTGGTGATCGTGCTGTATTTCCCCCTGATGGCCCTGCCCCTCACCCTGCCCGCGGTGCTGCTCCATCCGGTGTGGCCCACCGGTCCCGAGGCGGCTTGGCTGCTGGGGGTGGGCCTGTTCACACAACTGGGGCAGATCGGCCTGACCCAGGGGCTGACGATGCTGCCGGCGGCGCGGGCCACAGCCCTCAGCTACGCCCAGGTGGTCTTTGCGGCCCTCTGGGGCTGGCTGTTCTTCGGGGAGGGCCTCAACGCCCGCACGGCAATCGGCGCCGCGCTGGTGCTGGCCGCCACTGCGCTCAGCCGGCCGGGATCCCCATCCGGGGCAGCGGTGAGCGGCGCTCCCCCGGCAGCGGCAGGGGGGTCGTGAACCAGTCCGGATCGTTGGCCTTGTCCGTCATGCTGGGCTGGGCCAGCCGCCAGCTCTCGCCCCGCTCTCCCCTCTGCAGATAGAGGGTGAACGGGCTATCAACCCGGATCGGATCGCCGCTCAGCCGCCAGTCGAAGCGACCGGCCAGGCGCAACCCCCGTGCCTCCCCGATGCGCAGCGACTCCTGCTCCTCCACCCGCACCCGGCTCACCTCGGGAATGCCGCCGCTGGGCAGGCCCAGCGCAGCGGCCACCTGCTCCTGGGTGAGGCGGATCTGAAGGGCCTGGGCGTCGAGCAGCACCCGGGGGGAGGGTTGCCCCGCTCCGCCGCAGCCGGCCAGGCCGAGGGGAAGCAGCAGGGCCGCCATCAGGGCGAGGGCGGCGCAGGCACGACGAAGGGGAGCCCAGCCGGGCGCGGCGGCGGGGGTTGGCAGGGGGGGCAGCATGGGGGCCAACGGAGATGGGTCCATGATCGGCTGGCTGGAGGGGCGACTCGCCGAACCCTGGCAGCAGGCCCAGCGCTGCGGGGCCCTGCTGATCTGCCACGGGGTCGGCTACGAGGTGCAGCTGAGCACAAGACACTGGCGCTCCCTGCCGGAGGTGGGCAGCACCCTGTCCCTGTATGTGCACACCCAGGGCCGCGAGGACGGCTGGACCCTCTATGCCTTCCCGGCGCGCTCCGAACGCGAGCTGTTCCGGGAGCTGGTGGCGGTGAGCGGCGTGGGGCCGCAGATGGGCCTGGGGCTGCTGGGGAGCATGGAACCCGAAGAGTTGGCCCGGGCGATCGTGCAGGCCGATCTGCGGCGTCTGAGTCAGGCGCCGGGGGTGGGGCGGCGCACGGCCGAACGGTTGGCGGTGGAGCTGCGCCAGAAGCTCCAGCAGCGTTTCCCCAGCCTGGTGGCGGGCGTAGGGGACGAGGAGGCGGCGGAGGAGGGCGACCCCCACACCGCCCTGGCGGAGGGCCAGCGGGAGGAGGTGCAGCTCACCCTGGCCTCGCTCGGCTACGAGCCCCTGGAGATCCATCGGGGTCTGCGGGCGGTGGCCGCTTCTCTGGCGGAAGGTGCCAGCAGCGACGACTGGATCCGCGAAACGCTGCGCTGGCTGTCGCGGCCGGCGGCCTGAGCGAACCCCCACACGGTAAGGTGCCTGTTTGCACGTCCGCGCCAGGGGCGCCGTCCATGCCGCTCACCACCACCAAGAAGCAGGAACTGATCAACGGGCACCAGACCCACCCCACCGACACCGGTTCGGTGGAGGTTCAGGTGGCGATGCTGAGTGAGCGGATCCAGCAGCTCAGCAGCCATCTGCAAAAGAACATCCACGACTTCTCCTCCCGCCAAGGCCTGCTCAAGATGATCGGCCGCCGTAAGCGGCTGCTGGCCTATCTGCGCTCCTTGAGCGAAGAGCGCTACGCGGTGCTGATTGAGAAGCTCGGCATCCGGGGCTGAGGAATCCATGGCCCGTCAGCGGCAGGGCAAACCACCCGCTCCTGGGGGCTTTCAGGCCGGTGCTGGGGGGAAGACAGGCCCAGCCCCCAAACCCTCCAAGCCATCAAAGTCCCCTGGCCGTAAGGTTTCTGGCAGCCAGGTTTCTGGCAGCCAGGCCTCCGGCAGCCAGGCGATTCCTGATGCCGTGGCTAAGCGGATGGTGCGGCGCATTGCCGTTGCTGCCGGAGCTCCCAGCCTGCTGGGCATGGGGGTGATCGTGGCCAGCTATTTGCTGGTCTCACGCGCAGGAATGTTCATCCCACCGGTCGTCACCCTGCTGGGATCGGGGAGCTTCTTTCTCCTCGGTGTGCTCGGGCTGAGCTACGGGGTCATCTCCGCCAGCTGGGAAGATGCCCCCGGCAGCGTGCTTGGCCTTGAGCAGATCGGCGTGAACGTGGGACGGATCCGCGATTCGGTGCGGGCGATGCGGCAGGGGGCGGGCAGCGGCGGCTCCTGAGCCACGGCTCCTGAGCCACGGTTCCTGAGCAACGCTTCCTGAACAAGCGCATTCCTGCAGGGCCTGCGGAAGGTTCGCGACTGGCTCCTAGGCACGATGAAGGCCACCAAACCCGTCCTGTCGATAGACTCCCCTAGGAATTCTCCAGGGGCGAACGCAAGCTGGCCGTGAATGCCGCTGACGCAAGGGTGGCAACCGCTGCGGAGGCATCAGCCACGCAGAACTGGGGGCCAAGCCTGACGAATACCTGTTTTCCCCCTTCGCGAAGACAGGCCACCACAGGCACCCGCACCCCCACTTCGTCCTGGCCGGGACGATGGCGGTGCAAGCATTCGCGCAGCCGATGCTGGACGGCGATGTCGCCCGCCTGATCGGGCGCCAGATCCACCAGCACGAGTTGGAGATCCTCGATGCTGCGGCAATCTTCAACGATCAGCTGCACGCGATCATCCCGGCGATCCACCGTGGCCCACACCAGCAAGCGCGCATCCACCATCAGATGGTCCGCCAGGCGGGCATAGGCCTTGGGAAACACCACCGCTTCGCAGGAGCCGGTGAGATCCTCAAGCTGCAGCACCGCCATCCGATCGCCCTTGCGGGTGGTCACCTGGCGCAGCTCGGGCACCATCACCACCAGCGACACCTTGGCCTTATCGGCCTGCTCCTCCAGGTTGGCCAGGGCAATGGGGGAGAGCAACTTCACGCGGCCCGCCAGCTGGCGCAGGGGATGGTCGGAGAGATAGAAGCCGAGCAATTCCTTCTCCAAGCGCAACTTCTCATTCGGCGGGTAATCGGCCACCGTTGCCGCCCTGGGCGCGGTGCTGTGATCGGACGCCGCTGCCTCCCCATCCGTGCCGCCGCCGCCGAGCAGATCGAAGAGATTGCCCTGGCCGCTGGCACGATCCCGGGCGCGGGCGGTCGCCCAATCCAGCACCAGATCCAGATCCGCCATCAACTGGGCCCGGTTGGCACCGCTCTCCAACGCATCGAGCGCGCCGCAGTGGATCAACGATTCCAGGGCGCGGCGGTTGAGCTGCTGGGAGGGGAGCCGGTCGCAGAGGTCGGCGAGGGAGGTGAAGGGCCCATCGGTTGAGCGCGATTCAATCAGCAACCGGATGGCCCCTTCACCAAGGTTGCGAACGGCGGAGAGACCAAAGAGGATGCGGCTGCCCACCGGCGTGAAATCGATCCCGGAGGCATTCACATCCGGCGGCAGCACCTCAATGCCCATCGCCAGGGAGTTGGCGATGTAGCGCTGTACCTTATCGCTGGCTCCGGCGTTGACCGTGAGCAGCGCCGCCATATAGGCCACCGGATAGTGGGCCTTGAGATAGGCGGTTTGGTAGGTGACGGCGCCGTAGGCCGTGGAGTGGCTCTTGTTGAAGCAGTATTCGGCGAACAACACCATCTGCTCAAACAACTGTTCCGCCGTTTTCGGATCAACACCGCGCTGGCTGGCGCCCTGCACGAAAACACTTTGGTGCTTCTCCATCTCGCTTTTCTTCTTCTTGCCCATCGCCCGCCGCAACAGATCCGCTTCGCCGAGCGAATAACCGGCCAGATCCTGGGCGATCTTCATGATCTGCTCCTGGTAGACCATGATTCCATAGGTCTCCTGCAGGATCGGTTGCAGGCGTGGATCGGCGAAGTCGATCGCTTCTCGTCCGTGCTTGCGCTGGATAAATTTAGGGATCAAGCCCGCATCGAGGGGCCCCGGCCGGTAGAGGGCCAGGATCGAAGAGATATCCTCCAGGGACGAGGGCTTGAGATCGCGCACGATCTGGCGCATGCCGCTCGATTCCAGCTGGAAAATGCCCTCGAGATCGCCGCGGGCCAAGAGGGCAAAGGTTTCTGCGTCGTCGCCAGGCAGGGCATCGGGATCGAGGCGCTCCCCGGAGCTCTGCTCCACCAGGGCGAGGGTTTTCTCGATCATGGTGAGGTTTTTGAGGCCGAGGAAATCCATCTTCAGCAGCCCCATCGACTCCACATCCTCCATGAAGTACTGGGTGATGACCTGGCCATCATTGTTGCGCTGCAGCGGCACCAGCTCATCGAGGGGATCGGCGGCAATCACCACACCGGCGGCATGAACACCGAACGTTTTATTGGTGCCCTCGATGCGCATCGCCAGATCCACCCAGTGTTTCACCTGGGGGTCGTTCTCATATTTCTCCCGGAAGTCCGGCGCCGGCGATTCGGCGCCGATCATCTCTTTGAGCTTGGCGGGCTTGCCGCGCACCACCGGAATCAATTTGGCCAGACGATCGGCATCGCCATAGGGAATATCGAGCACCCGCGCCACATCCTTGAGCACGGCTTTGGAGGTCATGCGGTTGAAGGTGATGATCTGGGCCACCTTGTCCTCGCCGTAGCGACGGGTGACGTATTCGATCACCTCACCGCGGCGCTCGATGCAGAAATCGGTGTCGATGTCAGGCATCGATTTGCGCTCGGGGTTGAGGAAGCGCTCGAACAACAGACCGTTGGTGACCGGATCGATGTTGGTGATCCCCAGGGCATAGGCCACCAGCGAGCCTGCAGCCGATCCCCGGCCCGGCCCCACCGGAATGCCGCTCTCGCGGGCGAAGCGGATGTAGTCCCACACCACCAGGAAGTAGGTGGGAAAGCCCATTTGCTCCATCACCTGCAGCTCGAACGCCAGCCGTTCGCCGTATTCGGCGGGGAATCCCTCGGCCGGATCGCTCTTCAGCCTCTGGGAGAGGCCCTGCTCCGCCACCTCGCGCAGGTAACTCACCGCCGTGTGACCCTCCGGGATCGGGAAGCGGGGCATCTGATAGCGGCCGAGGATGTCGTAGTCCTCCACCTTTTCGGCCACACGGCCGGTGTTGGCGATGGCACGCTCGATCACCTCGGGTTCGAGATGGTCGGCGAAGAGGCGGCCCATCTCCTCTTCGCTGCGGATGTACTCGGTGCCGGTGTAGCGCAGCCGCTTCTCATCGCTGATCAGCTTGCCGGTGAGGATGCAGAGAAGGGCGTCGTGGGCCTCCACATCGCCGCTGCTGAGGTAGTGGGCATCATTGGTGGCGATCAACTCGATGCCGAGCTCAGCGCCGATGCGGGCGATTTCGGTGTTGACGATCCGGTCTTCGAGCCCGCCGTGGTCCTGGATCTCCAGGTAGAAATCCTCCCCAAACACCTCCTGATACCAGCGGGCGATCTCGCGGGCGGCATCGGGGCGGCCCCGCAGGATCGCCTGGGGAATCTCACCGCCGAGGCAGGCGGTGGCCACGATCAGCCCTTCGCTGTGGCGCTGCAGCAGTTCCTTATCGATGCAGGCCCGGGCGAAGATGCCACGGCCACGCATGCCGCGCAGGTGGCTGATGCTGGTGAGTTTGACGAGATTGCGATAACCGACGGCATTCTTGGCGAGCACCACCAGGTGATAGCGGCGCTCCTTCTTGATCGGCTCATCCGTGATCGAGCCGTTGATCACATACATCTCATTGCCGATGATCGGCTTGATGCCCGCCTTGTCGCACAGCTTGAGCAGCTCGATGGCGCCGTACATCACCCCGTGGTCGGTGAGGGCCAGGGCCGGCATCCCCAGGGCCACCGCCCGCTCCACCATCGCTGGCAGCTGGCTGGCCCCATCCAGCAGGCTGTAGTCGCTGTGGTTGTGGAGGGGAACGAAGGGCACAGCGCGGCGGTCACGGTCGAAGCGCCAGGGTAGGCCAGACCACAAGTGGCAGCGCCTGTTGTCGGTTCTTTTCGTCGACTGACACTAGATGTGGTGTGCAGGCGGCAGGTGCCGGAAGGGGCGCCGGCCAGGGCTCAGGCCGCCAGGGGAGCCTGCGGCCGCTGCTCCATCACCCGGGCAGCTCGCTCAAACTGATGGGCCACCCGCAGCAGCTTCTCCTCCTCCAGCACCCCCGCAATCAGCTGCAGGCCGATCGGTAGACCTGCATCGTCGAAGCCGCAGGGCACGTTGATCGCCGGCAGCCCCGCCAGGTTGGCGGGGATCGTGAGCAGGTCGGCCAGGTACATCGCCAGCGGGTCATCGGCGTGGGCACCGAAGCGGAAGGCGGTGGTGGGGGAGGTGGGCGAGAGGAGCACATCCACCTCGCCGAAAGCCCGCTCGAAATCGCGCCGGATCAACGTGCGCACCTGCTGGGCCTTGCGGTAGTAGGCATCTACGTAGCCCGCCGAGAGGGCATAGGTGCCGAGCAGGATGCGGCGCTGCACTTCGTCGCCGACTCCTTCGGCTCGGCTGCGGGCTGTCATCTCCGCCAGGCTGCCGGCACCCTCGCTGCGGTAGCCGTACTTCACCCCGTCGTAGCGGGCCAAGTTGGCGCTCGCCTCTGATGGGGCGATCACGTAATAGGTGGCGATGCCATCGTCGAACCGGGGACAGTCCACCTCCACCAGATCGCAACCGAGCGATTGCAAGCAATCCGCAGCCGCCAGCACCGAGGCCCTCACCTGTGGATCGAGCCCCTGCTCCGCAAAACATTGACGAATCAAGCCCACCCGCAAGCCGGTGAGGGGCGTTTCAAGGCCGGCGACGTAGTTGGGCACCGGGGCGCGCAGGCACGTGGCATCGCGCGGATCGGCCCCGGCGATCACCTGCAGCAACTCGGCGCTGTCGGCGACCGTGGTGGTGAAGGGGCCCACCTGGTCGAGGGAGCTGGCGAAGGCGATCAACCCCCAACGACTGACCCGGCCATAGGTGGGCTTGAGACCCACCACACCGCAGAAGGCGGCGGGCTGGCGGATGGAGCCGCCGGTGTCGGAGCCGAGGGCCGCCACGCATTCACCAGCGGCCACCGCGGCGGCGCTGCCCCCGGAGCTGCCCCCGGGCACCCGCTCAGGATCCCAGGGGTTGCGGCTGGGGCCGAAGGCCGAGGTCTCGGTGGAGCTGCCCATGGCGAACTCATCGAGGTTGGTTTTGCCCAGAAGAATGGCGCCACCGCTCCAGAGCCGCTCGGTGACGGTGGACTCGTAGGGCGGGATGAAAGTCTCCAGCATGCGGCTGGAGCAGGTGGTGCGGATGCCGCGGGTGCAGAGGTTGTCCTTGATCGCCATCGGCACGCCAGCGAGGGGGGGGAGCTCTTCGCCGGCCAGGCGGGCCGCATCGATCCGGTCCGCGTCGGCGCGGGCCCGGGCGGCCGTGACCTCCAGGAAAGCGTGGATGCTGGGATCGACCGCCTCGATCCGGGCGAGGTGACGGTCCGTGAGCTCGCGGGCGGAAACCTCACCGCGCTTGAGTTGCTCGCGCCACTGGGCGATCCCCATCGGCCGTTTCTGGCTGCTGGGGCGACGCTATCAGCCGGGGGTCAGCCGCTGGCCCCCTCGGGGTTTTCGGTGAGCGGCTCACCCCGCTGGGTGCGGAGCAAGCGGTGCTCGAGGGAGGCGGGAGCTTCGGAGCGCAGGTCGTCGAGGAAAGCGGGGAGATGGCGCTCGAGGGTGCCGCGTCGCACGAAGGGGCCGAACCAGTAGACGGCATCAGGCGAACGGGTCTCGACCCTTGCCCACCAGGCCAGACCGAGCCCGTTGACGAGGCTCCGCACAGGCCAGAGCAGGGGATTCATGGGCAAGGTCGCGGACCTTCCCATTCTGACCACGGCGCCCGGAGGCCGTCATACCCCGGGCGCCGTGGATGCTCAGAGGCTGATGTCGTTGGCGAAGGGGTCGACGTCCGGCACCGGGGAGGACACCGTGGGGGTGGCTTCCCGGGGCGTGGGCTCTTCGCTCGGGGCATGGGCCTCTGGGGGGGGGGCCTCCTCCGCCGCGGGCCTGGAGGTTGGTGTCTCCGAGGCCGGAGCGGGCATCCAGGAGGGTCGCTCCGTCGCAACGGCAGCGAAGAGCTCCTCAGGTGCTTCGGAAGTCTCCTTTGCCATCAAGGGCTGGTCGTCCTCCGCGAAGACCTCGGGCTCCCCGGCCCATGGGGCTGAGCTGGCGTCCTCGCCCACTGCGCCAAAGGTCGGCTCCTCAGGCGCCTCGGTAAGGGTGGTTTTCTCGGGCCCTCCGTCGGTGATGACGTTGTCAGCCGCCAAGGCAACCGTGGCCTCTTCCGCCGCCGCTGGCTCCGGAGCCAGCGGCTCAGGGGCCGCTGGCGCTGGCGGCGCCGGGAG
>JBKDOZ010000287.1:0-8656 GCA_046342735.1 Synechococcaceae cyanobacterium
ATCGTCGGCGGCGGCTACGTCACCGTGAAGGTCCGCGGCGAAACCGGTGCGGTGAACGCCGCAGTGCGCGCCGGCGCCGACGCCAGCGAGCGGGTGGGCGATGGCCTGGTGGCGGCCCACATCATTGCTCGCCCCCACGGCGAAGTGGAGCCTGCCCTCGCCCCCAGCGGCGCCAGCCGCCGCCTGTGAGGTCCATGGGTGCCGCCGTCCATCCGCGCATCCTGGGCTTCCTCGGACGCGCCCTGAGCCTCGAGCTCTCCGCCGTTCAGCAGTACATGACGCAGGCCTCCCTTGCGGAGGTCTGGGGACTGCCGGATGCGGCCGCTCGCTTCCGGCACGAGACTGTGGAGGAAATGCAGCACGCCGAGCGCATCGTGCAAAGCATGCTCGCCTTGGGGGTTGCCCCGGGGGCCTCCCAGCTGCGGCCCGTGGACACCGCCCCCGATCTGGCCGGCCTTCTCTCTAGCGACGCAGCGCTGGAGGCCGAGCTCATTGAGCACTACGCCGAGGCGGTTCGCTTCTGTGGTCGGATCGGCGACGCAGAACACGATGCTTTCTTCCGCTCCCTCTGGCTGGAGGAGCAGCAACATGGTGATGCGCTGGCTCTGTGGCAAAGGGATCTGGCCGATGGCGGCCACGAGGTCCTAGCCCGAGCCAGCTTCTGAAAGCGGCGCCCCGGCTTGGGCTCTCTAGATTCCAGCTTCCCTACCGTCGCCTCGTCGCCTTCCCCTGTTGACTCCCGACCTGCCCACCCCGATCCAGTTCGTCTGGCTCATTCCCCTCTATGGGTTCGCAGGGATGCTGTTGTCCCTGCCATGGGCCAGTGGCTGGATCAAACGCAACGGTCCTCGCCCTGCCGCCTACCTGAATCTGCTCGTCACCCTGGTGGCAGTGGTGCACGGATCCCTGGTCTTGCGCGAGGTGCTCCAGCTCGGCCCTCAGCTCATCGACATCCCCTGGTTTCGGGTGGCCGATCTGGACCTGCGGATCGGCTTTGATCTCACCCTCACCAACCTGGCGGCGTTGGAGCTGGTGACCTTCATGAGCCTGATCTGCCAGGCCTTTGCCCTGGGCTATCTCGACAAGGAATGGTCGCTCGCCCGCTTCTATGCGTTGGTGGGCTTTTTTGAAGGGGCGATGAGTGGCGTGGTGCTCAGCAGCAATCTCTTCATGAGCTATTTCTTGCTGGAAATGCTCACCCTCTCCACCTACCTACTGGTGGGTTTCTGGTACGCCCAGCCCCTGGTGGTCACCGCCGCTCGCGACGCCTTTCTCACCAAGCGGGTGGGAGATGTGCTGCTGTTGATGAGCGTGGTGGCGCTGGCCGCCTGGGCCCCTTCCCTGGAATTTCGTGACCTCTACAGCTGGGCTGCCGACAATCCCCTGCCCCCTCTGGCCGGAACCCTTCTGGGGCTCGGCCTGATTGCAGGACCGATGGGCAAATGCGCGCAGTTCCCCATGCACCTCTGGCTCGATGAGGCGATGGAGGGACCGAATCCGGCTTCGATTCTTCGCAACTCGGCAGTGGTTACCTGCGGTGCCTTCGTGCTGTTGAAGGTAATGCCACTGCTGCGTTTGTCGCCCGTGGCGGTGCAGGTGCTGCTGGTGGTGGGCACGATCAGTGCGGTGGGCGGCGCGCTGGTAGCCCTGGCCCAGGTGGACATCAAACGGGCTTTCTCTTACTCCACCACTTCCTTCCTGGGGTTGGTGTTCGTGGCGATTGCCTTCCAACAGCCGCTTCTTGCCCTCCTGCTGCTCTTCAGCCACGGCCTGGCCAAGGCCCTGCTGTTCATGAGCGTGGGCTGTGTCATCGCCACCACCAACTGCCAGGACCTGACGGAACTGGGCGGCCTGGGGCCGCGCATGCCCGCCACCACCGGCTCCTTTCTGGTGGCGAGCGCTGGCCTCACCGGCCTGGTGCCCCTGGGCTGCTTCTGGACCCTGGCCCAGCTGGTGGACAACCTTCTCCCCCGGTCGCCCTTCTTCGCCGTGGTGGTGCTGCTCACCAACGCCCTGACCATGCTCAACCTGGTGCGGGTGTTCCGTCAGGTGTTCCTGGACACCCCCCACCCCAAGACCCGGCGAACCCCGGAGGTGATCTGGTTGATGGCCCTCCCGATGGTGAGCCTGGCGGTGATGGTGCTGCTCACCCCCTTGGTGATCGACCGCCTGATTCCCCAGCACGCCCTGGCCGAGGTCTCCCTGCCCGCAGGCCTGGCGCTGGCCGCCAGCTCCCTGGTGGGCCTGGCGGCCGGTTGTCTGATTCGTCTGGATCGCTTCTGGTCTCGCTCGGTGTTTCCGCCCCTGCGCACCCTGCAAGACCTTCTGGCGGCAGACTTCTACACCGATCGCTTCTACCGAACCACGATTGTGGCGTTCATCAGCTCCCTGGCACGGCTCACGAACAGCTTCGATCGCACCGTGGTGAGCGGCCTGGCCAATCGGGTCGGCCAGGTCTCCTTGGCCAGCGCCGAAACCCTCAAGCTCAGCGTCAGCGGCCAGCTGCAGTCCTATGTGCTGACCCTGGTGGCGGCGGTGGTGCTGCTGTTCGCTGGCCTCATCTGGTTCCGGGGTTGATGCGGTGATGATGCTCACCCCCCTGCTACTGATCCCCTTCCTCGGCCTGGTGCCGTTGTTGCTTTGGCCCGCCAGCGCCCCGCCCGGCCGGCTGCGGGCGGTGGCCATCAGTGTGCTTTCCCTCCAGCTGCTCTGGAGCCTGGTGGTGCTGGTGGCCTTCGATCCAGCCGATGGTGGCCTGCAGATGGTCGAGACCGTGGCCTGGCTCCCCAGCCTCGGCTTGGACTACCGCCTGGGCGTCGATGGCCTCTCGCTCCCGCTGCTGCTGATGAACGCCGCCCTCACCCTGGTGTCGGCGGTCTGCACCCGCGACATCAGCCAACGGCCCCGCATCTACTTCTCCCTGCTGCTGCTGATCAGCGGCGCGGTCAACGGTGCTTTCCTGGCCCAGAACCTGCTGCTCTTTTTGATCTTCTACGAGCTGGAGCTGATTCCCCTCTGGCTTCTGATCGCCGTGTGGGGTGGGGCCGAGCGTTCCTACGCGGCCACCAAATTTCTGATCTTCACGGCGGCATCGGGAATGCTGATCCTCGGCGCCTTCCTCGCCCTGGCGTTGCTCACCGGCAGCCTTGATTTCAGCCTCACCCCGGTCACCAGCGAGCGGCTGGCCATGGGCAGTCAGCTGGTGCTGCTCGGCACGTTGTTGGTGGGCTTCGGCATCAAGATCCCGTTGGTGCCCTTCCACAGTTGGCTGCCGGATGCGCACACGCAGGCCTCCACCCCGGTTTCGGTTCTGCTGGCCGGGGTGCTGCTCAAGCTGGGCACCTATGGCCTGCTGCGCTTCGGCCTTGGGCTGTTCCCCGAAGCCTGGGCGCTTATGGCCCCCTGGCTGGCGGGCTGGGCGGCGGTGTCGGTGCTTTACGGCTCCCTGGCGGCCATCGCCCAGCGCGATATGAAACGGATGGTGGCCTACAGCTCGGTGGGCCACATGGGCACCATCCTTCTGGCTGACGCCGCCGCCACTCCCGTGAGCCTGCTGGGGGCGGTCTTCCAAATGGTGAGCCACGGCTTGATTTCTGCCTTGCTTTTCCTGCTGGTGGGCATCGTGTATCGCAAAACCGGCACCCGCGATCTGGACGTGCTGCGGGGCCTGCTGAACCCCGAACGCGGCCTTCCCTACACCGGCAGCTTGATGATCCTGGGGGTGATGGCCAGCGCCGGCCTGCCGGGAATGACGGGCTTCATCTCCGAGTTTTTGGTCTTCCGCGGCTCGTTCGGCTCCTTCCCACTGGCCACCTTGCTGTGCATGGTGGGTTCGGGCCTGACGGCGGTGTACTTCCTGCTGCTGGTGAACCGGGCCTTCTTCGGTCGCCTGGCGATAACGCCGCCCTCCGATCCGCTGACGGACGCCCGCCTTGACGTGCGGCCGATCGCGGTGGCCCCGCGCGAGACCATTCCGGCCACCGCCCTGGCGCTGGGGGTGCTGGGGATGGGCCTGGTGCCCGCGGGCCTCGGCCACATCAGCGAGGCTGCCACCACCACGATCAGTCAGCTGCCGGCCGTGCTGACGGCCATGGCGCTACGCGGAGGCCTGGGCTGATGCCGGTCATCCCCGCACACCTCACCTTCAGCGGCGGCCATCCGGATGCGGCCGAGCTGGCCGCCCGCCTGCTCTCCGGCCAAACCCTGCTGGCCGACACCCCCTCGCATGTGGTGGAGGTGGTGGATGTGCTGCACAGCTACGGCATCGTGCTGGATGCCTACAGCCGCAACCTGATCTACCAGGCGGAGCAGCAGTTTCTCAATCCACTGCCGATCTTCAAGTTTCTCGATGGCGATCTCTCCGCCGCGAAGATCTGGCGCCATCTGATCCACGACCGCATCAACTTTGAGTACGCCGAATACTGCATGAAAGCCATGCTCTGGCATGGCACCGGCGGTCTTGACGCCTACCTCGACAGCGAGCCATTCCTGAGCCACTGCCAGGCGATCATCCGCCGAAAGACCGGCCGCGACCCGCTCCTGGCGCTCCTGAATCCCCTGTTCCGCGGCTTCCTGCCAGAGCTGATTCGCACCGCCGCCACCACCCATGCCCTCGGCCAGTTCTGGCGTGTGATGAGCGATCTGTTCGTCGACCTGGCGCAGGCGGAGGCCGAGGGGAGGGTGCGCACGATCCCGGCGGTGGTCTCCTTCCTGCAGCAGGGCCTGGTGGCGGCCGCCGCCGAGCCGATCACCTACGCGGTGACCGTGGCGGGGGAGCGGTTTTGGGTGCTGCCCCCGGAGGCCGGCCTCACCTTCCTGGCGGATGTGGCCGTGCCCTACGTGGAGGCGGTGTTTCTGCGGGGCACGCCATTTCTGGGCACGGTTTCCTTCAACGCCCAGGCCCAGCAGATCTCCCCCGACCAAACCCAGTTCCGCTATGGCGCCCTCTACGCCGATCCCCTTCCCACCATGGGCGCGGGCATCCCTCCCAGCCTGCTGATGCAGGACATGTACCGACACTTGCCGGAGCGGCTGCATGAGATTTACCGCCACAGCATCCGCGGCGAAGGGGATGTGCGGGTGAAGATCTGCATGAGTTTTCAGAAGTCGATGTTCTGCGTCACCAACGCCGCCATCGCCGGCACCTTCCCCCACCCCCTCGACGACCCCAGCGCCGCCGCCAGCGGTGCCAATCGCGCCTACGCCGATGCCTGGGCGGCTCGCCTCTGCCTGGCCCGCACCGACTGCCTCGACGCCAACAAGCAACGGCGGGCGTAAGGTCGGGGAATGGACCAGCCCTGGACCCAGCGCAACCGCCCAGACCGCCTGGAGCGGCGCCTCGAATTCGCTGACTACGAAACCACCCGCGTTTTCCTGGAACGGCTGGAGGCCCTCTCGGAGCAGCGCCGCCGCTATCCCGACATCAGCTTCGGCCGCACCTATGTGAACATCACGCTGCGGCCGGATGGGGAAGACGCTCCCGTGGGGAGCGAGGAGCACGAATTCGCCGCTGCTGTTGATGAACTCCTCTGATTCCAGCGCCCCTCCCTCTGGCGATCCCTCTGGCAATCCCCCTGGCGATCTCTCTGGCGATCCCTCTGGCGATCCCTCACCCAACCCCTCCTCCACGACGGGCGATGGGGCCACGATCGACCTGCGGGCAGCCTATGAGGGGGCGGGCATCGAGGAGTGCCTCATCCAGCTCGACCGCGAACTGATCGGCCTGCGGCCCGTGAAAGCCCGCATCCGCGAAATCGCCGCCCTCCTGGTGGTGAACCGGGCGCGCCAGCAGCTGGGCCTCGACACCGCCCCGCCGGGCCTGCATATGTCGTTCACCGGCCCGCCTGGCACCGGCAAAACCACGGTGGCGGAGCGGATGTCAAAGATCCTCCACGGCCTGGGCTACCTGCGCAAGGGCCACGTGGTGACCGCCACCCGCGACGACCTGGTGGGCCAGTACATCGGCCATACCGCGCCAAAGACGCGCGAGGTGCTGAAGAAGGCGATGGGCGGTGTGCTGTTCATCGATGAGGCCTACTACCTGTACCGCCCGGAAAACGAGCGTGACTACGGCGCCGAAGCGATCGAGATTCTTCTGCAGATTATGGAGAACAATCGTGACGATCTGGTGGTTATCTTTGCCGGCTACAAGGAACGGATGGACATTTTCTACCAATCCAACCCCGGCCTCTCCTCCCGGGTAGCCAATCACATCGACTTTCCTGATTACAGCGCCGACGAACTGCTAGCCATCGCCCAGCTGATTCTCGCCCACGAAAACTATCGCTTCAGCGACGAGGCACGCCTGGTGTTCGCCGACTACATCCGCCGCCGCATACGGCTGCCTTTCTTCGCCAACGCCCGCTCGATCCGCAACGCCATCGACCGGGCTCGCATGCGCCAGGCCAACCGGCTGTTCAACGGCATGGGCACCGCTCTGACGCGGCTGGATCTGATGACGATCGAAGCGGAGGACATCACCGCCAGCCGGGTCTTCCAGGGCGAAGTGGAGGGGGCCAATCCAGCGGCACCGCTCGCTTAGCGCACCTGCCACGCCTTCAGCGCCGCTTGCGGGAATCGATCTGCAGCAGGTCGCGCACCTGCTGGATGCGACGGGCCAGGGCGGGATCGCTGCTGAGCTTCTTCTCCACCTGCTCCACCGCATACATCACGGTGGAGTGATCCTTGCCGCCGAAGGCTTCGCCAATGCGGGGCAGGGACAGGTTGGTGTTTTGGCGCATCAGGAACATGCCCACCTGGCGCGCCTGGCTCACCGCCCGCTTGCGGCTGGGGCTGAGCATGTCCTCCACCCGCACGACGAACACCTCCGCCACCTTCTCCAGCACCTGCTCCGGTGTCACCTCCACGTCATTGCCGATCGGATCGAGCATCGGCGCCACCGACTCCACCGTCATCGGCAGGCCGGTGATCGAGGCGAAGGCCACGGCGCGGGTGAGGGCCCCCTCCAATTCCCGGATGTTGGAGGTGAAGCGACCGGCGATGTAGTGGATCAGCTCGCGGGGCAGGGCCATCTGCTCGCTTTCCGCCTTCTTGTGCAGGATCGCCATGCGGGTTTCCAGATCGGGCACCTGAATGTCGGCGATCAGCCCCATCGAAAAGCGGGAGATCAGGCGCTCCTGCAGGCGGGGGATCTGGCTGGGGGGCCGATCACTGGCGATCACGATCTGGCGGCCGGCCTCGTGCAGGGCGTTGAAGGTGTGGAAGAACTCCTCCTGGGTGTACTCCTTGCCCTCGATGAACTGAATGTCGTCCACCAGGATCAGGTCCGCGGCTCGGTAGCGATCGCGGAAGGCCTGCATGCCGTCCTTGCGGATCGCCTGGATCAGGTCGTTGGTGAAGGTTTCGGTGGAGACGTAGGAGACGCGGGCACCGGGGTCGATCTCCAGCCGGTAGTGACCGATCGCCTGCATCAGATGGGTCTTGCCGAGGCCCACCCCGCCACAGATGAACAGGGGATTGAATTCCCGGCCCGGCGATTCCGCCACCGCCAGGGAGGCCGCGTGGGCCATGCGGCTGTTGGCGCCCACCACGAAGCGGCTGAAGATGTAGCGGGGGTTGAGACCACCGCGGGGGGCGGAGCCGGCAGGCCCGCCGCCGCCGGCAGTCGCGCCCGGGGATGGCGCCGGGGCTGGCGGAGCGGGCGCCGAGGGGGCAGGGCTGTTGGCGGGGAAGGGGGGAGGCGTGGCATCGAGCCCCGGGTCCGCCACCGTGTCGATGCGCACCTGCACGGACCGCCCGGCGATCTCGGAGGCGGTGGCGGCGATCTGGGTGAGGTAGTTCTTGCGCAGCCAGCTGCAGGCGAAGCTATTGGGGGCCTCCAGCCGCAGCAGGTCGTCGCTCCAGCTGCGGCAGCGGGCCGGCCGGATCCAGGTTTCGAAGGTGGGTTTGCTGAGATTCGCCTGCAGGGCTTCGACCACCCGGTGCCACAGCTGCTCGCCCTGCTGCACCGCCGGCCATCCCACCACGAATGGCTGAATATAGGCACAGTCCAGGGGCCGGGCCGGTCTTTAATGAAGCCAGTTCGCCGACTCCGGCACCCCTTCATGCGACCGCTCCAGGCCTGTTCCCGACGGCGCCTTCCCCCCACCCCTGCCGCCCTCGCCACCGCCGTCACTGCCGCCCTGCTCGGAGGTTGCGCCGGCGGCGGGCCGATGCCGCTGCTGCGCAACCCGGCAGAGCCACCGAAGGTCAGCGACGTGGCCCCCGCGCCCCGGATCCTTCCCGACAGCCGCAACCTGATCGTGGATGCGGTGGAGAAGGTGGGCCCGGCCGTCGTGCGGATCGACACGGTGAAACGGGTGGTGAACCCCCTGGGGGGCATCCTGGGTCGCGGTCCAGCGATTCAGCAGCAGCAGGGCCAGGGCTCAGGCTTCATCACCCGCTCCGATGGCGTGCTGCTCACCAATGCCCACGTGGTGGAGGGTGCCAGCGAGGTGGGTGTGACCCTGCCGGACGGCCGCAGCTTCACCGGCAAGGTGCTGGGGGCCGATCCCCTGACCGACGTGGCGGTGGTGAAGGTGGTGGCGGCCGGATTGCCCGTCGCTCCCCTGGGGGATTCCGGCACGGTGCGGCCGGGGGAATGGGCCATTGCCAGCGGCAATCCCCTTGGCCTGGACAACACCGTCACCGCGGGCAT
>JBKDOZ010000288.1:0-3332 GCA_046342735.1 Synechococcaceae cyanobacterium
GGCCGCCTGCCCACCGCTACGGCACCAGCCGCAGCCACCGCCCCGGCACCCGAAACAGCCCCGGCCACGGGCCCCATCACAGGCCCCACATCGGGCCCTGCCCCAAGCGGCATGCCCCCCACGGCGGCCCAGCTGCCGCCGCTGGAACTCAATGTGAGCGGCAACCGCCAGGTGTACGACACCCAGCTGGGCCGCTACGTGGCCACGGGCAATGTGGCCGCCAGCGTGGCCGGGGGCCGGCTGCTTGCCGACCGGCTGGAGTTCGACACCAACTCGCGCACCCTCTACGCCATCGGCAGCGTGCGCTTCCAGCGCGGCCAGCAGTACCTCCAGGCCAGCCGCCTGCGCTTCAGCCTGCTGGAGGGGATCGGGGAGATGGAGGACGTCTACGGCGTGCTCGACCTCGACGGCAGCCAGCAGGACCTGGACCTGAGCCAGATGCCCTCGGCACCGCTGCCCGCGCCGGCGCCGATGAGCTGCACCCCCCAGCTGCCCGCCCCGCCCCGCTGGCATCCCTACCCCTGGGCGACGACCGCCTGGGCGGGCCAGATGTTCGCCGCCAACTTCGGCGACACCTTCTATTTCAAGGGCAAGTTCCGGCCGGAGTATCTGAGCGGCCTCGGCCTGCAGCGGCGGCTCCTCGACGGCGGACCCTTCGCGCTGGAGCTCGACGCCAACCTCCTGGGCCATCGCGCCGCCCGCCAGGCGGGGGGCCCGTACAACCAGGCGATCCCCTTCGCCGACACCCCCAGCCAGTCCTTCGCCGACCTCACCCTGGGCCTGGGCATTCGGCTGTGGCTGCGGCCCTGGCTGAGCTTTTCCTTCGTGGAGGGGGTCAGCCTGCTGAGCGAGGCCAGCAACTACGAGAAGACCTTCCGCGAGAACTACGCCAACTTCCTCAACTACCTGGCCTTCGAGCTGGAGGGGCTGGTGACCCCCCAGTGGTCGGTGGTGGGGCGCATCCACCACCGCTCCGGCGCCTTCGGCACCTACAGCGGCGTGAGCGAGGGGAGCAACGCCTACCTGCTCGGCCTGCGCTACCGCTTCGGCGACAGCTCGCTCACCGCCCGGGCGCCGGAGGAGCTACCGCCCCCGCAGGGCTGCCCCGGGGCCCCGCCGCCGGGCAGCCGCGAGCGAGCCGAAGGTCTGGCGCAACAGCTGGAGGTGGTCACGATGGGGCCAGGGCGCTCCGGTGCCACCGGCACGCCCCCCGCCACAACCCCCACGCCCCGCCCACCAACCCCCCGGGGCACCGCCCTATGGGCCCAGGCCCGCGCCCAGGAGCGGGAGCGCACGGCGGCGATCGAGCGCCTCGACCAGCGGGTCGAAGGGGTGCAGTTCCAGCAGAGCCTCACGGCCGAGCGGCGCTACGGCTTCCCCAGCCAGCTCAACACACCCGACATCGCCAACCAGTTCGGCCAGCTGCGGCCTGCCCAGCTGCAGAGCCTCGACACCAAGAGCAACCGCCAGCTGGAGAAGGGCACGATCAGCCGTTGGCGCCTGCAGGCGGGCCGCCTGCGCTTCACACCCACCACGTTCCGCGGCGACCGGGTGGCCTTCAGCAACGACCCGTTCACCCCGGCCCAGACCTGGCTGGATTCCGAGAACGTGGTGGCCACCCTGCAGCCGAACGGCGACACGGTGATCCAGGCGGAGCGCAACACCCTGCTGGTGGAGGACCGGCTGCCGATCCCGGTGCGCCGCAACACCCGCATCCAGAAGCAGGAGGAGGTGGAGAACCGCTGGGTGCTCGGCTACGACAAAGAGGACCGCGACGGTTTCTTCGTGGGTCGCAATTTCGAAGCGAAGGTGGGGCAGCGGGGCCGGCTGCAACTGCAACCGCAGTTCATGGCGCAACGGGCGATCAACAGCGAAACCAACAGCTACCCGCTGCCGGGCCAACCGCAGGGCTATCCGCCGGTATCGCAGCCGGCGAAAACCGGCGACCTCTTCGGCCTGGAGGCCAACCTCAACCAGCCGTTCGGCCGCTGGGAGCTGGCGGCGAACGTGGACATCTCCACCTTCGACCCCGACAACATCACCGACGGCACCCGCAGCTTCGGCGATCTCAAGGTGCCGGTGACCCTGCCCCTGCTGGGGGAGAGCACCGCGCGCCTCTTCGGTGCCTACCGCTTCCGGGTCTGGAACGGTTCGCTGGGGGAGGAGAACATCTACGCCGCAGGGGGTGTCTCCCTGGAGAACACGGGCACGCTGCCGATGTGGGGGCGGCTGGCCAGCAACTACTTCTGGCGCACCGGGGTGGGCAACTTCAAGGCCAACGAATTCGACAGCCGCACGGTGGCCGCGCTGTGGCGATACAACGCCATCGGATCGCTCAATCTCAGCCTGCCCCTGTGGACAGGAAGCCCGGCGGCGGCAACGCCGACGCAGGGGCTGATGAATAGTCCGGTGCCGGTCGTGCCCGGCCTGGCTCTCAACGCCAACGTGTTGGGCACGGTGGCCTACTTCGGCGATGGCACAAACCAAAACACCATCAGCCTCAGTGGCGGCCCCACCCTCACCCTGGGGCGCTTCGTGAAGCCCTTCCTCGATTACACCCAGATCACGGTGATCGGCGGCGGCACCTTGCGACAAGGCCTGAGCCCACTGGCTTTTGACCGGGCGGTAGACCTCAGCACCCTCGGCATCGGCCTCACCCAACAGCTGGTGGGACCGCTGCTGTTCAACGGCGGCATCGGCATCAATATCGATCCCAATTCCGGCAACTACGGCGACGTGACCAACTCCTACGTCGAGCTGCGCTGGCAGCGGCGGGCCTACGAAATCGGCGTGTTCTATAGCCCCTACGACGGCCTCGGCGGCGTGCGCGTGAAGCTGAATGACTTCAACTTCCAGGGGCCAGGACTGCCCTTCGTTCCTACCACCCCAGCCCAGGCTCCATTGCAGCGGCCGTTCTAGCAAACCAATGATTGAGCCCCGTGCTCGCACGTCTGAGGGGGAACCAAGGCGGCCGGCCAACGGGCGACGGACGCCTCGAGGATGAGGAGAATTTAGCGAGAATGCAGCCGGTCCGATGGGCGACGTCCCCGGATTGTTACCGCCCTGTGTGACTTGCCAGATCAGGACGGCCTCACTCGCTACCCTGTGTAAGGTCCTAAGGTGAGCGGGAGATTCCCGCAACCTTGCCTCTAGCTCAAACTCTCCCCCCGGAATCCCCGGAGCCAGAGCAGCCCGAGGTCCCAAATACCCTCTCCTACTTCTCATTCGCTTGCCTGCGCTCACCAAGACCCAGTGAGCCAAGCCCCTGGCCAAGTTTAATTTCACTTCTTCCCCTCTTTATCCCATGAAGCTCGTCATGCACGACCTCGAAT
>JBKDOZ010000289.1:0-3788 GCA_046342735.1 Synechococcaceae cyanobacterium
GGCCCCGCCCTCGGCTCGCCCCCAAAGACCCGGCGCCCCCGGCAGCCGCCCAGCGGCCCCCACCCGGCCGGGTGCCGGCGGCGGCCGTCCCGGCACCCCGCCGCTGGAGCTGGTGGGCAAGCCGATCCGGCGCGACACCGCCGGCCCCGGCACCGCCAGTCCTGGGCGGCCAGCCGCCCCCGGCAGGCCCGGCCTGCCCGCCGGCATGCGCAAGCCGATGGCGCCCGGGGAGCTCATGGAGCTTCAGAAACCCACCGGCCGTCCCACAGCACCACCACCCCGTCGCGTGGGCGAAGCGGCCGCCGCCCCCGAGGAAGGAGCCTCCACCGTGCCCGAGCTGGTGCGGCCGGCCGCGCCGAGCGCCCCCAGACGCCCGGGCTTCCGCCCCGGCCACCCCACCCCCGGGGCCCCCGCTCGCGCCCGTCGTCCCGACTGGGATGACAGCGCCAAGCTCGAGGCGTTGCGCAGCCGCACGCCCCAGAAACAGCGCACAAAAGTTCACATCATCGGCGAAAACGATGATGCGCTGACCGCAGAAACAGGCGGATACGCGGGCGAGCAGGAGGCGGTGTTGCTTCAGGCGAGCCGGGCCCGCCCGGCCAAACCCCGCAGCGGGGCAGGAGCCCAACCCAAACCCACCGTCGCCGTCCGTAAGCGCAAGAAGGAAACCACCCGTCAGCGTCAGCGCCGCCGCGCCATGGAGCTGCGAGCCGCCCGCGAACTCAAGGCCCAGCGGCCCGAGATGCTGGTGGTGCCCGAGGGCAACCTCACCGTGCAGGAACTCGCCGACCGCCTTGGCGTGGAGAGCTCCGAGATCATCAAGAGCCTGTTCTTCAAGGGCATCATCGCCACCGTCACCCAGACGCTCGACCTCTCCACGATCGAGACGGTCTCGGACGAATTCGGTGTGCCGGTGCTCGAGGACGACGTGCAGGCCGCGGCCGCCAAGACCGTCGAGATGATCGAGGAGAGCGACCTGGCGCACTTGATCCGGCGCCCGCCCGTGGTGACGGTGATGGGTCACGTGGACCACGGCAAGACGAGCCTGCTGGACGCCATCCGCAAAACCCGTGTGGCGGCCGGGGAGGCCGGGGGCATCACCCAGCACATCGGCGCGTACCAGGTGGAGGTGCCCCACGGCGGGGCCAAGGCCAAGATCACGTTCCTCGACACCCCCGGTCACGAGGCGTTCACGGCGATGCGGGCCCGCGGCACCAAGGTGACCGACGTGGCCGTGCTGGTGGTGGCCGCCGACGATGGCGTGCGCCCCCAGACCCTCGAAGCGATCAGCCACGCGCGGGCGGCCGAGGTGCCGATCATCGTGGCGATCAACAAGATCGATAAGGAAGGAGCCTCCCCCGAGCGGGTGAAACAGGAGCTTTCGGGCCACGAACTCGTGGCCGAAGACTGGGGCGGCAGCACCGTGATGGTGCCGGTGAGTGCCATCAAGGGCGAGAACATCGACCAGCTGCTGGAGATGATCCTCCTGGTTTCCGACGTGGAGGATCTGCAGGCCAACCCCGACCGGATGGCCCGCGGCACCGTGATCGAGGCGCACCTCGACAAGGCCAAGGGTCCGGTGGCCACCCTGCTGATCCAGAACGGCACGCTGCGCACCGGCGACGTGCTGGCGGCGGGCCCCGTGCTGGGCAAAGTGCGCGCCATGGTGGACGACACCGGCCGGCGCGTGAAGACCGCCGGCCCCTCGGCGGCGGTTGAGGCGCTCGGCTTCAGCGAAGTGCCCACCGCCGGCGATGAATTCGAGGTGTACACCGATGAACGCTCGGCCCGGGCCGTGGTGGGTGATCGGGCCAGTGAGGCCCGGGCCACCCGCCTCGCCCAGCAGATGGCTTCGCGGCGGGTTTCCCTCGCCTCGATGTCCGGCCAGGCCAGCGAAGGGGAGCTCAAGGAGCTCAACCTCATCCTCAAGGCCGACGTGCAGGGCAGTGTCGAGGCGATTCTCGGCGCCCTCGAGCAACTGCCCCAGGAAGAGGTGCAGGTGCGAGTGCTGCTCTCCGCACCGGGCGAGATCACCGAAACCGACGTGGACCTGGCAGCAGCCTCCGGAGCCGTGATCGTGGGCTTCAACACCTCGATGGCGCCGGGGGCCAAGCGGGCCGCCGACGCCACCGGCGTGGACGTGCGCGACTACGACGTGATCTACAAGCTGCTGGAGGATATCCAGCTGGCGATGGAGGGTCTGCTCGAACCCGAGCTCGTCGAGGAGCCCCTGGGCGAAGCCGAGGTGCGGGCGGTGTTCACCATCGGCAAGAACGCCGTGGCCGGCTGCTATGTCACCAACGGCAAGCTGCAGCGCAATGGCAAGGTGCGCGTGCACCGAGGCAAGGAGCGGGTGTACGAGGGCGACCTCGACTCCCTGCGCCGCAACAAGGACGACGTGCGGGAGGTGGCCACCGGCTTCGAATGCGGCATCGGCTGCGATCGCTTCAACGCCTGGCAAGAGGGCGACCGCATCGAGGTGTACAAACTGGTCACCCAGCGCCGCACCCTCAGCACCTGAGCCCCGCTCCGGTGCCCCCCTCCGGCCGCCCCCTCCATTCCCGCCCCCTCCGTTCCCGCGCCCGCCGTGAACCAAGCCCGAGCTGCCAGCGAGCCCCTTCTCTGGCTCCAGCTGCTCGGGCTGGGCCTCCTCCCGCTTGAGGCCCTGCTGATCCTGTTGCTTCTGGCCGGTAGCGATCCCGGCCGGTTGCCGGGCCTGGAACGGCTGCTCTGCTGGGCGCTCGGAGGCTTGGCACCGGCGCTGCTGCTCTGGCGGCGGCCGGCCGACGTGTGGTCCCTGCTGCTTGTCCAGACACCGGCCCGGGGCCGTCGGGATCTGCAGCGTCGCCTGAGCGCCCTGCAGGACACGCTGCCCCTGCGGATCGCCCTGGCCCTGGGAGCGGGCTTGCTGCTGGTTCTGCTCTGGCGGATCGATAGCGCCGCCGCCCTGGCCACCCCCCTGGCCCCCCTGCCGGAGGCGCCGCGGCTGGTGGATCTGGTGCTCACCGCGCCGGTGCTTGCGCTGATGCTCTGGCAGTGGCAGCAGGCGATGCAATCCCTCTGGTTGCTGAGCCGCAGCCCTGGGGTCCTGGAGGCCACCGCTCCGCTCTCCATCGCCGATCTGCCCCAGCGTCGCCTGAGCCTGGGACTGCCCCTGCTGCGGCCCCCCCCCCTGCAGGACTCCCCCCAGCGAACAACGGCAAGGCCAGGGGGTGAGCCCTTGGCCGAAGCGCCGCTCTCCAGCGAAGCGTCAGTCGTCGGGGAGAGCGCGGTTGCGGTCGAACCAGAGCAGGGAGCCGAAGAGAGCGGCGGCTCCGATCTGGATCAGCCAGTCGGTTGAGGGCACCCCCTCGCCGGCCGACGCCCGCATGGCCATGGTGGCCAAGCCGAGGCCGGCGGAGGCCACCAGCGCCAACCACAGGGCCCGCCGCAGGCCACGCCACGGGGTGCGCGACTCCTGCAGCAGGCGTTCCCTCATCGCCGGATCGAGGGGCCGACGGGGCCCATGGGGGGATCGCTCCGGGGTCTTGGGCCTGGGTGGGGCTGCCATGGGCGGCGCTCTTCGGCCCGACGGGTGTGGATGCTACCGGGAGAAGAGCCGGGTGCTACCTTCGGGCCATTGCCGGTGTAGCTCAGCGGTAGAGCAACTGATTCGTAATCAGTAGGTCGTCGGTTCAAGTCCGACCATCGGCTTCCCCACCTCCCCAGGCCGGGCTCCTCAGCCGCGCACCAACTCCTGGCCCGGCTCGACCAACGGCCGCCGATGGGGCACGTTGCCGAAATGCTCC
>JBKDOZ010000290.1:0-5557 GCA_046342735.1 Synechococcaceae cyanobacterium
CGTGTTGGTGCTGGTGGGTCTCCACCAAGGGGAAGCAGACCACGCTGCCCCGGCGATCCCGGCAGGCGGTCAGGGCCAGCTCCCGCTCGAAGGGCACCATCTCCTCCAGGATCCAGCCGGCTGGATCCACCGCGGCCAGCAGCTGCTGCAGGGCCTCCAGATCGGCGATGGGGCGGGTGCCCCGGCCGTCGTAGCCCCCTTGGCTGGCCTTGGCCATCACCGGGAACTGGAAGCCCTCCGGCAGACGGGGCTCCGGCGGAGCCTCGGGATCGGCTGAGGCGGCAGCGGGGCTGGGGGCACCTGGGGCAAGCGCGCCCCCCCCGGCCGGGGGGAGATCCGGGGCGTTGGGCCCCTCGGAGCCGTTGGCAGCTCCGCCATCGTTCGGCGAGGCCGCGGGCGGGGGCGCCAGCACCGCCTCCAGCGGACACCAGTGGGGAGCGGGCAGGTGCAGATCGTGGAGCAGCTGGCGCTGGGCCCGCTTGCTCACCAGGGGCGCCACGGCCGCGAGCGAGGGAAGAAAGGACACGCCCGCCTCAGCCAGGGGGGCCAGCGGCTCCAGCGGCAACCATTCGTTCTCGAAGCTGATCGCTCCGCAGCGGCGCGCCAGCTCGGCGGTGGCCGCCACGTCCTCCAGGGGCGCGATCACGGTGCTGGTGGCCCGCCGCACGGCCGGATCGTCGGCCTCGGGCGTTTGCACATGCAGCTCCAGGCCCAGGGCGCTGGCGGCCTCAGCGAGCATCCACGCGAGCTGGCCGCCGCCGACGATGCCGACGCTGGTGAGGGGCAGGGAAGCGGCGGACTCCGTCTCCACAACGGGGGAGGGCGGTCGGCCTTCCACCTTCGCACCCCACCCCAAGCGCTGCGGTGGGCTCAGAGCAGGCCGCGATCGCCGGCGAACAGCCAACGCAGCAGGCTGAGCAGCAGCACGATCAGGAAAAGTGCCAGGCCAACGGTACAGGCGTAGCTGATCTCCAGCTCCGAAAACGCCTGGTCGTAGACGTAATAAACGATCGTGCGGGTGGCATCGGCCGGCCCGCCCTGGGTCATCAGATACACCTCCTCAAACACCTTGGTGGCGCCGATGGCGGAGATCACCGCCACCAGGCTCACGTAGGGGCGCATCAGGGGCAGGGTGATGTCGAGGTGGCGGCGCCATCCCTCGCTGCCATCGAGGGCGGCGGCCTCATAGAGCTCCGCCGGGATGCCCTGCAGCCCCGCCAAAAAGATCACCATGAAATACCCCAGCCCCTTCCAGAGGGTGACGAGCATCACCGAAGGCAGGGCCAGGCGCGGATCGGTGAGGAAGCCGATCGGCGTGAAGCGATCCCCCAGCCAGGCCGACAACCAACCGTTGATCAGGCCGTTTTCGGCGTAGAGCCAGCGGAAGGCGATCGCCGCCACCACCAACGACACCAGATACGGGGTGTAGAAGGCGCCGCGGAACCAGTGGATCGCCGGCAGTTGGCGGTTCACCAGCACCGCCAACACCAGGGAGCCGAACACGATCGGCGGCACGATGCCCACCAAATACACGGCGGTGGTGCCCGCCACCCGGAAAAACATCGGATCGGCCGCCAGGCGCCGCAGGTTTGCCAAGCCCACGAACTGGATCGGCTCGCTCACAGACAGGCCGGTGCGGCTGAAGCTCATCACCAACGCCATCGCGGCGGGCACGAGCACCGAAACGGCGAGCAGCAGCAGCGCCGGGGTGAGAAAGCCCCAGGCGGTGCGGGAGGAGGCCCCGAGAGAAGGGGGCGCCGCGGGGGCGGGAGCGGGCGGTGGCATAGGGCCATTGTGGGTCAGGCACCGGAGAGCCCGAGCGAACGATGGATCCCCGTCAGGTATTGCGGCAGGTTTTCGGCTACGAGGCGTTCCGCGGGCCCCAGGAAGAGATCGTGGCGCATGTGCTGGCGGGCGGCTCTGGCCTGGTGCTGATGCCCACCGGCGGCGGTAAGTCGCTCTGCTATCAGGTGCCGGCCCTCTGCCGGCCGGGCACGGCGGTGGTGATTTCGCCGCTGATCGCCCTGATGCAGGACCAGGTGGAGGGGCTGCGCCAGGCCGGCGTGCGGGCCGCGGCACTCCATTCGGGCATCGACGCGGCGGAGGCGCAGACGATCGAGCGGGATCTGGGCCGCGGCGCGTTGGACCTCCTGTATCTCTCGCCGGAGCGGTTGCTGGCGGGGGGGCTGGAGCGGCTGGCGCGGCTGGAGCGGGAGGGGGTGCCGATCGCCCTGTTTGCCATCGATGAGGCCCATTGCGTATCGCAGTGGGGCCACGACTTCCGGCCGGAATATCTCCAGCTCGGGGTATTGGCCGAGCGGTTTGCGGCGGTGCCGCGGCTGGCGCTCACCGCCACCGCCGATCCCCGCACCCAGGAGGACATCCTCGATCGGCTGGCGTTGCGGGAGGGGCGGCGCTTCGTCGCCAGCTTTGATCGGCCCAACATCCGCTATCTGATTCGCGACAAGGAGGAGGTGCGCAGCCAGCTGCTGGCCTTTCTGGCGGAGCGCCGCGGCGAGGCGGGCATCGTGTACGCCCGCTCCCGCAGCCGGGTGGATGGCTTCGCCCGCGAACTGCGCCAGGCGGGGTACGACGCGGTGGCCTACCACGCCGGCTTGGAGGCCTCCGAGCGGAAGGCGGCGCTGGATCGCTTCCGGCGTGAGAGCGGCGTGATTGTGGTGGCCACCATCGCCTTCGGCATGGGGATCGACAAGCCGGATGTGCGCTTCGTCGCCCATGTGGATCTGCCCAAGAGCCTGGAGGCCTATTACCAGGAAACCGGTCGGGCCGGTCGCGATGGCCTGGCGGCCGTGGCCTGGATGGTGCAGGGGGGTGGAGATGTGCCGCAGCTGCGCCGCTTCATCGAAGACTCCCAGGCGGAGGAGGAGCAGAAGCGGGTGGAGCACGGCAAGCTCGATGCCCTGATCGGCTTTGTGGAGGCGCCCGGCTGCCGGCGCCAGGTGCTGCTGCGCCATTTCGGCGAGCAGCTGGCGGAGCCCTGCGGCAACTGCGACCTCTGCCTGGAGCCCGACCGCCGCACCGACCTGACGGAGCCGGCGCGCAAGGCCCTCTCGGCGGTGCACCGCACCGGCGCCCGCTTCGGCGCCACCCACCTAATCGATGTGCTGCTGGGGGGCGACACGGCCCGCATCCGCCAGTGGGGGCACCAGGAGCTGAGCGTCTACGGCATCGGCCGGGAACTGGATCGGGGGCAATGGCGCTCCCTGTTCCGCCAGCTGGTGGCGCTGGGCTATCTGGTGAGCGATGCGGAGACGAAGGGGGGGCTGCGCTTCGGGGCGGAGGCCCTGGTGCGGCCGCTGCTGCGGGGGGAAACGAGCCTGGCGTTGCGGCTGGCCCCACCGGCGAAGGAGCGGCGGCGCAGCGGCGGGGCAGCGGAGGCGGGCGCCCGCTCGGGGGGCGGCGCAGGAACTGGCGTGGATCTGGAGGGGGTGGATGCGGAGTTGCTGGCGGCCCTCAAGGCCTGGCGGCTGCAGCAGGCACGCGACCAGGGGGTGCCGCCCGATGTGGTGTTCCACGACCGCACCTTGATCGAGATCGCGCGACGGCAGCCGCAGGAGCTGGCGAGCCTGGGGCAGGTGAGTGGCGTGGGGGCGGCGAAGCTGGAGCGCTACGGGGCGGCGGTGCTGGCGGTGATTGCCGAGGGGGAGTGATCGGGAGAACAGAGGGTGCTCGCTCGCGCGGGTGCGGGCGGTTGCGCGGGCGCAGCGCGGCTGCCAAAAAGCGGTAAAAAGAGAGCGCGAAAAGAGCCATCGCTCTTGGCGAATCATCACACGGTTTTGTAGAGCTAGCCTCGAAAGAATTGCGATGACAACTCGAGCCATGCCGATGGTCGCGACCCCCTCGCCCCGATCCCACCTGCTGATGCTTCTGCTCCTGCCCGCTCTGATGGCGGCACCAGGAGCCCAGGCGGAAACCCAGACGCAAACGCGGCAGGATGTCTACGTACAGACCAACTTCAGCGCCGGTACAGCAAGTTTCTATCCACCGGCGCCCCGCTTCCTGCTGCAACCCTTCGATGCCTCACTCGGGGTGCTGAACGGGGCGTCGATCCGCTGGCGCAGCAGCGCCGATGGGGCGGTGACGGTGGCGAGCGGAACGGGTGGCGGGTCGTGGGGGGTGGAATTCGGGGGCACGGTGAAGATCAACAACTTCCCCTACCAGGGCTATGGGGGAGGCAACGGCTACGGCGCCGGCCCCGGACAGACGATCACCTTCGCCCTTGCCCCGAGCGGCCGGGACGATTCCTTCACCGCCGCCGATCCCCAGGTTTGGGGGGCCTTCACGGGATCCAATCCCTTCTCCCTGGACTATCTGGGCAGCTTCCCCGCCGAGACCCCCTACAAGATCACCACAGTGAACATCAACGGCGGCACTGCCCGCGTGATCACTGAAGCCGAGGTGACCTACTCCTTCACCCCCAACACCCCCGCGCCGGCCGTTCCTGCGCCGCTCCCGCTGCTCGGGGCGGCGGCGGCCTGGCGAGCCAGTCGAAGGCTCCGGAGAGGGCGAGGGCTGGCGCACTGAGCACGGCCCGCGAGAACGGCTCATGGCGAGTCTCAGGTGGGAAAAACCTGAACCGAAACGGCAGGGAACACGCGCCTTAGCGGATCTTTATATTCGGTAAGATTTACGTCTTCGACACCGATGCCGACGCATTCCCTTGAGCAGATTGGGCGATTTCAGCCATCCCACCTTGGCATCGTCGCCGGTGGGGCCTTCGGCCTGGCGGTGATCGCGCAATCGCTCCCGGCTGAGGCGTTGACCTCGGTGCAGAACGTCACCACCACGGACACTCTGTCGGCATTCACGGCGCTAGCCACGGAAACTTCGTACTCCCCTCCGACCCCCCGGTTCACGGTCCAGCCCTTCAAAGCCTATCTAGGGAAACTTAACAGCGTTACCGTCACCTGGGCTACTTCTAGCAACTTTACAGGCGTGGTTGGCAACGCCGATACCGGAGGTTTAGGAGAGCAATCGTTTTTCGGTCCTGTCGCCATCAGCGACAAAGTCTACAACGGTTACAACAATGCCAAAGGCGATGGTGGACCACCCGCCTCTACTATTTCATATTCTGTTGGGCCCACAGGCAACACCACAACATTCCTCCCAGCGGATGCTGGAGTCACCTACGACTCTCTGATACTTGCCAGTTTCATTGGGGCATCAGCCTACCCCATTAGTTACACATCAGGTTCATCCGCATCCCCACTTCTTTTGCGTTACCGGAATATTTCCAGCGGTACGTCCACTTTCACCACCACGGCGGAGGTCACTTACAACTACACACCTGTCCCGGCTCCCCTTCCTTTGTTTGGCGCCGGCGCGGCTTGGGGCGTGAGTCGTCGTCTTCGCCGCCGCTGCGGCAAGGTTGGCTGAGATCCCGTCACTCTTCTATCCGATGCCCGCCACCTAACGTCAGGGCGTCCGTCCGTCCCGCCATGCCCACCACCCCCACTGCGTTTCGCACGATCCCGGTGGAGCTGGGGGACAAGGCCTATCCGATCGTGATCGGCGATGGGGCGTTGGCCAGCCTGGG
>JBKDOZ010000291.1:0-11022 GCA_046342735.1 Synechococcaceae cyanobacterium
GCCCGCTCGCCCCGAGCACTGGGCCACCCTCGTGCTGCCCTTCCAGGCCGGCAACGGCGGCCCCACGCCCCCCTGGGCAGCCTGAGCGTCCAGGGCCCTTCCTCCTGCGCACGACCCCGATCAGGGCTTCAAGGGCCTTTCGTCCGGTAATGTTTTGCCGAAAAACCGCGGCGACGTGCTTCTGAACATCTTCGGCATCGCCCAACGGAGGGGACAGTGGCTCCTTCGCCAGCCAGTCTCCCTTTAGGCAGTCTTGCTGGCCCATCCTGTTGTCTCCGTCGCTTGTCAACCACTCCCTCGGAGTGCCGGTTGCCGGCTGACATTTGTGTTCTCAGAACCGGCAAGCATGCGCCTTCGCCAGGAGATGTTTGCCACATTTCTGTGCGCGTACCGCCTGATGTGTGCCCATGCCTACGGTTGGGGACGGCGGCCAACCGCCTGCCCGCTAGCAGCTTGACCCTAGATGTAAGCTTTGCGATCTCCGCACATACCCGGCATCGTGGTTGCCAAGGGGACGCAATGCAGCCTCTGTGACACGCTCAATCCCCCTGGCATGCGCTTCTGCGGCCAGTGTGGGGAAGCTTTGGGGTTGCATTGCCCTGCCTGCGGGGCCCTTAGCCCATCCGGATTTCGTTTCTGTGGTCAGTGCGGCAACTCCCTGGTTGGCAAAGCACAGCTTCCTACCCCGGCCAAGGCGCGGCCGGCTGCCGATGACGCAGAACATCGCCAGATCACCGTGTTGTTCTGCGATCTCGTTGGCTCCACCCGGCTCTCTGATCAGCTCGACTCCGAAGAGTTACGCACCCTTCTCCTCTCTTATCACACGGCTGCCGGCAGCGTGGTGGAGCGGTATCAGGGCACGATCGCCCAATATCTGGGCGATGGGCTTCTGATTTATTTTGGCTATCCAGCCGCCCAGGATGATGATGCCCAGCGTGCCGTTAAAACGGGCCTGGAAATCTTGGCGGCCATTCGCCAGCTCAATGATAAGTATCGCGCCCAGAACATTAACATCCAAGCCAGAATAGGCATCCATACGGGCTTGGGAGTCGCTGGAGAGGTGGGCACAGCCACGGGCAAGCGGGAGCAGCTGGTGATCGGCAAGACACCCAATGTGGCGGCCCGGCTGCAGGATCTTGCGGAGTGCAATACGATCCTGATTAGTGATGCCACGTGGAAGCTTGTTGCTGAGTATTTTGTTTGTGAATCCCTCGGTTCGCTGAAGCTCAAGGGCATCGACGACAGCATCAAAGCCCACAAAGTTCTGCGCCCAACCGAGGTGCATGGCCGATTCCAGGCCTCGCTTCGCCGAGGCTTAGCGCCCATCTTCGGGCGGGAAGAGGAGATGCAGTTGCTTCTGGATCGCTTCAACCTCGCCCTGGCTGGCCACGGCCAGACGGTGTTTCTGCAGGCTGAAGCGGGTATCGGCAAATCCCGTTTTGTGCACGAATTTCAAAGCCAATGCCGAGGTCAGGCCTTGATCCTCAGCGGAGGCTGTACCGCCACCGGCCAGAACGCCGCTTTCCTGCCTGTCATTGAGGCTTTCCGTAATTTCCTCTCCATTGATCCCGCGGACTCTGACGACAATTCACGCCACAAAATCGACCATTTCCTCAGCCAGGCCGGTGAGGCCACCCCGGACAACCGCTCCCTGGTCTGTGCCCTGCTCGAGGTGCCAAGCGATCAACCGCTCCTCGCCCTGCCTGCCCCGAAGCAGCGGGAACTGACGATTCAGCTGTTGGTGCGACTGCTCACGCAGGCCGCCACACGGCGTCCCGTGCTCGTCGTCTTGGAGGATCTGCATTGGGTGGATCCTTCCACGTTGGAGTTTGTCCATGGCCTCCTCGAAGAGGCAAGTCAGGCCAGGGTGCTGCTGCTCCTGACCAGCCGCCCCGAATTTGTACCCAACTGGAATTTCCGCCCCTATCTCACAACCCTTCCGTTGCAGCGGTTAGGCAAGGAGGATATTGAGCATGTGGTGTTGGCTCTTGCCGGCAAGCCAATGCCTGAGTCGGTGATGCGACAGCTGATCGAGAAGTCCGACGGGGTGCCCTTGTTTGTGGAGGAGCTGACGCGATCGGTGCTGGAATCCGGGGTCCTGCAGGAGACGGAGACGCATTGGCAGCTGGTTCGACCCCTGAAAAGCAGCTCCATCCCCTCCACCCTCCGCGATTCCCTGATGGGGCGTCTGGATCGTCTGGGCCCGGCCAAGGATGTTGCTCAAACGGCATCTGCCATTGGCCGTTTCTTCTCCTACAAACTGATTGCCGCCATCTGCAAGCAGGTTTCCCAACTTCGCAGTTATCTCGATCAGTTGCAGAATGCGGGCATCATTCAGATCGAGGATGTGGGCGTTAATGTTGAGGTGTATGCATTCAAGCATGTCCTGATTCAGGATACGGCCTATGAATCGATGCTGCGTAGCAGGCGGAGGGAAATCCACGAGACCCTCGCCCGTACGATCGAGGTGGATTTTCCGGAGCTAGTGCAGAGTCGCCCTGAATTGATGGCCCTCCACTACTTTGAAGCCGGATTCGTTGAGACGTCCGTTGCCTATCGCCTCAAGGCCGGTCAGAGGCTCATGCAGAGTGGCGCCTATTCCGAGGCCATCTCTGAATTAAACCATGGCATCCATGGGCTGCAGTCATTGCCAGCCTCCGCTTCCAATCACGGCCAGGAAGCGGAGCTGCGTGTGGCCTTGGGAGGCTGTCTCGTGGCCACACGCGGCTACTGCGCCCAGGAGGTGGAAGAGAATGTGCAGCGAAGTCGTGAACTCTGTGGCCTCCTGCATAATCCCACCTCGCAGCTCATCCCTGCCCTCTATGGCCTCTGGGTGGTCAATCTTGCCTCCAGCCGCGTTGAGCCCACCATTGACTATGCCAGGCAGCTCGCCGAGTATCTCACCCCTGATGAGGAACCGCGCCTCAAGGTAAGCATCCATTTTGCTAATGGCACAACCATGCTTTATCTGGGCCGCTTTGACGAAGCGCGCCGTGAATTTCAATCCGCCATGCGTTTCTATGATCCGTCCATGCACGCCAGGATGGTGTCAACATTTGGCGATGATCATGGTCAATTCTCCATGATCTATCTGCAGTGGGTGGAAGTGCTTACTGGCCATATCGATAGGGCGCTAAAGCTTGTTCAGTCCACGCTCAAGGCTGCGGAGGCCCTCGACGATCCCCTCAGTATGGCGCTCGCCTTGTCCTTCGCGATGATTGCTTACCACGATCTCAGGCAGCCTCTGAATGCGGCTGAATTCGCGGCTCGCAATGTAGAGCTTTGCACGCAGCAGGGTTTCGTTTTTTGGGGCTCGCTCTCCAAGATCGGCTTGGCTTGGGCGCATACCACAACCGATTCTGTGGAGAGCCATCTGCCGATGATGATGAGCGGACTGGCATTTTTTGATGTCATTCAACAGAAACTTCCCCTTGCCTACTGGAAGTCCTACCTCGTGGAGCTCCACCTCCATCAAGGAAACTGGCAGGCCGGACTGCAGACCGTAGAGGAAGCCTTGGCGCTCTCCTCGACCAATCTCGACCGTTTTTACCATCCTGAACTCCTGCGCCTCAAGGGGGATCTGTTGCAGTTGCGGGAGCCGGGTGGCAAGGCCTGCCGCGCGCTCTACCGGGAGGCCGTGGCCCACGCCCGCGGCTCCGGTGCTGCCCTGCTGGAGTTGAGGGCCGCGGTCAGCCTGGCCAGGGTGCTCGGCCGGAGGTCGAAGGAAGGGAAGGCGGCCCTGCAGGAGGCGCTGGCCAAGATTCAGGATGGTTTCGACACGTCTGACGTTCAAGCGGCCGTCTCTCTGCAGGCGGAGTTGGGCTGAGCATGCAGCGGGCCGTTGTTCTCGGCGCCACGGGCCACATCGGTCAGGCCGTTGTGCGGGAATTGCTCTCCCGGGGCGTGACGGTCACCGCCGCCACTCGACAACTCTCCCCCGCCAGCCTTCAAGGGTTGCCGGTGGTCATCCAGGCCGGTGACAGCGACGTTCCGGGCCAGTTCGATGCCTGGATTCGCGGCCATGATCTGGTTGTTGACTGTGCCGCCCCCTATCCCCTGCGCATGCTTCCGCTGCGTCGGGAGCCTGTGGACGCCGCCTGTCGGCGCACCGCGGCGATTCTCCAGGCGGTGCATCGCCATGGGGCCCGATTGGCCTATGTGAGCTCGTTCACCACCCTTCCCCGAGGCGAGCGCGGCATCCCGGCGATGGAGGCGCAATGGCGGCGCAGCATCCATCCCTACTTCGAGGTGAAGCGTCGGATTGAGGACATGCTTCTTGGAGCCGCCAACGCCCTGGACATCACGGTGGTGAATCCAACGGTCTGCATGGGCCCTTGGGATGGCAAGCCGCCCGAATTGTGCTTCCTGCCACAACTGCTGGCCGGCAAGGTCTGGGCCACCTCCCACCACGTCCTCAATGTGATTGATGTGCGCGATCTGGCCACGCTGCTCTGCCGTGCCCTAGACGCCAACCACCGAGGCCATCCCATCGCGCTGGTCGGTCATAACCTCTCCGTCAGGGAGTTGGCGAAGCAGGCGTGTGCCCTGGCTGGCGTTCCCGTGCCGCCCCTGGTGGCCCCTGCTCGCCTTGGCGCCTGGTCGATGGTGTGGGCCGAGACCCTCACCGCGATGGCGGGCCAACCCCCCTTGATCCATGCCCTGAGCGCCCTGCTGCTCTGTGATAGTCAACCGATGGATGCCTCGCCCTTGCAGGAGAGCCTGGGTTGCCCGATCCGGCCGTTTCAGGACACCCTGAAGGACAGCTTGGCTTGGTATGACCAGCGCTGAACGGTGCGCGATTATTTATGTAGGATCCAGAGGGGTAGGGACTGCATCATCTGCTTGTCTTCTGAATCCGGCAGATGATCAAAGGCGATCGAAAATTCGTGGAGCGCTGCGCCCGTGAGTGCCTCGGCAACGGTTCTGGCGTAGATGATCGATCCTTTCTCCTCCATTTGCCTGTAAAGCCAGGAAACATCCTCCGGCCCTCGTTCGCTGCGTGGCAGACTCAAGATACGGTCCAATTCCTGCACTTCGCTCGGGCTGCTGTTGTCTCGAAGATGGATGAGCATCAAGGTCTTCTTACCTTCGTATAGATCTCCCATGGCTTCTTTGCCGTAGCCATTGTTTGGGTTTAGATTGAGTAGATCATCCTGGATCTGGAAGCAGACACCAAGAAAGAAGCCAAACCGGGTAACGCTCTCCGGGTTGACCTTGCCCTGGCTTCCGATCAGCACCCCGATCTGTGCCGGCCAGATCGTTGACATCCAAGCAGTTTTCTTCATGACCATCTCCAAATAATCTGCCACGCTGATATCCAAGCGGTTGTCACGGCGCCAGCCAATGTCGAGCGCCTGGCCTTCGGCCGTTTCTTGGGCCATGCGCAACGTGCAGTCCAGGATCTGTTGGCCGACCCGGCTGCCGTACTGATGGCAGCGTTGAAACAACGGTCCCAGGGCCAGCATCAACAGGGAATCTCCCGCGTTGATGGCCAGCGGCACCCCATGGAGTTCGTGGAGGGTGGGTTTGCCGCGACGCTCTTCGCTTTCATCTTGGATGTCATCATGGATGAGCAGCGCATTGTGAAGCAGTTCGATCGAGGCGGCAAAGGGAATCACCTCCTCCAGCTCGGCACCAAACGCCTTGGCCGTGGAGATGCAGATCCCTGGCCGCATCATCTTGCCCCCCCGATTGGGGTAGTCAAGAATCAACTCGTGCAGGTAGGGAGAGCGGGGGCACGACCCGAGATGGTGATTGGCATGGGCCAATACATGGGCGCCATACTCCTTTAAACGGCTGGCGATATCTTTCATGGCTGTTATCGTCTTCGCGCCCTACGCCTGCGCCGTGAGCCTCGGCTGCCTGAGGCCTCGCTGGAGACCCCGAGCAGGGTTCTTTCGATGAGATCAAAGTAGGCGTAGGAGAACTCACGCCCTAGCTTGATGAACTGCGCGGTGATGTCTAGCAGGTCGTCGCCACGATCATCGTGATGGTCGTTCTCGCTGCGCCGGCGATGGCGTGCGAGGGCTTTGCCCCGTTCAATGTTGTCTTCAATCACCTGATAGCCCAGATTCACCGCCTGCTCAACGGTGGTTGCCGCACTTTCGCTGGTTTCCCGCAGGTGACTGGTGTTGGACCAGCCATCACGAAATGGCCCTTGCCGCTCCGGCTCGTTGCGGCTCCAGATCGGGGATGCATCCATGTTGGCTGCTTGGCTTGTCATCACAATACAGGCTTAGGGATGATCGTAGGCAACAATCGCTTCTAATTTAGGCAGGCCTGAAATGGCGTGGGCGGCGAGCATGCCAGACATGACGGCCGCCTCCGTGCAGCCGGCATTGAAGCCCGCATCCGTCCAGTCTCCCGCAATGGTCATGTTTGTGTAGCGCATGTCGAGGGGTGATATTCTGTATTTATTGCTGCCCGGAACCGTCAGCACGTAGCGATCACTGGGATTGACATTGGCTCGCCAATACTGGGTTCGCAGAGGATGGTTGTGGCTATCTCCGGGTGCAGGCTTTGCCGGCCCTTCGTGCACCAGCAGGTCCCAGCGGAACTTGCCGGAAGCATCATAGGCCTTGGGCCACAGTGGCCTGCCATGCTTGTCCAGGAGTTTATGGGCATTCCGGACAACTTCTTCCTTTCTCATCAGGGCATATTCGGCGCTGTCTGCATCACTTGACTTTGGAGCTTCGGGCAAAACGCCACAAAAGTAGAACGACGTTTTTGGGGGCGTTTTCCAGTTCTCTTCGGGTACAACGTGCTCCATATCACACCAGGTGTCGAGCGGTTTCTGATAGCCGGATACGATGTAAGGCGGCCCATCCCAGCCCAGGTCGTCGGCACTTTTGTTGATCCAGATCTGTACCGCTTGGGTGGCCACGGTTTGCACATGGTTCACCATGTCTTGCCAGCGCTTGTCGCGGGCCAGTATCTGCCGGCAAACGTGGGGAATGGCGCCGAGGCTTACGCCCAGCACCACGGCGTCAAAGTCAACACCGCGCTGCAACGTCTTGGTGACTGCGGTGGTTGTGTCCCAGTGGGACTCCAGGTCAACCCCGGCTGTTTTCATGCGGGTGCCGTTGCGCAGCTGTTTGAAATCGGGGGCGGCAGGCCAGCAGCTTTTCCCTTTCACCTTGATCAGGGGGTTGTAGGGTTTTTCGCCGATAACTTCCGCCTGCACGCGAAACGTCAGCGATTCAACGTGGGTGCGCTCGCCCGCTTGCAGGGGAGGTCCAGCGGGGATGCCAACATCGAGCAGGCGATGGAAGAATTCAAAGCGAACACCCCGCGCCTGCAAAAGCTTATAGAGAGGTGCGAAAACCACATCCCCCATCCCCGCACGCATCCTCCAAAAAATTGCCCCTCGATAGCCAAAGAACATCCGCAACGTGCCACGCATGGATTGGCCCGCGGCCAGTCTGGGCTTCTCCGGGTCTCCCTTGGAGTAGGAGAGATGCAGATCATAGAGGCCCACCATGAATGGCGAATCGAGGGCGCGTTCCGAGGCGCCATTCATGCGAAGCCACTCGCGGCATTCGTATTGATCCAGCACCTCGAGGCCCCTGGGATTGGTGAGTAAGCCAAAACGAATCGTGCCGACGATGGCGGCCAAGACAAGATCAGCCATCTCCCAGATATGGCGCTGGCTGGATTCAGCGAGCCACTGATCCTCCAGCCATTCCCTGGCGAGCCGTGTGCTTTTCTCGGCCAAATCGCCAAGGACACCTGTGGGCAGCTCCGGCAGCATGGTGAGGGCGGTGGCCAGAAGCCCCAGGCCCTCGACCACGCTGGCCACGCCCGTGCTGATGCCTGCACCTAAGTAGTCGCCAATCAAATCGAGCAGGTTGAGAAAGGAATGTGGCGCCTCATCCAGGTGCGGGATGGCCGATAGCCAGTCGGAGAGCGCCTTGTTCGTGCGCCGCCCGCGACCATCAATTCTGTCTACGCTGGTGTCAAGAATAAGAGTGCCCAGCAGCTCAATTGCCTGCCGGCAGTAAGCCTGCATGCTGTAGACCTCCCCCGCTGGCATCGCATCGCCCGGCAGCCCTGGCTTGGCGGGAAACGTTCCCGACCACTTCTGCCAGCCTGAGCTCTCGTGCTTGGAGAAGACGCCAACGTGATGTTCGCGGATGAATGCCTTGTCCCACCGCCCGAATTCCTCAATGCCGATCTTGGGCAGTTCGCCGTAGCAGTCGCGCATCATGCGGAAGGCATTCTCGTAAAAGCCAAGCCATACGTGCAGGCCGTGTTCTTCCACTCTCCCGGCCACTCCCCTGCCCGAAGCCCCTTTGCCGCCCAGCCGCCAACCGTCCTGGTAAAGGGTTACCTGATAGCGACCCTTGTGCTCGGGCTTTGATAGCTCATAGGCGGCGGTGATCGCTCCGCACCCCCCGCCGATGATGGCTACGCGAACGGGCTTCTCCATGGCTGTCGCTTTTTCTTTGGTGGCTATTCGGCAGGGTGGCCTTTGCCGTCTTTATAGATTGGCTTACGCTCCATCGCTGCCGATGGGGACAGAGCGTCACCTTTTTGTCGTCAGTAGCTGACGCCTGTGCGTCGCTGATGCACCGCTGGGGTGCCGCCCGCGTCGAGCAGGCCGCCCTGCTCCACCTGGGCGTACACCAACCAGTGGTCGCCGCACTCCATCCGCTGCGCCACCGTGGCCTCCAGCCAGGCGAGGGCATCCGGCAGGATCGGTTGGCCGCCGGGGCTGCTCTCCATCGCCAGGCCCTCGAAGCGGTCGGCGCCTGGGGCGAAGGGCTTGAGAAAGCGCTTCATCAGGTCTTTTTCGCGGCCGGCCGCCAGCACGTTGAGGGTGAAGCGGTCGCCCACGTGCAGCAGGCTTTCCAGGGCCCGGTCGCGGGCCACCGCCAGGGTGAAGCCCGGCGGGCTGAAGCTGGCCTGGCTCACCCAGCTGGCCACCATGGCGCCGCTTGCGGCCTCCGCGCCCTCGCCCCGCCGCACCGTGACAACCGACAACGGGCCGACTACGCGCCCGAGCGCCTGCAGGGCCGGGTTGCTGCGGCTCTCGCTGAGGCCGCCGCCGGGGCTGCGCAGGCTGCGCTTCCGCTGCTCGGTGATCAGGGAGCGGCCCAGGGCCACGCCGGTTTCCTCGAGCGTGCGCAGGGTGGCCAGGTCGGGGCTGAAGCGCACCCGGATCGGCTCGAAGGCGAAGCGGAAGCCGCCATCGCGCAATTTGGTTTCCAGGAGATCGATTGCCTCGCCGCTCCAGCCGAAGCTGCCGAACACCCCCACCGGCTTGGCCCGATCCCCCTCCGCCAGCACGGTGCCCAACGCCGAGACGATCGGGGTGGGGGCGTGCCCGCCGAGGGTGGGGGAGCCGATCAGCAGGGCGTCGCAGCTGCGGATCGTCTGCAGCAGCAGCTCCGGTTCGGCGAATTCGCAGTTGAGGCTCTCCACCCGCACGCCGCTGCGGGCCACGCCGCGGGCCAGGGCGTCGGCAATGGCGGCGGTGTTGCCGTAGGCGCTGGCGTAGAGCAGGCCCACCGCGAGGCCGGCCCGCACCTGGCCTTCGCCCCAGCGGCGGTAGTCGGCCAGCAGGCTGCGCCAGCTTTCGGCGATCGCGGGCCCGTGGCCGGGGGCGATGGTGCGGATCGGCAGCTCATCGAGCCGGTCGACGATCGCCTCCACCTGCCGCGCCATCGGCGCCATCAGGCAGTCGTAAAACCAGCGGCGATCCTCCTCGGCCCCGCTGCGGTCGCGTTCGGCCCACAGCTCGCTGCAGAGGTGGCCGGCGAAGAACTTGCCGCTCATCAGCAGGCCGGTGCGCTCCTCGAAGGCGATCAGGGCTCCGGGCCAGCGGGGGGTGGGGGCGGGGATCAGGCAGAGGCGATGGCCGCCGCCCAGGTCGCGGCACACCTCGTGCTTGACGATGTCGATCGGCGGCAGGGCCGGCGGCGGCGGCGGTGGCGTTTCGCCGGCGGCGGGCGGACGCTCCTGGCTCCAGAGCTCCTGCAGCAGCCGGGCACCGGCGTTGGAGGCCACGAGCATCAGGGCGGGCCAGCGCCGGGCCAGCTCCCGCAGCAGCGACACCCGGTTGGGGTTCACGTGGCCCACCACCACCTTGAGGGAGGCATCGGCCGGCACCCGGGTGGCCAGCTCCGCCAGGAACGGGGCCGCGAAGGAGGCGCCGGGGGGATGGACGAGCACCGGTGGCATCGGCCGACCCTGGCCGTCGGGCCCCGCCGCAAACAGGAAGCTGTTGGCGGTGGTGCCCCGCTCCAGCCCGTACTCCACCTCAAAGCGCAGGCGCTTCGGGCTCAGGCCCCGCAGGCAGACCAGCCCGGGATCCACCGGCAGGACGATGACCCGCCGTTCGCCGTCGGCGGCCGGTGCGCTCACGGGGTCAGCGGGGCTGGTGGGGCTGGCGGTCATGTCAGTAATGATTGCCCACCTTGCGATGGTGCACGGCGGTGCTGGCGTTGGTGTCGGCCACGTTGCCCTGCTCCACCTCGGCGTAGATGATCCAGTGGTCGGGCCCCTCCATGCGTTGGGCGACGCGGCAGCCCAGGAAGGCCAACGCATCGCCGAGCACCGGCCCGCCGCTGGCCGCCCCCTCCAGCACACTCACCCCGGCGAAGCGGTCGGCCCCCGGCGGGAAGCGACGCAGGAAATGGCGCAGCAGCTGCTGGTGGTTGTCCTCCCGCAGGATGTTGAGCACGAAGCGATCGCCCACCTGCATCAGCGACTCGATCGCCCGGTCCTTGGCCACCGCCACCGTGATGCCGGGGGGATCGAAGCTGGCCTGGCTCACCCAGCTGGCCACCATCGCGCCGCTGCGGGCACTCTCCCCCTCCCCCTGCCGCGCCGTCACCACATACAGGCCACCGGAGAGGCGCCCGAGGGCTTTGTCGAGGTCGCCATCGAGGCTTTTCATCGCTGCGATGGTTTTCTCGCGGGTGAGCAGCTGGCCGAGGTCGGTGCCGGCCTCCTCGCAGCGCTGGTAGTCGGCGGCGCCGGGCACCTGGCGGATGCGCAGCGGCGTGAAGGCCTCCTGGG
>JBKDOZ010000292.1:0-18273 GCA_046342735.1 Synechococcaceae cyanobacterium
GGTCTTGGTGAGGCTCACCGCACGGGGAGCCAGCAGGTCGGTGCGGCCGATGAGGTCGTCGAGGCGGGCCACCCCAAGCACGCTCAGCAGCTGCCGCACCTCCTCAGCCACGAACAGGAAGAAATTGACCACATGCTCCGGCAGGCCGGTGAAGCGCTTGCGCAGGGCCTCCTTCTGGGTGGCCACGCCAACCGGGCAGTTGTTGGTGTGGCAAACGCGGGCCATGATGCAGCCCTCGGCGATCATCGCCACCGAGCCGAAGCCGTATTCCTCGGCGCCGAGCAGGGCTGCGATCACCACGTCCCAGCCGGTCTTGAGACCACCGTCGACGCGCAGCAGCACGCGATCGCGCAGGCCGTTCTCCAGCAGGCTGCGGTGCACCTCGGTGAGGCCCAGTTCCCAGGGGCTGCCGGCGTGCTTGATCGAGCTCAGGGGTGAGGCGCCCGTGCCGCCGTCGTGGCCGGAGATCTGGATCACATCGGCGTTGGCCTTCGCCACACCGGCGGCAATCGTGCCGATGCCGATCTCCGCCACCAGCTTCACCGACACCTTGGCGGCCGGGTTGACCTGGTGCAGGTCGTGGATCAACTGGGCCAGATCCTCGATCGAATAGATGTCGTGGTGCGGCGGCGGCGAGATCAGGGCAACGCCGGGCTTGCTGTTGCGCAGCCAGGCGATGTAGGGATCCACCTTCGGGCCGGGCAGCTGGCCGCCCTCGCCGGGCTTGGCGCCCTGGGCCACCTTGATCTCCAGCTGGCGGCCGCTGCGCAGGTATTCCGGGGTGACCCCGAAACGGCCCGAGGCGATCTGTTTGATCGCCGAGCAGGCGGTGTCGCCGTTGCGGAGGCCGCGCAGGGTGGGCAGGGTGGGCGAGCAGCCCTCGCCATCCACATCTGCCAGGGTGCGGAAGCGGGCGGGATCCTCGCCGCCCTCGCCGCTGTTGCTCTTGCCGCCGATGCGGTTCATCGCCACGGCGAGCACTTCGTGGGCTTCGCGCGAGAGGGCGCCAAGACTCATGCCGCCGGTGCAGAAGCGGGCGCACAGGCTCTCCACGCTCTCCACCTGGTCGAGCGGCAGGGGGGTGGCGGCGGGGCGAAACTCCAGCAGATCGCGCAGCGCCGTGACCGGCCGCGCCTCCAGCAGCTGTTGATAGGTGGTGAAGTGGTCGTAGCCGGGACCGGCTTCCACCGCGCTGTGGAGGGCCTTGGCCATCTCCGGGCTGTTCATGTGGTACTCGCCACCGGTGCGGTACTGCACGAAGCCCATGAATTCGAGCTTGGAGCGGTTCAGCTCCGGGTAGGCCTTGGCATGGAAGCTGAGGGTTTCGCTGGCCAGATCGGTGAGGCTGAGGCCGGCCACCCGACTGGTGGTGCCGGCGAAGGCCGTGTCGATGAGGTCGGCGCCGAGGCCGATGGCCTCGAAGATCTGGGCGCCGTGGTAGCTGGCCAGCAGCGAGATGCCGATCTTGGAGAGGATCTTGCGCAGGCCGTCCTCCAGGGCGGTGCGCACGTTGGCCTGGGCCCGGGCCGGAGTGAGGGCGGGCAGCTTGCCGCGCTCGATGAGCGAGCGGGTTTTCGGATGGGCGAGCCAGTGGCGGGTGGTCTCCCAGGTGAGCCAGGGGCACACGGCACTGGCGCCATACCCGATCAGACAGGCCAGGTGATGGGTGCTCCAGCACTGGGCCGTATCGATCACGATCGAGGCCTGCAGCCGCAACCCCAGCCGCAGCAGATGGTGATGCACGGCCCCCACCGCCAGCAGCGGCGGGATGTACGTGATGCCAGCGCTGATCGAAGCGGGCTCCCCGCCCAGACCGATGCGATCGGAGAGGAGCAGGATCTGGCTGCCACCGCGCACGGCGGCCTCAGCCTCAAAGCGAAGGCGCTGCAGGGCTTTCTCCAGACCGCCGGGGCCATCGGTCACCGGCAGCAGGGTGGAGAGGGAGGCGGTGGGCAGGCCCTGATCGGCCAGGGAGGACAGTTCGGCCTCATTGAGCACCGGCGAGGGCAGGTGCAGCACCGCGGCGCCGGCGGGATCGGGACGCAGGGCGGAGCCGCGCCGCCCCAGGTGCATCTCCAGGCTCATCACCAACTTTTCCCGCAGGGGATCGATCGGCGGGTTGGTGACCTGGGCGAAGCGCTGCTTGAAGTAGTCGTACAGCAGGTGGGGCTTGCTGGAGAGAACCGCCAGGGGAATGTCGTCGCCCATGCAGTACGTGGGCTCCTTGGCTGAGCCCGCCATGTCCTCGATCACCAGATCCAGATCCTCGGCGGTGAAGCCGAAGGCGGTCTGCTGCTGCAGCAGGTCGAGATCGCCGAGGCGCTGGCCCTCCGCCCACACCCCCGGCGCCAGGCTGCGGCGGTGCTCCGCCAACCAGGCGGCATAGGGATAGCGGGCGGCGGCTTCCCGCTTCACTTCCCAGTTGCGCAGCAGGCGGCCGTTCTCCAGATCCACGGCCAGCATCTGGCCCGGACCCAGGCGGCCCTTCTCCACGATCGTGCTCTCGTCGAGTTCGACCACGCCGGTCTCCGACCCCATCACCACCGTGCCGTCGCTGGTGAGGCAATAGCGGGCCGGGCGCAGGCCGTTGCGATCCAGGGTGGCGCCCACCATGCGGCCATCGCTGAACACCAACAGGGCCGGGCCGTCCCAGGGTTCCTGCAGGCAGGCGTTGTATTCGTAAAAAGCGCGGATGTCGGGCTGGTCGACCAGCTCGGGCTGGTCGCGGAAGGCCTCGGGCACCAGGGTGAGCAGGCTGTCGGTGATCGGCCGGCCGCTGCGCACCATCAACTCGAGCGTGGCATCGAGGTTGGCGGAATCGCTGAACGAGGCATTCACCAGGGGCCGCAATTCGCCAGCCGCTTCACCCCAGACCGCTTCCAGGTTGGCCTCAGCGGCGCTGGCCCAGTTGATGTTGCCCAGCAGGGTATTGATCTCGCCGTTGTGGCCGAGCAAGCGCATCGGCTGGGCCAGGGGCCAACGGGGCAGGGTGTTGGTGCTGAAGCGCCGGTGATACACGGCGAAAGGCACGGCGAAGCGCTCATCGCGCAGGTCGGCGTAGAAGCGATCGAGCACCTCCGATCGCACCATGCCCTTGTAGACAATCGTGCGGACACTGATCGAGGCGAAATACAGCTGGGTGTAGCCGGCCCCCCAGCGCTCCCGGGCCCGGTCGACAGCCCGGCGCCGCAGCCGGAACAAAAGCGATTCGAGGGCATCCAGATCGGCGGCGGCCTCAGCGGAGGCCTCCGGGGCCTGCAGCAGCCACTGCTCGATCACCGGCGCGGTCTCGCGGGCAAGGGGTCCGAGCACGGTGGGGTCCACCGGCACCGGCCGCCAACCGAGGCTGCGCAGGCCCAGGCGGGCAGCCTCCTCGTCGCAGAGGGCGCGGCACTGGTCCCGCTCCTCCGGGTGGGCCGGCAGGAACACCTGCCCCAGCCCCCGCACACCACCGGCGGAAGCCGCCGCCGCGGGCCAGACCTCCTCCAGGAGGGCCCAGGGGATGGCGGTAAGGATGCCGGCGCCGTCACCGGAGTCGCTGTCGCCGCCGCAACCGCCACGGTGTTCCATGCAGCGAAGCCCCCGCAGGGCCTGTTGCAGCAACCAGTGGCTGGGCTGGCGATCGAGGCGGGCCAGGAAGCCCACCCCGCAGGCGTCCTTCTCGCCGGCTACCGCCGCAGGCGCGGGGCTGTCGCGGTGGGGCCAGGCGGGATCGGAGGGATGGGGCATGGGCCGGGACGGACGGTCTGCGGAAGGTGCTGGCGGAGTCCCCGCGCGGACGCCTGATCCGGCTTCCTCGGGGAGGATTTCTGATCCTAAGGAGCGGGCCTCTCTACCCGGTCGCGGCAGCTACGTTTCGGGTTCCGGCGAGCGCGACGATGGCCCTGGCCTCCTGGACCGCCCTGAGCGCAGGCCTCACCGCGACGGTGATCGCCGCCGCGCCGCTGGGGCCCGTGCCCGCTGGCCCCATGCCGCCACCCCCGCCCCCCGCACCGGCCACCGGCGCCGCCCCGGAGCGGCCCCAACCGGCGCTGCCGATTCCGGCAACCCGCCGTGGCACGACCCTGCGGATCCAGGGGCGCCCCCAGCAGGCCGCCTGGGAATGGATCGAGGGCAGCGGCGAACGTCCATCGCAGCTGTGGCTGCCCCTGGAGGTGCTGCAGAACCAGCTGGGCTTCCGCAGCCGCAACCGCAGCGACGGCAGCCTCGATCTGGAGTGGTTCGGCCGCGGCCTGCGGGTGCCCCCCTCGGCGCAGCGGCCCCTGGGCGATGAGGTGGGGGTGGAGGTGGCGGCGTTGCTGGAAGCCAACGGCGTGCGGTTAGCGCTGCGGGGGGAAACCCTGGAGTTGGAGGGGGCGCCGGCACGGCTGCTGGCGGTGCGCCAGGCCCGCCCGCCCGGCGTGCGGCGGGTGGTGCTCGAGCTGGACCGCCCGGCCCGGGTGCGCAGCGGTGACGACGGATCGCTGCGGCTGGCCCTGCTGGCCGATCCCGGGCAGCTGCGGGCCCTGGAGGCGCTGGGGCTGCGCGGCGCCCAGGAGGCCGGCGGACTGGCGTTGGCCAGCGCGGCGGCGCCACCCCGGCGGGTGTTCACCCTCGGCGAACCGGTCCGGGTGGTGATCGAGCTGCCGGCGGCCGCAGGGGAGGCGCAGGCGGGCGAGGGCACGCCGGCGCCGATCGATCCGCGGCTACAGGCATTGCTCGGCCCCCAGTTGCAGTGGGAGCGGCAGGTGCGGCCGGCGGCCGGCGGACGGGTGCTGATCACCTCGGTGCGGCTCGACCCGCGCAGCAGCCCCCTGGCCCTGCGCCCCCTGCGCCGCCCGGATGGCATGGAGGGCCTGAGCTCGCTCGGGCAGCTGGCCCGCAGCCGCGATGCGCTGGTGGCGATCAACGGCGGCTACTTCAACCGGGTGCGGCGCCTGCCGCTCGGCGCCCTGCGGGACAACGGACAATGGCTGTCGGGCCCGATCCTCGGCCGCGGCGCCATCGGCTGGGAGCCCCGCAGCCTGCCGCGCTTCGGCCGTCTGCGGCTGCAGGAGAGCCTGGTGGACAGCTCCGGGCGGGAGTGGCCCCTGGTGGCGTTGAACAGCGGCTGGGTGCAGCGGGGCCTGAGCCGCTACACGGCCGATTGGGGAACGCTGTACCGGCCCCTCTCCGGCGGGGAAGAGGCCCTGAAGCTGCGGGACGGCGTGGTGCGCGAGCGGCTGGACGGCGCCCGCCTGGAGGCCGGGGTGGACCTGCGCGAAGGGGACCTGTTGGTGGTGGCGCGGGGCGGCGCACGGCTTCCCTGGGGAGAGGGCGAGGCCCTGGCACTGCGCAGCGCGGTGAGTGATCCGCTGGGGGAGGCCAGCCAGGTGATGGGCGGTGGGCCGCTGCTGCTGCTGGAGGGCCGCATCGTGCTGGACGGAGGCCGAGAGGGCTTTTCTGCCGCGTTCCTGAACCAGGGAGCCCCGCGAACGGTCATCGGCAGCGATGGCACCCGCCTCTGGCTGCTCACGCTCCAGGGCCTGGACGGCGCCGGACCGACCCTGGGGGAAACCGCCGCGCTGCTGGCGGACCTGGGCCTGCGCGACGCCCTCAATCTCGATGGTGGCAGCTCCACCGGCCTGGTGATGGGGGGGGCCCACACCGTCAAGGGGCGGGGCGTGGCCGGTTCGGTGCACAACGGGCTGGGTCTGGTGCTCGAGGGCGGGGGCGTTGGCGGGAGAGTGGGCGGGGGCGGCTAGCCGGGCGGCTGACAAAGTGGGGGGGCCGCCACCGTCCTTTCACCGTGCCTCGGGGTCACAGCCTGCGGATCAGCGCCGCCGCCGCCGCCGAACTCAGCCGCCAGGCGGGGGTGGCCGGCACCCCTGGCCTGATGCACATCGATCTGGTGGAGGGCGGCTGCGAGCAGTGGACGATCCGGCTCCGCCCTGGCCATCTGGCCGGGACGCCCTTGGCCCGCGCCGACGGCATCACGCTCTACGCCCCGGCCGATCAGATGGGGCTGCTCACCGGCCTGCACCTCGACTACAAGGGCGATCTGAGCGGCGGCGGCTTTCTGGTGAGGCCCTCCGGCGAGGTGCGCAGCTGCGCCTGCGGGGCCGCCTTCAGCCGCGCCCCTGGCCGCGGGACCACGACAAAGTAAGGTGACCGATTGTCGAAATCGGTCGGACGTCCGACCAGTTCCCTCCGGCCCTCGATGCCCACAATCCAGCAGCTGATCCGCACCGAGCGGCAGCGTCTCACCCGCAAGACCAAGTCGCCCGCCCTGCGCTCCTGCCCGGAGCGTCGCGGCGTCTGCACCCGCGTTTACACCTCCACCCCGAAGAAGCCGAATTCCGCCCTGCGGAAGGTGGCTCGGGTTCGCCTCACCTCCGGTTTTGAGGTCACGGCCTACATCCCCGGCATCGGCCACAACCTGCAGGAGCACTCCGTGGTGCTGATCCGCGGCGGCCGAGTCAAGGACCTGCCCGGTGTTCGCTATCACATCATCCGCGGCACCCTCGACACCGCCGGCGTCAAGGACCGGCGCCAGAGCCGCTCCAAGTACGGCGCCAAGACGCCCAAGTCCTGATCTCCCCTGATCCACTCAGGGTTCTCCCGCCTCCCTTCCTCCCTCCTCCATGTCCCGCCGCAACGCCGCCGAGAAGCGCCCGGTCCTGCCCGATCCCCAGTTCAACAGCCGACTGGCCTCGATGATCGTGGCGCGGCTGATGAAGCACGGCAAGAAGTCCACCGCCCAGCGCATCCTTTCGGACGCCTTCACCCTGATCAACGAGCGAACCGGCGCCGATCCCCTGGAGCTGTTCGAGACCGCGGTCCGCAACGCCACCCCTCTGGTGGAGGTGCGAGCGCGTCGGGTGGGAGGCGCCACCTACCAGGTGCCGATGGAGGTGCGCCAGGAGCGGGGCACCGCCATGGCCCTGCGCTGGCTGGTGAGCTATTCGCGCGCCCGCAACGGCCGCAGCATGGCCCAGAAGCTCGCCGGCGAGCTGATGGATGCCGCCAACGAGGCTGGCAGCGCCGTGCGCAAGCGGGAGGAAACCCACAAGATGGCCGAGGCCAACAAGGCCTTCGCCCACTACCGCTACTGAGCGCCCGCCGGAGCCGGCTCCCGCTTGGGGATCGGCCTCCAGCCGACCGGCGCAATGTCGGTCTGTAGAGTGACGCTCGCTTTTTGTCGACCCCACCTCGGAGAAGGACCCCGTGGCTCGCGCCTACCCCCTCGAACGCACCAGAAATATTGGTATCGCCGCGCATATCGATGCCGGCAAAACCACCACCACCGAACGCATCCTCTTCTATTCCGGTGTGGTGCACAAGATGGGTGAGGTGCACGATGGTGCCGCCGTCACCGATTGGATGGAGCAGGAGCGGGAGCGTGGCATCACGATCACCGCAGCGGCGATTTCCACCAGCTGGAAAGATCACCGCATCAACATCATCGACACCCCCGGTCACGTCGACTTCACCATCGAGGTGGAGCGCTCGATGCGGGTGCTGGATGGAGTGGTGGCCGTGTTCTGCGCCGTCGGTGGCGTGCAGCCCCAATCGGAAACGGTGTGGCGCCAAGCTGATCGCTACAACGTGCCCCGCATCGTGTTCGTCAACAAGATGGACCGAACCGGCGCCAATTTCCTGAAGGTCTACGAGCAGATCAAGGATCGCCTCAAAGCCAATGCCGTGCCGATCCAGCTGCCGATCGGGGCGGAAGGGGATCTCAGGGGCATCATCGACCTGGTACGCAACAAGGCCTTTATCTACGCCGATGACATCGGCAAAGATATTCGCGAGGAAGAAATTCCCGCCGACATGCAGGATCTAGTGGAGGAATGGCGGTATAAATTGATGGAGAGCGTTGCCGAAAGCGACGAGAGCCTGATTGAAGCGTTCCTCGACAACGGTGAACTCACCGAAGAGCAGCTGATCCGTGGCATCCGCGCCGGGGTCACCCACCACGGCATGGTGCCCATGCTCTGCGGCTCCGCCTTCAAGAACAAGGGCGTCCAGCTGGTTCTCGACGCCGTGGTTGATTACCTGCCCGCCCCTGTGGACGTGCCGCCGATTCAGGGCCTCCTGCCCGATGGCAGTGAATCGAACCGCCCCTGCGAGGACAGCGCCCCCTTCAGCGCCCTGGCGTTCAAGGTGATGGCCGATCCCTACGGCAAGCTCACCTTCGTGCGGGTCTACAGCGGCGTCCTGCAGAAGGGCAGCTACGTGCTCAACTCCACCAAGGACAAGAAAGAGCGCATCTCCCGCCTGATCCTGCTCAAAGCCGATGAACGGGAGGAGGTCGACGAACTGCGCGCCGGTGACCTCGGCGCCGTTCTCGGTCTGAAGGACACCACCACGGGCGACACCCTGTGTGTGGAAAGCGACCCGATCATCCTGGAGTCCCTCTTCATCCCCGAGCCGGTGATTTCGGTTGCCGTGGAGCCGAAGACCAAAGGCGACATGGAGAAGCTTTCCAAAGCTCTCACCTCTCTCTCCGAAGAAGATCCCACGTTCCGGGTGAGCACCGATCCCGAAACAAACCAAACGGTGATCGCCGGTATGGGCGAACTCCACCTGGAGATCCTCGTCGACAGGATGCTGCGCGAATTCAAGGTGGAAGCCAACATTGGTGCTCCCCAGGTTTCCTACCGGGAAACCATCCGCGGCAGCGCCAAAGGCGAGGGCAAATTCGCCCGCCAGACCGGCGGCAAGGGCCAATACGGCCACGTGGTGATCGAGATGGAGCCCGGCGAGCCGGGTTCTGGGTTCGAGTTCGTCAACAAGATCGTTGGCGGTATCGTCCCCAAGGAATACATCGGCCCGGCAGAAGCCGGCATGAAGGAAACCTGTCAGTCCGGCGTGATTGCAGGATTCCCGATGATCGATGTCAAGGTCTCGATGGTTGACGGTTCGTATCACGACGTCGACTCTTCGGAGATGGCGTTCAGGATCGCCGGCTCCATGGCCTTCAAAGATGGCGTCAAGAAGTGCAACCCCGTACTACTTGAGCCGATGATGAAGGTGGAGGTCGAGATTCCCGAGGATTTCCTTGGCTCGATCATCGGCGACCTCTCCTCCCGCCGCGGCCAAATCGAAGGCCAGTCCGTCGAAAACGGACAGTCCAAGGTGCAGGCCAAGGTGCCCCTGGCCGAGATGTTCGGCTATGCCACCCAGCTCCGATCCATGACCCAGGGTCGGGGTATCTTCTCGATGGAATTCAGCCATTACGAGGAAGTTCCTCGTAATGTGGCGGAAGCCATCATCTCAAAGAATCAGGGCAATTCCTGATCTTTACCTTCCCCCAACCACCCCCGATTCTTCCCTTCCATGGCACGCGAGAAGTTCGAAAGGAACAAACCCCACGTCAACATCGGCACCATCGGCCACGTTGACCACGGCAAAACCACCCTCACCGCCGCCATCACCAACGTGCTGGCGTCCCAGGGCAAGGCCAAGGCCCAGGCCTACGACGAAATCGACGGCGCTCCGGAAGAGAAGGCCCGGGGCATCACCATCAACACCGCCCACGTCGAGTACGAAACCGACAAGCGCCACTACGCCCACGTGGACTGCCCTGGCCACGCGGACTATGTGAAGAACATGATCACCGGTGCCGCCCAGATGGACGGCGCCATCCTGGTGGTGGCCGCCACCGACGGCCCGATGGCCCAAACCAAGGAGCACATCCTGCTCGCCAAGCAGGTGGGCGTGCCTGCCCTGGTGGTGTTCCTGAACAAGAAAGACATGGTCGACGACGAGGAGATCCTCGAGCTCGTCGAACTGGAGATGCGCGAACTGCTGAGCAGCTACGACTTCCCCGGCGATGACATCCCCATCGTTGCTGGTTCGGCCCTCAAGGCTCTGGAGTACATCCAGAAGCACGAAAAGACCAAGGTTGAGCGAGGCGCTGATGAATGGGTCGATAAAGTTCTCGACCTCATGGACGCCGTCGACGAGGCGATCCCCGAGCCCGAGCGCGAAATCGACAAGCCCTTCCTCATGGCCGTGGAAGACGTGTTCACGATCACCGGCCGCGGCACCGTGGCCACCGGCCGGATCGAGCGCGGCAAGGTGAAGGTGGGTGAAACCGTTCAGATCGTGGGTATCAAAGACACTCGCGAAACCACCGTCACCGGCGTGGAGATGTTCCGCAAGCTGCTTGATGAGGGCATGGCGGGCGACAACGTCGGCCTGCTGCTGCGCGGCATCCAGAAGGAGGACATCGAGCGCGGCATGGTGCTGGTGAAGCCCAACTCCATCAAGCCCCACACCAAGTTCGAGGGCGAGGTGTACGTGCTGAAGAAAGAAGAGGGTGGTCGCCACACCCCTTTCTTCGCCGGCTACCGGCCGCAGTTCTACATCCGCACCACGGATGTGACCGGCCAGATCACCGCCTTCACCTCTGACGATGGGGCCAACGTGGAAATGGTCATGCCCGGTGACCGCATCAAGATGAGCGCCGAGCTGATCTGCCCCGTTGCCATTGAGCAGGGCATGCGCTTCGCCATCCGCGAAGGCGGCCGCACCATTGGTGCCGGCGTCGTCTCCAAGATCGTCGAGTGAGGCGGGCTCCCTCCGATGGCCCGATGGGACCATCGGAGGGTCTGCTCTAGGGTGATGGAGGATGCAGCCAGATCAGCCGTGTCCTCCCCCTGCCTCTCCTCGCTCGGCGCCCTCCCTGCCCGCTCGGCGCCCTCTCTGCCCGCTGGGACCCTTCCATCCCGCTGAGCCCCCGTCGACCTGCGGTTTCGGCCAGCATCGGCGCTCACCTTGACAATCTTTTGTCCCCGAGGCGCCCACCCCGGCTTCGCCGGTAACCCTGGCCCCGCCTTCCGCTTCCGCCCCGAATCCCCCCATGTCCACCACCGTCGCCCAGCAGAAAATCCGCATCCGCTTGAAGGCGTTCGACCGCCGCATGCTTGATCTTTCCTGCGACAAAATCATTGAGACAGCCGACCACACGGCCGCGACGGCCATCGGCCCCATCCCCCTGCCCACGAAGCGCAAGATCTACTGCGTGCTGCGCTCGCCCCACGTCGATAAGGATTCCCGCGAGCACTTCGAAACCCGCACCCATCGCCGCATCATCGATATCTACAGCCCTTCCTCCAAGACCATCGACGCCCTGATGAAGCTGGATCTGCCCAGTGGTGTCGACATTGAAGTGAAGCTCTGAGCCAGCCAGCCACCAGCAGAACCGCCCAGGCTGTTGTTTGGTCTCTGTCCCTCCTCGGGGGGACTTTTTTCTTTGGCAGCCACGCCCGGGCCTCTCGAAACAGCCTGAGGCTGAGTCGGGGATGCAGGCCAGGCATGGGCTCAAGGCACACGAAGCCCGCGGCTTGCTCCCTAGGATCAGGGGCCATTCCGCCGCCCACGTTGCGACCGCCGCACTGGCCACCGCAGACCCCTCGCTCACTCCTCAACCTTTCCGTCTGCTGCCAGTCGGCGGTCTGGGACTGTGAGTGATCTCGCCGTTAGGGAACTGCCCCTGTTCCCCCTGCCCGATGTGGTGCTCTTCCCCCAGGAAGTGCTGCCGCTCCACATCTTCGAGCCGCGCTACCGGATGATGCTGCGCACCGTGATGAAGGAGGATCGGCGCTTCGGGGTGGTGCGTTGGGATCCGCGCGAGCAGCGCATGGCCGACGTGGGCTGCTGCGCGGAAATCCTGCACTGCCAGACCCAGGACGACGACCGCAGCAACATCGTCACCCTCGGCCAGCAGCGCTTCCGGGTGCTCGACATCGTTCGCGATGCCCCCTTTCGCGTGGCGATGGTCAGCTGGATCGAAGACCAGGTGCAGGAAGACCACCAGACCCTCTCCGACCTCACCAGCGACGTGACCCAGGCGTTGCGGGACGTGGTGGAACTGACCGGCAAGCTGATCGGCAAACCCGCGGCCCTGCCCACCGATCTGCCCGATCTGCCCCGGGAACTCTCCTTCTGGATCGGCGCCCACCTCGGTGGCCCCGTGGCCGACCACCAGCAGGCCCTGCTCGAGATCACCGACACCGGCGAGCGCCTGCGGCAGGAATACGAACTGCTCGACCAGACCCGGCGCCAGCTCGCGGCCCGCACGGTGCTGAAGGACACCTTCGGCGATCTGGACGCAGGGGACGACGACAGCGGCGAGGACTGAGGCCATGGGTGCGCCGCCGATCCCCGGCCCCGCATCGGCCGCGCTGCTGCTCGGCGCTGCGGGGGGTCTGGCCCTCGTCGCTGGCCTGTGGCTGCGCCGCAACCGCCGCTACGCCGATGCCGAATCCGTGGCCCGGGCCTACGACGCCTGGACCGAAGACCAGCTGCTGGAGCGCCTCTGGGGTGATCACGTCCACCTGGGCCACTACGGCGACCCGCCCCGTCGCCGTGATTTCCGCCAGGCCAAGAGCGATTTTGTGCACGAACTGGTGCGCTGGAGCGGCCTGGCGAAGCTGCCGCCGGGTTCACGGGTGCTCGATGTGGGCTGCGGCATCGGTGGCAGTGCCCGCATCCTCGCCCGCGACTCCGGCATTGAGGCGCGGGCGATCAGCATCAGCCCGGTCCAGAGCGCCCGCGCCCGCGCCCTGACCCCACCGGACCTCCAGAACCGCTGCCGCTTCGCGGTGATGGATGCCCTGGCGCTCTCCCTACCGGACGGCGATCAGCAGGGCGGGTTCGATGCCGTCTGGAGCGTGGAGGCGGGCCCGCACATGCCCGACAAACAGCGCTACGCCGACGAACTGCTGCGCGTGTTGCGTCCCGGGGGCCTGCTGGCGGTGGCCGACTGGAACCGCCGCGACCCCGCCGATGGGGCGATGAGCGGCCTGGAGCGGCTGGTGATGCGCCAGCTGCTCGACCAGTGGGCCCATCCGGAGTTCGCCAGCATTCCAGGGCTGCGTCGCCATCTCGAGCAGAGCGTCTGGGCGGGGGGCCTGCAGGTGGAAACCGCCGACTGGAGCGACGCCACCGTGCCCTCCTGGCGGGATTCGATCCTGGAGGGCTTCCGCCGTCCCGGAGCGGTGTTGGGGCTGGGTCCGCGGGCGGTGCAGCAGGGCCTGCGCGAGACGCCCACCCTGCTGCTGATGGATTGGGCGTTCCGCAGCGGCCTGATGCGCTTCGGGGTGTTCCGGGGTCGCCGCGGCCCCGCCGCAGGGATGGCGGAGGCGGGTTAGCCGGCGGTCTCGTGGCTGGCGGTCTCGAGGCTGGCGGTCTCGAGGCTGGCGGTCTCCTCCGCGGCCGAAAGGTCGTCGAGGGGGTAGGCGCCGAAGAGGGCCAGATGTTCGCAGAGGGGGGCAAGCTCGGAGAGGGCACGCTCCAGCGTCGCCGATCCCGTGGGCAGCTCCAGGTCGACGAAGAACACGTATTCCCCCATCTCTCGCTTGGAAGGGCGCGATTCGATGCGGCCCATGTTCAGCCCCTGGCGCGCGAAGCAGCTCAGGGCCTCCAGCAGGGCGCCGGGCTGGTTGGAGTGCAGCGAGAACGCCAGGCTGGCCAGGGGCCCCTCCGGGGAGCGGGGGCCGCGGCGCAGCAGCAGAAAGCGCGTGCAATTGCCGGGCACATCATTGATCGGGTAAGCGAGCACCTCCAGCTGATGCTCTGCGGCAGCCTCCAGCGAGGCAATGGCCCCGCGGAAGCGGCTGCCGCGCACCATCCGGGCCGCCTCGGCGGTGGAACTGGTGGGGAGCTGCAGGGCCTGGGGGAGGTGCTCGGCCAACCACAAGCTGCACTGGGCCAGGGCCTGGGGATGGGAGAGCACCTCGCTGATGCCCGCCAGCGGCCCGCTGCCCGCCAGGGCAGGGCGGATCGGCAGCACCAGGGCGGGCTCCACCGCCAGGGCAGGGTGCTCCCCGAGGGCCTCGAGGGCGGCGGTGACGCCCCCCTCCACCGAGTTCTCCACCGGCACCACGGCCAACTCGCACTGGCCCTGCGCCAGCGACTGGATCACGGCGCGAATCCCCTGCTGGGGCACCAGCTCAGCCTCGCCATGGCCGGCCAGGCTGGCCAGGCGACGGGCTGCCCGCTCGCCGTAGGTGCCCACGGGTCCAAGGAAGGCGAGGCGCATGGCGGGAGAGGCACAGAAAGCCGATGGATAGGATCATGCCCTGCCGGCCGCTGGCCATGCCCCTGGTGTTCAGCGCCAGTCAGCAGCTCTCCCTGCCAGTGGTGGAGCACCCGGAACGGCTCCGCCCCTACCTGGACGACGAGCGACGGGTGGTGGAGGCCCTGCTCGATCCCGTCCAGCTCGTGCCGCTGGGGCCGGGCCGCTACCGCTATAGCGTCACCCGCGTGCAGGTGTTCCAGCTGCAGATCCAACCGATCGTGGAGCTGCAGGTGCGCCACCAGGACGACCGCCTGGAGCTGAGTGCGCTGGACTGCCAGCTGGAGGGTCTGGGGCTGGTGGAGGATTTTCGGCTCACGCTCGATTCCTGGCTGGCACCGCGGCCGCAAGGGCTGGAGGGGGAGGCGAGCCTGGCGGTGTCGGTGAGTCGGCCGGCGCTGCTGCGGCTGATCCCGCCGAAGGTGCTGGAGGCCACCGGCCGCTCGGTGCTCAGTGGCATTCTGCTGGGGATCCGCTCGCGGGTGGGGCAGCAGCTGGTGGACGATTTCCAGCAATGGTGCCGCGCCCACCCAGAAAGCTGAGCCGGTGCAGCGGGGTGGGGCCGTGGTGCTCCAGGGCGAGGCGGTGTTGGGCGGTGCCATAGCCGGCGTGGCGCTCGAGGCCGTAGCCGGGGAAGCGCAGGGCGAGGCGGCGGAGCAGGGCGTCCCGCTCCTCCTTGGCGATCACGCTGGCGGCGGCGATGGCGGCGCAGCGGCTGTCGCCCTGGGGCAGGGTGAGCTGGGGGCCGTTCCAGCCGCGTAGGGGCAGTACGCCGTCGACGAGGAGCAGGGCCGGAGGGGCGGCTAGGCGGGCCAGGGCGCGTCGCATGGCCCGCTCGGTGGCTGGGCGGATGCCCAAGCGATCGATCTCCGCCGCGCTGGCCTGGCCGAGGGCCCAGGCCAGGGCATGGGTGCGGATCTGGGGCACCAGACGGGCCCGCTGGCGCGGGCTGAGCTTCTTGCTGTCGGTGAGGCCGGCCGCCGCCAGGGGCACCAGGGCCTCGGCGGGCAGCACCACCGCGGCCGCGAAGACCGGGCCGAACAGGCAGCCGCGGCCCACTTCATCGACGCCGGCGCATTGGTGGGGCGGGAGCCCGCCCCAGGGGGCGGCGGGAACGGGCTGGGGCCGCCGGGGCACGGCCCCTCAGACGCTCGCCGAGGAGCGGCGACGGCGGCGGCGGGGGTCGGCGGCGCCGGACTCAACGGCAGCGGCGTCTGGCTCCGGGGCGCCAGAAGCCTCCGCACCTGCGGTGGCGGGAGCGACGGTGCCCGGCCCCCCTGCGCTGCTCGTGCCATCGAGCGAAGCGGCGGCACGGCTACGCGTGCGGCGATGGACGGGCACGGCGACGGTGACCACCTCCGCAGCGGCCTGCATCTCAGGCGGGGAGATCGGCAGGGGTGTGATCGTCACCGGGGTGAGCGGGCGATCTTCGGAGGGTTCGCTGCTGGCGAGGCTGCCGCGGCCGCGACGGCGGCGGCGGGAACCGGCCGCGGCCAGCTGCTGGCGGGCTTCGTCGATCACGGCGGAGGGATCCTCCCCAGGCCGCACGATGCGCACCATCAGGTTGTCGCCACTGGGCGGCTCATCGAGCAGCAGGGCTGGGTTGAGCCCCAGCCAGCCATAAACCAACTCCTGGCGGTCTTCCATGGGCACAGCCAGGATCTCCGGCTCGGGCCGCCGCGGGCCGGCATCGCCGCCACCGCTGAACTCCCCCGTGCCGGGAGCCTCCCCAGCGGAGCCCTGCACCTCGAGGCCGGGGATGCTGAGGGGTGCCTCGGCGGAGTCGCCACCCCGGCCCCCCCGACCACCGCGCCGGCGCCGGACACCACCGCTGCCAGCCGGCTCGCTGGCCGGCAGGACCGCCAGCCCGTCGCTACGAGCCGCCGTGGGCGTGCGCACCAGCCCGGAGAGGGTGGCCAGGGGCTGGAGGGTGTCGCGGCCGGGGAGCACCGCCACATGGCCGAGGCCCCCGCAGCTGGGGCAGGCGCGTCCAAAGAGTTCGTAGAGGTTCTGACCCTGACGTTTGCGGGTGAGCTCCACGAGGCCGAGCTCGGTGAGCTGGGCGATCTGGGGGCGGGCGCCGTCGTCGCGGAGGGCCTGGGTGAAATGCTCCAGCAGCTGCAGTTGATCGCGGCGCGACTCCATGTCGATGAAGTCGACCACGATCACGCCGCCGATGTTGCGCAGCTTCAACTGGCGGGCAATCTCCACCGCCGCCTCGCAGTTGGTCCACAGCACCGTCTCGCGGGCGTTGGCGGAGCGGGTGAAGGAGCCGGAGTTGACATCGATCACCGTGAGGGCCTCGGTGGGCTCGATGATCACGTAGCCGCCGGAGGGCAACTCCACCCGGGGCTTGAGGGCATCGCGGATGGCGGTGCTGACCCTGTAGTGATCGAGGATCTCCGTGGGCTCGCCATGGGCCTCCACCAGCACATTGGCCTGGTCGGCGCCAAGGAAGGCATTCACCCGCGACACCGCCTCCGGGCTGTCGACAACGATGCGTACCAGCTCGGCGCTGAAGAAATCGCGCAGCACGCGATGGATGAAGTCTTCATCGCGGTTGAGGAGCACCGGCGGGCTGGCGGTCTCCGCCGCCTGCTGGATCCCCTCCCACTGGCGCAGCAGGGCCTCGAGATCGTCGATCAGCAGCTCTTCGGCGACGCCCTCCGCCTCGGTGCGCACGAGCAGGCCAGCCCCGGGGGGCTTGATCAGCACGGCGAGGGCCCGCAGCCGGTTGCGCTCGTTCTCGCCGTTGATGCGACGGGAGATGCTCACCCCCTGGCCGTGGGGCTGAAGCACCAGGAAGCGACCGGGCAGCGTGAGATTGCCGGTAAGGCGCGGGCCCTTGGTGCCGGTGGGCTCCTTCATCACCTGCACGAGCACCTTCTGGCGGGGCTCCAGCAACTCGGTGATGCCGGCACCACCCTTCTTGAGGCGCAGGGGGCCGAGATCCGTGATGTGGATGAAACCGTTCTTCTCGCTCTCGCCGATGTTCACAAAGGCGGCATCGATGCCGGGCAACACGTTCTCGACGGTGCCGAGATAAACGTCGCCGATCTGGTAGCGGCCTTGGGCCACGACGAGCTCATCGACACGTTCGTCCGTGAGCACTGCGGCAATGCGCAGCTGCTCGGCGATGACGATCTGCTGGGGCATGGAAAAAATGCTTGGCTCGGGGGAGCCCTGTCCCAGCGAGGCGGGTTGGTATCCCGCACGGGGCAGGGGGATGGCGCTGGGCCGAACCGCAAGACCCGTCCGGAAAGGCGGAGACGGGGCATGCGGGGTGAAAATCCCACCGCGAGGTGGGGCCAACTCGCACACGGGAGCGAGGGGCAATTCAGGGAAAGAAGCTGGCGGAACGCATCAAAGCGAAGCGCCTCTTGAGGCCGAGAACGCACCCTCACGGGGTGGATCTGCGAGAGCACTTCCGGGGAGGGGCTTCTAGAAAGCGACCTGGAAGGAAGGCGGGGAACGGTGCCGTGGAGAAGGAAGTTCTCCTGGTTCGGGATCCGATCTGGTGGCAACCTAGCACGCAGCCAGGAGTAGGGCACGACGCTCGATCCGCCCCAGCAGCAGCGGCCTCACCAGGCTCTCCTCCAGCCAGTGACGCAGGAACTCCGGCCGCAGGCTGCGGCCCTGGGGATCGATCCGGGCCCGCAGGTCGAGGTGCACCGCACCGCCCCGGGCAGCCTCGGGCCCCTCCACCAGGGCCAGCTCCAGGAGATAAGGGCGGCAGTCGCGCTGGCGGGGCCGACCTTTTTTATCGGTGTCGTGCCAGGGGAGGCTGGGGGCCGCCAGCAGCTCGCTGAGGGCCTGCCGCCAGGCGTCCCCATCCGGAGCGGGCAACAGCTCAGGGCCCAGATCGGAGCTCGGCTCGGCGCCCAGATCGGAGCGCAACGCAGGCCGCAGCTCCAGGCGCCAGTGGGCCTCCCGCAGTTCCTGGGAGAGGCTGGGGGCCGCCACCGGCACCGGAGCCACGGACAGCAGCCGGAACTCGGGCGGCAGCACTTCCTGCAGCCGCCGCCGCGCCTCTTCGGGGTCCACGGCCGCGTGAAACTCCAGATCGAGCCATTCGCCGTGGCCCTCCGCACCGAGCGGCAGGGGCAGGGCCACCTGGAGGCGGGGCAGGGGGTGGAAGCCGCCGGTGAAGCTCACCGGCAGGCCGGTGCGGCGGAGGCTCCGCTCCAGCAGGCGCAGGGTGTCGAGATGGCTGATCAGGGCCAGGG
>JBKDOZ010000293.1:0-3588 GCA_046342735.1 Synechococcaceae cyanobacterium
CCCCGGGCGCCCCCCTTCCCCCCCTGCCGGCCCCCCTGCAGCTCTGGCCCCTCAACCGCCGCACCGCCCCCCTGCTCTGGCACCTCGAGCAGGCCGCCTGTCCGGCCCAGCTGCGCCAGCTCCTCGATCGCCGCATCGACGACCTGCTCGACCAGAGCCACGGTCGCGGCTGGATGCTCGTCGATCCCAGCCGCCGCGAGGCCGTGGCCGGCGCCCGCCTGCTCACGGACCATCCCGCCGGGGGCTCCCTGGTGGAATTCTCCCTGCACCCGGGCTGGTCGCACCTGCTGGGGAGCGCCACCGAACGGCTGCTGCGGGAGCTCGGCCAAGGCCACGGGCCCCTCTGGCTGGTGAGTGAAGTGGGCGATCAGGAGCGGCTCCGCTGGCTGGAGGCCCTCGGCGCCGAACTCCGCGGCGAGCAGGTGCTGATGGCCCGAAGCGTCTGGCGGCGGCAGGAATGGCAGCCGCGCCAGGGGCTCACCCGCGGGCGGCTGGCGGCGATGCTCGAGCAGCTCCAGCCCCGGCGCCAGCCCGTGCCGAGCCCCTTCACGCCCCGCTCCCTCGCCCCCCCGCGCCCCTTGATCGTGCGCTGAGCCGGTGCGGCCCCCCTGCTCAGCCCTGGCCCTGGATGTCGGCCGCCGCCGCATCGGCCTGGCGGGGTGCGACCCCCTGGGCCTCACCGTCACCCCGCTGCCCGCCCTCCACCGCGGCGCCTTCGCCGACGACCTGGCGACCCTGAGGCCGCTCCTGCAGCGACGGGCCGTGCGGGCGCTCGTGGTGGGCCTGCCGCTCGACGCCCAGCAACGCCCCACCCCCCAGGCCCTGCACTGCCGCCGCTACGGCGAACGCCTCGCCCGCACGCTGGCCCAGGAAGGCCGGTCCCTGCCGCTTTATTGGGTGAATGAGCACGCCAGCACCTGGGAGGCCGGCGAGCGCTTCGGCCTGCACGGCGACCGCAGCGGCCGCCTCGACAGCGGCGCCGCGGCCCTCCTGCTGGAACAATGGTTGCGGGAACCACCGGCGGCCGTCCCGACCCCGGCTCCATCCTGAACACCACCGCCTGCCTGTCATGACCTCCGACTCCGCCCCCATGACGGGTGCCGGCGACGTGCCCACCTTGCTGGTGCGCGACAGCGCCGGCCGCCAGCTCCTCTGCTTCCTTGAGCAGCTCATCCCCGTGGATGGGGTCGATTACGGCCTGCTCACCCCCGTCGACACCCCGGTGTGCCTGGTGCGCATCGGTGACGACGACGACGAGGACGAGGTGATCGAAGAGCTCGACGCTGCGGAGGAGATCCTGCGCGTGGCCGATGTGGTGCTCCAGGAGCACGACCTCACCCTGGTGCGCTCCGCCGCCACCCTCACCGTGAGCGGCGAACTGGAGGAACACGACCCCGAGGAGCTGGAGGAGGAACTCGACGACGACCTCGACGGGGAAGATCTCGACGAAGACGACGAGGATGGGGAGACCGACCTTTACGAAATGCTGATCCAATTCCGGGCCAGCGACCAGGAATACGGCCTCTACATCCCCCTCGACCCCTTCTTCGTGGTCGCCCGTCTGCAGGGGGGCGAAGGGGTGCTGGTGGAGGGGGAGGAGTTCGAGCGCATCCAGCCCCGCATCGAACAGGAGCTCGATGAACGGGAAGGCGACGGCTGATGCTGCGGCAACTCCTCACCCCTGACTGGCAGCCGGGCCGCACCCTCGCCCAGCTGCCCCTGGCGGAGCTGCTGGAGCGGCCCGTCCCCATCCGCGCCCTGGTGCTCGATGTCGACCGCACCCTGCTACCGCGCCGCAGCGCCAGCCTTCCCCCCAGCGCCGAACAGTGGCTGCGGGAGGCCCAGCGGCTTCTGCCCATCCACCTGCTGAGCAACAACCCCTCCCGGCGCCGCATCGGCACGGTGGCCGAGCAGCTGGGGGTGCCCTTCACCACCTCGGCGGGCAAACCCCGCCGCTCCTCCCTGCGGCGCGTCCTGGCGGAGCTGGGGTTGCCCGCCGCGCAGGTGGCCCTGGTGGGGGACCGCCTCTTCACCGACGTGCTGGCCGGCAACCGGCTGGGGCTGTTCACCGTGCTGGTCAAGCCGATCGATTCCCAAGGGCAGCCCTGCGAGCGCGATCGGCTGCAGAACCTGGAGCTGCGCATGGCCCGCTGGGTGGGCCTGGGCTGAGCGGATGGGCCGTCGGATCCGGGTGATCAAGGTGGGCACCAGCCTGCTGCGCGGCGATGCGGAACGCCCCACCGCGGCCGTGATCGCCGACATGGCCGCCACCCTGGCCCGGCGACAGCGGCGCGGCGACGCCATCGTGCTGGTCACCAGTGGCGCCGTGGGGCTGGGCTGCGAGGCCCTCGGGCTCGGCCGGCGACCCTCCGAACTGGTGGCCCTCCAGGCCGCCGCAGCCGTGGGCCAGGGGCGCCTGATGGGCCTCTACCAGGAGGCCTTCGCCGTGCGGGGGCTGCGGGTCGCCCAGGTGTTGCTCACCCGCGGCGACCTCGCCTCCCGCCGCCGCTACGCCAACGCCCGCAGCACCCTCGCCCAGCTGTTGGAGTGGGGCGTGATCCCGATCGTCAACGAAAACGACACCCTCGCCACCCACGAGCTGCGTTTCGGCGACAACGACACCCTCTCCGCCCTGGTGGCGGTGGCGGTGGGGGCCGAGGAGCTGGTGCTGCTCACCGATGTCGACAGCCTCTACTCCGGCGATCCCCGCACCGATCCCGCCGCCCTGCCGATCGCGGAGGTGCGCAACCTCGACGAACTCGAACGGCTCAGCGCCGTCGCCGGCGGCGGCGGCCAATGGGGCACCGGCGGCATGACCACCAAGCTCACCGCCGCCCGCATCGCCACCTCCAGCGGCATCAGCGTTCGCCTGGCGGATGGCCGCGATCCGGCGGTGCTCGAGGCCCTGCTCGACGGCCAGCCCAGCGGCACCCTCTTCCGCGCCAGCGCCGCACCCCTAGCGGAGCGCAAGGGCTGGCTGGCCCACGCCCTGCTGCCCAAGGGCAGCCTGCGGGTGGATCCGGGCGCCGAAAAGGCGCTGATCGAGCGCGGGGCCTCCCTCCTCGCCGTCGGCATCCGGGCGGTGGAGGGCAGCTTCGGGCGCCAGGAGCCGGTGAAGGTGCTCAGCGAGGACGGCCGCGAACTGGGCCGCGGCCTCTCGGCCCTCAGCAGCGAGGAGCTGCAGCGCATCCTCGGGCTCAGCAGCGAAGAGATGCGCCACCGGCTCGGCGCGGTGGGCGACGCCGTGGTGCACCGCGATCACTTCGTGATCACCGCCCTGCCCACGCCCCCCTGAGGGAGGGGCGGCCTACGATCCGGCCGCCCCCGTTCCCAGGGAATGCGCTTCAGCAGCCTGCTCGACCAGCTCGCGTGCGTCGCCTCCGACACGCCCCGCTCCCTGGCGGGCGACCCCGAGCTGCAGGGGGCCGAAGCCCTCGACCGCGCCGGCCCCGGCGAGCTGAGCTTCCTCGAACCCGGCAACGCCCTGGCCGCCTCCCTGGCCGCCTGCGGGGCGGGGGCCCTGCTGCTCCCCGCCCGCGGCGAGGAGGCGGAAGCCCTGCAGCGCCAGGCCAGCGTGCAGGGCATCGC
>JBKDOZ010000294.1:0-22503 GCA_046342735.1 Synechococcaceae cyanobacterium
ACCGGCTACCCCCCTCGCGGGGTTCGCTCGGCCATCGCCTCGCGGCGACCTCTGAAACCTACAGCACCGTCGGACCCTCGGTCGCTTCCGGCTTGTAGGCACCCGCTCCAAAAGCCTCCTCGGCTTCTCTCGCAGGCCCAGTCAACCTAGCAGGTTGACCGGTTCCCACCCGTTCCTCACAGGTGGCTGCACTCGCTCTCGCGGCGCAGTCCAACAACATAACACCTCTCACGCCTGAGTCAACCCTCTGGCGCCACCAAGGCCTCGGCCCAGGGCTCGAAGCGGGCGAAGGTGTCAGCCCGATCAGCCGCCAGCACGGGAAAGTCCGTCTGGGAGAGATCGGTGCCGGCCGGAATATGGCTGGGGTCGCGCTGAAGCCAGCGGAGTGGACAGTCCAGTTCATGCAGCACCAGCCAGGCCGCCGCGAGGTCCCAGATCTTCGGGGTGGCTTCCAGGGCGGCGACGGTTTGGCCCATCGCCACGCTGACCAGGTTGAGGCTGGCAACCCCAAGCATCCGGATTTTGCCGGGGAAGCGGCGGTCGGGGAGCTTCTGCAACACAACGATCGAGCGGCTGCAGAGGGAAGCACAGCCAGCGGGGTGGGAATGGAGAGATGGGGGCGACAGGGGTTTGCCGTTGCGCCAGGCGCCGTGGCCGCGGATCGCCACAATCCGCTGGCGCAGCGGCGGAACATCCAGGAGAGCAAGCACGGGAACGCCGTCGTGGAAGCGGGCCATGGAGATCGCCCAATAGGGGATGCCAGCCGCGAAATTGGTGGTGCCATCCAGCGGATCCACCACCCAGTAGGACTCGCTGGCCGGAATCAGCTTCTCCCCCTCTTCGCTGAGCACCCCATCCTGAGGGAACAGCTCGGCCAGTCCCCCCACCAGAGCGGCATCGCTCCAACGGTCGCAGGCGGTGATCAAGGTGCCGTCGGCCTTGAGATCGGACACCATGTGGCCAAAGTCGGCCCGCTGGCGTTCTGCCACCCGATCCACAAGGGCATGGAGGGCGGGGTGAACGGCTTGGTCGAGGGCCAGGGTCACGATCCCACCTCCAGGGCCAGAACCTTGTCCAGCGATTGGGCCGTGTCCTGGCGGAACTGCTGGACGTTGAGGCGGGAGAGCGTCCAGAGGGCCAGTGCGGCTACCGCGATCTCCACCAGGAGCACAAGCGCATAGGCCGGGTAAGGGCCGTCTCCGAAGGGAAGACGCCGGCCCAGATCGAGCAGGCCGCCGCCGACCAACTTGCCCAGGGCCCTCGCCATCGCCTGGGCCAGACCCCAGACACCAACAAAGGTGCCAGCCACCTGGGGGAGGGTGAGATCAAGCATGAGACAGAGGGCGCTGTTGGTGCCGATACCCGCCGCCAGACCGAAGAGCAGCATCACCAGCCGCAACAGCGGGGGGCTACCGGTGAGGCCGCTCGCCAGAAGGAGGGTCAAGGTGGTGACGATCATCTGACAACCCAGGCGGGCTGTGGCCAGTTTGCCCAGGCGGGGCACGATCCAGAATCCAGCCGCCAGCAAACCCAGCAACGTGCCCACACCCCAGAACGCATTGAGCTGGGTACGGTCGGCGATGGAGAGACCAAAAACCTGGCCGCCATAGCCTTCGAGGATCGGATCCTGCAGAAACAGGCCGAGGGTGAACAGGATCAAAAACGAGAAGAACACCAGCACCTGACGGCTGGAGGTGATCAACCGCCAGGCCTGAGCCAGGGAGACGGCATCCTCACGGGACTGGCCAGAGGACTGCGGGAGGGCGCAAGAGGCGGGTGCCTCCATGCCCCAGGTGGCCACTACGGTGAGGAGCAGAACTGCTGCTGCCACCTTGGCCATGAACGCCCGCAGGGCGGGTTCGAGCCGGGAGGGGTCGTCGACGCCGTCAAGAGAGCGGAGGCTGAGGCTGATGGCGACGGCGCCGATGACGATGCCCACCGTGAGCATGCACCAGATGATGCCCACGGCCCGGGGGCGCTCCGCTTCGCTGGTGCGATCGATCACCAACGCTAAATACGGAGTGGAGGCCAGGGAGATGGCCAGGCCGTAGAGGGCGAACAGGCCGCAGAGTGCAGCGATGGCCAGGGCGAGCTGGGGCTGGTTGCCCGCTTCCAGCAGCCGACCCACATGGAAGATCAGGGGAACGGAAAGGACCGCAAGGGTGCAGAAAAGAGCCGTGCCCAGCAGGATGTAAGGAACACGGCGGCGCCCCGCGAGGGGGTGGGCGTCGGAGATCTGGCCGAAGAGCACCCGGGCGGGGGCAACAAACTGCTCGAAGGCGAGGGCACCCCCCACCAGCAGCCCCGGGAAGGCAAGTTCGCTGATCATCACCCCGTTGAACATGCCTGCGAACACCACAGCCAACATCCCTAGACAACCCTGAAACAGCCCCAGGCGGAGGGTGTCGGGCAGGGTGAGGCGATCGAGGGATGGGGGCAAGGCGCTCAGCGGGTGGGCTTGGGCGTGGTGTCGGCCGTGCAGGCCGGCAGGAGGGGGGTGGGCTCCACCGGCACCTGGTCGGCGGCGTCGGAGGGGGGCCTTGCCGCGGGGAGCGAGGGCCGGGGGCAGATGGCGATCTGATCGAGACCGGTGAAGCGGCGCAGGCGGGCGAGGCTGATGTTGTAATCGGCAATGGCGTTGGACCAACGCACCTCCGCCTGGGTGAGATCGCGCTGGTTGTCGACCACCTCCCGCTGGGTGGTGACGCCTGCCTGGAAGCGCAGCCGGGCCAGGCGCAGTGACTCTCGGGCGGAGAGCACTTCCCGAGACGTGGTGGTGATGTTGCGGGTGTTCTGCTCGAGGGTGTACCAGTTCTCCTCAACCTCGCGACGAATCTGGTCGCGTTCGCGGGCGAAGTTGTAGCGGTTCTCCTCGGCCCGCTGCTTGGTGGCCCGGTCTTCGGCCCTGGCCCTGCCACCATCGAAAAGGGTCCAGCGGAGATTGAGCCCCACCGTGTTGTCAACGCTCCAGCTCTCGACTTCGGTGGTGGGATTGGGCTGGTTGGCGTAACCGAAACTACGGCCGCCCGAGAAGCGGTTGAAAATGTTCAGCAGGGGCTGCACCTGGGCCAGCGCCTCGTTGGCGGTGCTGTTGGCGATCGAGATGTCGAGGAGAAGTTGATCGAGCTCCTCGCGGAATGCGTAGGCGGCGACGATGCTCTCCTGCAGCGAAGGCAGCCAGACCCCCACGGGGCGAGAGGGGTCTTGGGCGGTGGGGGTGACATCCTGCGGCAGATCCAGCAGGGAGGCCAGGTTGCGGCGGGCGGCGGCCTGGCCGATGCCGCTGGCACTGCGTCCCAACAGAGCGTTGGTGAGCAGCTGCTGGTCTCGGGCCAACTGGGTTTCGGCCTCCAGCACCTCGAGTTTGGTGGCCACGCCGGCCTGGAAGCGGGCTCGGGCATCACGCAGGCTCACAAGGGAGGCCCGCACCGACTGCTGACCGATGCGCACCTGCTCATCGGCCTTCTGCAGCTCGAAGTAGGCCTCGGCCACCTGGAGCCGCAGCTCGCGCAGGCCGATCAGATAGTCGTTCTTGGCCTTTTCGTAACGATCGCGGGCCGCCGCAATGGCCGGGTTGCGGGCGGGATTGATCAGGGCCCAGCTGAGTTCCAGCTGGGCGTCCATCTGGAAGATGCTGGAGCGGGTGAGCGAGGGGGGCAGCCCCACCCGTCCCTGAGAATTCTCGTCAGCGCTGTAGGTGGGGAAGCTGGTGGCGTTGAAGCTGAGGGTGGGATACCAGCGGGAGATCTCGGCCCGCAGGCTCGATTGGGCCTGCTCCACCTTGCTGGCGAGGGCCTTGAGGTTGGGGTTGTTGACCTCCCCGAGGGTTTCGACGTCCGGCAGGCTGAGGGGGCGCAGATCGCGGATTCGCACCTGATCGGGCTTCACCGGCAGGGCCAGGGGGGCGGGGGCGGAAAGGTCGAGCTCGGAAGGCGGCAACTCGCGGGCCGCCGGCGGCAGAACCGTGGGGTTGGATTTGGGGCGTGCTCCCTTGACGGCCGGCGCCAGGGGGATCGAGCGGCGGATGGCGGCGCCGGCGGGGTCCTCGGGGTTAATCCCTGGACTTGGTGCGGGGGTCGGGGCCGGGGCCGGCGACGGAGCGAGCGCGGGGCCTGGGGTAGGCGCTGCCACTGCGGAGGCAGGGGCAGGCTCGGCGGCCAGGGCCGGGGTTGATGCGGCGACGGCCCGAGGAGGATGAACCGGCGCCACCATCAGTGCAGCGAGCAGAAGATGGCGGCGGTTCACATCCGAACCCGAACAATCCGCAAGAGCTTAAGCAGCGGAACCGGCTCTGCCGAGGCAGACGGCCACCAGATCGTCTGCACCCCCAATCAACCGCACGGGCACCGGCAGCCGCTCCTCGAGCTCGGCGAGGGTGCAGTCGTCGAGGAAAACCGGCGCCCCCTCCCGCAGCATCACCCGCGGCAGCAGCAGTTCCTCCCCCAGATCACACCCCCGCAAGCCCTCGAGCAGATCGGAGCCGGTGAGCAGGCCGGTGACCACCTGCTCCTGCCCCCAATAGGGGCTGGGCAAACCATGGAGCACCAACTCGAGCCCCTCCACCGCATTCAGACGATCCACCACGGGCTGCAACGCTCCGGCCACCAGGTGCCCCACCACCCAGCTGCACCGTCGGGGGGTGGGGATGGACGGCGGCAGCGAAGCGGTGGCCCGGTCCAGCTCCTCGAGAAAGGCGCGGATGCTGCCGACGCCGTTTTCGCGCTGGGGAAGATCCTCGTAGGCCGCCCGGGGCGGCAGGGGGCGATCAGCAATCAGATACCACTCATCGGCAAGCCAGGCGAAGCGGCTGCCGATCTCCTGCTGGAAGCGTTTCTGGAGGGGCTCCACCGCGTCGATCACGGCCGCCGCGTCCACCGGTGTCACGGGCCGCAAGGCATCGCCAGCGGGGCGGAAACGGGTGAGGCCCACGGGGACCACGGCGGTGGAGAGGACCGCCGGCCAGGGCTCCCTCCCATGCTCCGCCAGGTCGGTGAGGGTGCGCACCAAGGCCGGGCCGTCGTTGAGCCCGGGACAGACCACCACCTGGGCATGGATCTGGAGGCGGCGGTCGGCGAACCAACGCAGCTGGTCGGGCAGCAGGGCCGCCCGGGGGTTGACCAGCAAGCGGCTACGCAGCTCCGGGTCGGTGGCGTGCACAGACACATACAGCGGCGAGAGTCGCTGGGCCTCGATCCTTTGCCAGTCGGCGGGGGTGAGGTTGGTGAGCGTGAGATAACTGCCGTAAAGAAAACTGAGGCGGTAGTCGTCGTCCTTGAGGTAGAGACTGCTGCGCCGACCTGGCGGCTGCTGATCGATGAAGCAGAACGGGCAGTGGTTGTTGCACTGCCGCAGGCCGTCAAACAGAGCCTCGGTGAAGGCCAGCCCCAAGCCCTCATCCGCGTCCTTCTCGAGCTCCACCACATGGGGGGTCCCGTCGGGATCCTCCACCTCCAGCACCAGCTCCTCCTCGCTGCAGAGCACCTGCAGATCGATCAGGTCGCGGGGACGGACGCCGTTGATGCTGAGCAACCGGTCGCCGGGCTGGAAGCCCAGCTCCTCTCCGATCGAACCCGGCTCCACCCCAGCCACAACCGCGGGCTGGGGGAGCCGGGGCGTCTCACCCCCCGCCGCACGGGCCTGGGCTTCGACCAGGGCGATGCCAGCGGAGGGTTCGTTCCACACAGCAGGCGGGGGGGGCGATCTGCTCCCAGTCTGCGGAGCGGCGGGCCGGAACGCTTGGGGGTGTTAGCCGAGAGGGCTTTCACTGGCGCGGAAGAACAGCAGGATCACCAGGCCGAAGAGCAGCCGGTAGCCCACAAAAATCCAGGTGCTGTGCTGCTGGAGAAAGCGCAGCAACCAGGCGATGGCCAGCCAGGAGACGACCGCCGCCGCGAGGACGCCCACCAGCATGGGCAACCACCCGCCGTTGGCGGGGTGGTGGAGAGCCTCCCGCAGCTCCACCAGGCCCACGAGGGTGATCGCCGGGATGCCGAGCAGGAAGGACAGGCGGGCGGCATCCGCCCGCGCCCACCCATCGAACAGGGACGCGGTGAGGGTGCTGCCCGAGCGGGAGACCCCGGGCACGAGGGCCAGCGCCTGGGCAGCACCCACCAGCAGGCCATCGCGCGGCATGACCTGCTCAAGACACCGGCGGCGGCGGCCCACCAGCTCGGCCAGGGCCAGCAGCAAGGCCATCGCAATCGAAACGATGGCGATCGACGTCATGCTGCGCAGGGGGGATTGCTCATAGCCCGGGATCCACACCTTCACGGCCAACCCAGCCAGCAGGATCGGCAGGGTGCCCAGGGCGATGGCCACACCGAGACGGGCGGAGGGGTCGCGCCACTGGCCGTGACGGAAAGCGCGGGCGACGCCGCGGCCCACAGCGAACAGATCGCGGCGGAAGTAGGCGAGCACCGCGACGATGCTGCCCAGCTGGATCACGGCGGTGAAGGCGATCCCCGGATCGCCCCAGCCGAGTAGCACGGGAACCACCTTGAGATGGGCGGTGCTGCTGATCGGCAAGAACTCGGTGAGCCCCTGGACGACCCCCAGCACCAGGGCATGCCAGCACGCCGCCCCCAGGGAAAGCGGCTCCGCGGCAGCGTTGATCGACATGCGCCGGGGGAAGACTGGGGCGACCTTATGGCGCAACCGGGCGGAGCGCCAAGCCTCAGACCCCCTAAGGTTGGCCAACTTTCTTCACATCTCAGGTGATCGGGGTCCCCACCAGCCTCCAAAGCCGGCCCCGCTCCGTGGCCGCAACCCTGGCGGAGCCTGGGATTCCCGGGTTCTCCTGGAGCGGTGAGCTGCCCCTTCCCCTCCTGGCTGCCCTGTTGGTGGCGGTTCCCGTTTTCATCCAGGCCCCCTGGGTTCGGAACGCACCCATGGCCGCCGCCCTGTTCACGGTGCCACTGGCGACGCTCGGCGTGCTGCTCGAACAAAACGCCAGCGGACGGTTGCGTTCCCTCGGCGTCCTGCTGGTGGGCTTTGCCGGCAGCTGGCTGGGGGGCAGCCTGTTCTGGGGCTGGTGCCGCCTGCATCCCCTCTGGCACCTGCCGATCGAAGCCTTCGCGCTGCCGATCGCCCTGGCCGGTCTTCGCAGCCGGTGGCGCCTGGCAGCCGGCTTCTACCTGACCTCTCTCCTTGGCACCGCCGCGACCGACGCCGTGATGGCGCTCAGCGGCGTGATGGCCTTCTGGCCCTCCGTGCTGGCGGCGCCGATCTCCGAAGCCCCGGCCTTGCTTCAGGCTGCCGCCGAAGCGGTCCTCCAGCCGGCTCCCCTGGCCCTGTTGCTGGCGGCCGCCAGCCTGCTGGCTGGCCTGAGTTCCTGGCTCTGGCGCTCAGGCGGCGAGGCAGAGCGGGTGTGGGCCGCCACCTTGGCCACCACCCTCGCCGTGGATGGGCTGTTTCTGCTGGCCGCCGTGATGGCTCCCAGCCTGAGCGGTCTGATCTGAAGAACTGCAACCGCCGGGCAGCCGCCCCGGGCCCCCTGTGGAACGGTCTGTAACGTTGTGGGGTTGCAGCGGTGGACAAACACCCCTGCTTCCGCTGGGGAGCTCAAGAGTTCCCGGCGACCGGGCTCCTGCAGGGTCCCGGGCTTTGGTTACCCCGCCTTTCCTTTCTCTGGAGTGTCGTGATGAAGCGGCTGCTTGCCTGGTTGATGAGTGGTGTGGTTCTGACCGGTCTGCTCATCGGTCTGCTGCTGCCCAGCCCCGCCTATGCCGAGGGCGAACTGCGCAACCTTGCCGATGACAAGATCGCCGAGCGTGGCGACAAGGTGGACCTCAACAACTCGTCGGTGCGACGCTTTCAGCAGTATCCCGGGATGTACCCCACCCTGGCCGGCAAAATCGTGCTGGGGGGCCCCTACAGCGACGTCGATGACGTTCTGAAACTCGATCTCACCGAGCGCCAGAAGGAGCTGTTCGAGAAGTTCAAGGCCAATTTCACCGTGACCCCTCCCTCGATCGCGCTGAACGAAGGCTTTGACCGGATCAACGACGGCCAATATCGCTGAGGCCCTCGCCGTCAACCAATCTCTCTGGGCCAAGGGCCTTCGGGCCCTAGACCTCGGCAGTCTTTTTGGGCCGTTCCTGCGGGGACGGCCTTTTTTGCTGACGACTTTTTTGCTACCGGCCCCGCACTGCCACGGGCGGCGCTGCCCCTGACGCCCTGCCCACGCTCCCATAGGCTCAGCTGCAGCGGGTCGAAAGGATGGCAACGCAACCGTCGCCTTCCGAGGCCAGTGAGCCCATGGCCGGCGGCTTGGCCGAGGAGCTGCCGGCGGGCCCCTGGGATGTGGTGGTGGTAGGCAGCGGCGCCGCCGGTTTGATGAGCTGCCTGGAGCTGCCGCCTGGGCTGCGGGTGCTGCTGCTGAGCAAGAGCGGCACCCCGCGCTCGGCCAGCCGCTGGGCCCAGGGTGGCATCGCTGCGGTGACCCGCCCGGAAGACAGCTTCGCGAGCCACGTGGAGGACACCCTGCGGGCCGGCGCCGGGCTCTGTGAGCCGGAGGCGGTGCGGTTGCTGGTGAGCCAGGCCCCCGACTGCGTGGAGCGGCTGGTGGGCCTTGGCATGGACTTCGACCGCAGCGGCGAGCACCTGAGCACCACCCTCGAGGCAGCCCACAGCCATCGGCGGGTGCTCCACGCCCAGGACCGCACCGGCGGAGCCCTGGTGGACGCCCTGGAGAGGGAGGTGCTGCGGCGGCCCTCTCTGGTGCAGCGCAAGGGGCTGCTGGCCCTTCAGCTGTGGATGGAGGCTGGCCGCTGCGTCGGCCTGCAGGTATTGGACGGTAATCGTCTCCGCTGGCTGCGGGCCGGAGCGGTGCTGCTGGCCAGCGGCGGCGGTGGCCATCTCTTCGCCCACACCACCAACCCCACCCAGGCCAGCGGCGACGGGGTGGCGATGGCCTGGAGCGCCGGTGCCGAGGTGCGCGATCTGGAGTTCGTGCAAGTCCATCCCACCGCCCTGATGCGGCCCGGTGCGCCCCACTTCCTGATCAGCGAGGCGGTGCGGGGGGAAGGGGCGCGGCTGTGCGACGCCAACGGTGCCAGTCCGGTGGCCGATCTGGCGGGCGGCGACCTGGCGCCGCGGGATCAGGTGAGCCGGGCACTGGCCCGCTGCATGCAGCGGCAGGGGGTGGAAAATCTTTGGCTCGACCTGAGGCCGGTGGGGCAGGACCGGCTGGAGCGCCAGTTCCCCACGATTCTTGGGCGGTGCCGTTCCCTCGGAATGGAGCCTCTGCACGATCCGATTCCCGTAGCCCCGGCGGCCCACTACTGGATGGGCGGCATCGCCACCAACCTGGAGACCGCCACCACGATCCCTGGGCTCCATGCGGTGGGGGAAGTGGCCAGCACCGGGGTCCATGGTGCTAACCGCCTCGCCAGCAATTCCCTGATGGAATGCCTGGTCTTCGCCCGACAGCTCCGCCGGCTGCGGCTGCCGTCCGGATCAGACGGCGGAGATCGGTGGTGCAAGCCGGTGGAAACCTGCCGCCCCCTGGATCGGGCCGGAGAGGATCCGGGCGCCGCGGCCGCCGGGCTGCGTCAGGCGATCATCGCCCTGCGCCAACTTTGCTGGCAGGTGGCCGGGGTCGAGCGGCAGGGCGCGGCCCTCCAGCGGGCACTTGGTCAGGTGCGCGGGCAACGCCTGGCTCTGGAGCAGGAGCCGCTGCTGCGAAGCGGCCAGGGGCTCGAGCCCGGCGATCAGTTCCTGCTGGGACGGGCCAGCCTCGGGCTGCTGCATCTGCAGCAGGAGCTGCGGCAACGGCTGGTGCTGGCGGAACTGCTGATCGAGGCGGCGGCATTCCGGCAGGAGAGCCGCGGCGGGCATTTCCGCACCGACGCCCCCGCTGCCCAGCCTTTCTGGCGGTGCCACACCGTGCAGCAGCGACATCGCGCCATCCGCACGCGGGGGGTGGGGACAGGGCCGGGTTAAGGACTACCTCGTCGGGGGCTAGCTCAGCGCTTGCCCTTGAACTGGCTCAGAGTTTTCCTTTGAAGCCACTTCGGAGGGCCAGCTCCGGCAGGCTCTTCACACCGGAATCAATCTGGCCCTTGATCTCCCAGGTGGGATACCCCTGGATCTTCTTGCTCTCGCACAAGGCCGCCTGGCTGTTGCGGCCATCCGGAGCGCACTCAATCACGGTGAGCTTGGCCGCAGCCTCCTTGCCGAACATCTCCTTCTGCTCATGGCAATGGGGGCACCAGTAGGCGGAATACATACGGGCTCCGCTGGCGGTGAGGTGCTCGGCCAGAGCCAGGGTTGCCGGGGTGCTGGGGCGGGTCACCGGAATCGGCACCCCCTTGCCCAGATCGGCGGGACGGTCGACGGCGGAGGCCCAGCCCAGGCCAAGCAGCGTGACCGCCAGCCCCACCAGCACCGTACGGAAGATCAGCTGGCCCCGGTCCACCCATTCGCCGCCGATCAACGCGAGCACGAACAGGGAAAGAGAGAGCAGGGCCGAAAGGATGCAGAAGGCGCAGATCGCCTGGATCTTGAACACCATGACCCCCATCAGCAACAGGCTGAAGACGGCCATGCCAGTGCTGAGGAGCAACAGCCCCCACCAACTGGGCTCGGAAACGGAACTGCGGGCCTCGCCGCGGAGAAGCAAGGGCAGCAGGGCGAGCAGCAGCACCGCCAGATAGGCCAAGCACCCAAACAGGGAGAGGGGCTGGCCGAAGAGGGAGCCCCAGGCGCTGTTCAGGACCTTGTCGCAGGCTTCGGCGCCACCGGGGCAGGTGAGCGGGCCGATCAGGCCCCAGCGCTTGAGAGTGATGGCTCCGGTATCGACCGCGCCGATGGTGGCCAGCACAGCCATCGCCACACGTACCCAACGGCGGCCGAGATCACCGCGTCGTCGGGTACTGCTCAGTCGGCTGGCCAGGCGGGTGGATGTCACGGCGATGGCTCGGGGCGTCGTCAACGCGATTGTGACAGGCCCCTCTGGTTAGGGTGAGGGATCGGGCCCGTGGGGGCGGTGCGCCGCGCAGCCGCTGCCGCTCTTCCCACAATCCCCAGGGGTCACCCCCGACCTCCGCCGCCAGCCGCCGCCATGCCAGAACCGAGTCGTCCCAGCGTCGCCTTCGCCCACCTCGGCTGCGAGAAGAACCGGGTGGACACGGAGCACATGCTCGGGCTTCTGGCCGAGGCCGGCTATGCGGTCAGCGCCGATGAGAGCCAGGCGTCGGTGGTGGTGGTCAACACCTGCAGCTTTATCCAGGACGCCCGCACGGAATCGGTGCGCACCTTGGTGGAGCTGGCGGAACAGGGCAAGGAGCTGATCATTGCCGGCTGCTTGGCCCAGCAGTTCCGGGAGGAGCTGCTGGAGTCGCTGCCGGAGGCCCGGGCCATCGTGGGTACGGGGGATTACCAGCACATCGTCGACGTACTGCGGCGGGTGGAAGCCGGCGAACGGGTGCAGCAGGTGAGCGAGGTGCCCACCTTCGTGGCGGATGAGCATCTGCCCCGCTACCGCACCACGTCGGAAGCGGTGGCCTATCTCAAGGTGGCGGAAGGCTGTGACTACCGCTGCGCCTTTTGCATCATCCCGAAGCTGCGGGGCGACCAACGTTCCCGCCCGATCGAATCGATCGTGGCCGAGGCGAAGGCGCTGGCGGCCCAGGGGGTGCAGGAATTGATCCTGATCAGCCAGATCACCACCAACTACGGCCTGGATCTCTACGGGCGGCCCCGACTGGCCGAGCTGCTACGGGCCCTTGGCGACGTGGAAATCCCCTGGATTCGGGTGCACTACGCCTACCCCACCGGCCTGACCCCGGAGGTGCTGGCGGCCTTCCGGGAAACGGCCAACGTGCTGCCCTACCTCGATCTCCCCCTGCAGCACAGCCACCCGGAGGTGCTGCGGGCCATGAACCGCCCCTGGCAGGCCGATGTGAATGAAGGGCTGATGCAGCGCATCCGGGATCAGCTGCCGGATGCGGTGCTGCGCACAACCTTCATCGTCGGGTTCCCGGGTGAACGGGAGAGCCACTTCCAACACCTGCTGGATTTTGTGGCTCAGCAGCGCTTCGACCATGTGGGGGTTTTCTGCTTCTCTGCGGAAGCGGGCACGGCGGCGGCCGACCTACCCGAGCCGGTGCCGGCTGATGTGGCAGAGGAACGCCGCGATCGATTGATGGCCTTGCAACAGCCGATCGCCGCCGCCCGCAACGCGGCCTGGGTGGATCGCATCGTTGATGTGTTGATCGAGCAGGAAAACCCGGGCACTGGCGCCATGCTGGGTCGCTGCGCCCGCTTTGCCCCGGAGGTTGATGGGGAGGTGCACGTACGCCCCGGCGCCGGGGGCCTCAGTGCCGCCCCGGGCACGATGGTGCCGGTGCGCATCACCGCCGCCGACACCTACGACCTGCAGGGCGAAGTGGTGGGCGCCGCGGCCATGGTGGCCGACCTGCGTGCCGGCAGGTCCGGCCATTGAGGCGCGTGGCCCGGCTCCTGCGGCAGCAGCAGCGCAACACATTCTTGGTGGCCTCAGGGCTGAGCACCGCCGGCTCCTTCGCCGGGCTGATCGCCAAGGGCTGGATCCTGCTGCAGGGCACGGGCAGCCCGCTGTTGCTGGCCCTCCACTTCGCGGCGCTGTCCCTGCCGGCGTTGCTGATGAGCGGCCCGGCAGGGGTGCTCACCGACCGGCTGGGCTGCGAGCGCGTGCTGATCCGCTCCCAGTGGGCCCTGTTCGGGGCCGGCTGCCTGGGGGCCCTGGCGATCCCGCTGCTGCAGGGCCAAGCCCAGGTGCTGATGCTGCTTTTGAGCACGCTGCTGGTGGGAGTGGCGAGCACCTATGAGCTGACCGCCCGCAACAAGTACTGCGCGCTGTTGGTGGAGCGGCCTGACCAGCTGGCGCCCTATCTGACGAGCTTCTCGGTGGTGTTCAACGTGGGCAAGCTGGTGGGCCCGCCGCTGGGGGGATGGCTGGTGGCGCTCACGGGGCCGGCGATGGCGCTGGCGATCGATGCAGCGACCTACCTGATCCCGATCGCCACCGTGCTCTGGTTGCTGCAGCCGAACCGGGATCAGGAGCAGCGCAGCCATGCCGGAGCGTCGGCCAGCCTGGGCACCGCTTGGCGGGAGTGCGGGCCTGTGCTGCGGCATGTGCTGCGCTTCACAGCCCTGGCCTGCCTGGTGGGATTCTTCCATCCCGGGCTGGCGGCCCTGATCGCCGCCGAGCTGCTCGGGCCCTCGCCCCAAGCCCTGGGGTGGTTCACCAGCGTGCTGGCGGCCGGCAGCGTCAGCGGCGGACTGCTGCTGCATCGCCACAGCCAAGCACTCAGCCGGCGACCGGCCTGGCTGCTGGGGGGCTGCACCGTGCTCACCGCCGTGGCCCAGCTGGGGATGGCCTTGGCCCTGACGTGGCCGAACTCGCCAAACAAATTCGTCTTGAGCCTGGCGATGACGTTTCTGATCGGAGCGGGTACCGCTTGCCTTCTGGCTGGAACCAACCTGATTGCGCAGGTGGGATCCCAGCAGGTGTTGCGGGGGAGGATGGCGGGTCTGGGCCAGATCGCCTTTCTCGGAGGCGGAGGCCTCAGTGGCTTACTGGCGGCGCTGCTGACAATCCGCCTCGGGCTCTTGTGGTGCTTCGCTCTGCTTGGGGTGGCCGGCCTGGCCTTGGGCCTCTACGAGCTCAGCCAACGGCGGCTCAGACTCGAACCGGTGTGATGCCCGAAAGCACGCTGAACGTTTGCCCGGCAACCGTGGACGCTAGGCCAGCATGGGGTTGCCGGGCCCGGGGGCCGTAATTGGCGGCCGGCCGCCAGAAGGCTCAGATCAGGCGGATACCGCGCAGCACCGTGGAGGCCACGAAGGCCGCGACCAAGCCGCCGGCCACCAGACCCAAGTAAATCGCCACGCCCATGGCCGTGCCTGTGCAAAGGTGCTGCCATTACAGCAGACAGGTGGGGTGAACGGGCGCCTGCGGGCGCAAAACCCAGTAGGGTTGCCACACTTTCCGTTCTGATCGCGTAGCGCAGACCCCAGCGCCACGCCCCCCCGATCTTCCATCCGCTTTCGGCCCTCGCCGGCACTCCCCCAGCATGCGCACCCTCTTCATCTATCCCGAGTTCCCGAAGACCTTCTGGAGCTACGAGAAGATCCTTGAGCTGGTGAACCGCAAGGTGCTGCTGCCCCCCCTGGGCATGGTGACCGTGGCGGCCCTTCTGCCCCAGGAATGGCCGATGAAGCTCGTGGACCGCAACGTCCGGGAGGTGCGTGAAGAGGAGTGGGCCTGGGCGGAGCTGGTGGTGATCTCAGGGATGATCGTCCAGAAGGCCGACATGGCTGTGCAGATCGGCAAGGCCAAGCAGCGCGGGCTGCCGGTGGCTGTGGGTGGCCCCTTCGCCAGCTCAACCCCGGATGCCCCCGAGCTTGACCTGGCCGATTTCAAGGTGCTCGACGAGGGCGAGATCACCCTGCCGATGTTCATCGAGGCGATTCAGAAGGGGGAGAGCAGCGGCCGCTTCAGCGCCAACGGCGAGAAGCCCGATGTCACGGGAACCCCCATCCCCCGCTTCGACCTGCTGCAGCTTGATGCCTACGATTCGATGTCGGTGCAGTTCTCCAGGGGCTGCCCATTCCAGTGTGAATTCTGCGACATCATTGTTCTTTACGGCCGCAAACCCCGCACGAAGACGCCCGATCAGCTGATTGCCGAGCTGCAGGTTCTCTACGACCTGGGCTGGCGTCGTTCCATCTTCCTGGTGGACGACAACTTCATTGGCAACAAGCGCAACGCCAAATTGTTGCTGCCAGCCCTCAAGCAGTGGCAGATCGACCACAACTATCCCTTCAGCTTCGCCACCGAAGCTTCCGTGGACCTCGCCGCAGACGAGGAATTGATGAACATGATGGCCGAGTGCCGCTTCGACAGTGTGTTCCTGGGCATCGAAACCCCCGATGAAGCCAGCCTTTCCATTGCTGGCAAGCACCAAAACACTCGCAGCTCGCTGGAGGAATCGGTGGACCGCATCACCTCCTACGGCATCCGCGTAATGGCCGGTTTCATCATCGGTTTTGACGGCGAGAAGACGGGCGCTGGCGATCGGATCGTCACCTTCGTGAGCCGCACAGGCATTCCGGCCGCGATGATGGGCATGCTGCAAGCGCTGCCCAACACTGGCCTTTGGCACCGCCTGGAGAAGGAAGGCCGCTTGGTTCAGGAGAAAAAAGACGCAAAAGGGGTCAATCAGACCAACCTGTTGAACTTCATCCCGAGCCGACCGATTCGCGAAATCGCCACCGAATATGTGGATGCTTTCTGCCGCCTTTACGAGCCGAATGCCTACATTGATCGCGTTACCCATTACTACACCAAGATGGGCAAGCCCCGCTGGCACGCCTACACCAAGACTGTGAGCCTTGGCAAAGCCGGCCTGCCCAGCTGGACCGACATTCGCGCCCTCTCGATCGTGATCTGGCGCCAGGGCGTGGTGCGAAACACCCGCTGGCGCTTCTGGAGCTCCCTGCTCAAGATCGCCCGCATCAACCCCGACAACTTCGAGCAGTTCCTCGTCACGCTCGCCCACAACGAGCATTTCCAGGAGTACCGCAGCATCGTGACCCAGGAAATCCAGGATCAGCTCGCCGCCCTGCCCCCGGAGCCTCCGAACGCGCCCGTTTCCCCAAGTCGTGAGCTGCAACCAGCCTGAGCCCGCCGCTCAATCCTGCACATAGGGCAGCCCTGCCAGAAGGCACATCTCCGCCTTCTGCAATTCACGTCCGAGGTAAAGGGCATGGTCCAACCGGCTCAGGGGCAAAGGCCCCTCGGCCTCGGTGAGCCGGATCCCCAGCTCCTTGGCCGTGCGCCCTCGGAACACGGCCAGCGGGGTGCGCGGGCCAGCGCCCCGACAGGCGAGCACCTCGCCGGTGTCCGGGTCGGTGGCCAGGCCGCGCTCGTTGATGGTGTTGCCGTAATGCTCGGCCACCAGCTCGCCGGCCTCCCCATCGAGGCGAATCAGGAAATAACCAACCGGATCGAGGGCGATGAAGCGCTGGGAAAGCTCCTCATCCAGCCGCTGCCGATCGGGGAGCGAAGGAATCTGGGACATGAAGAGGATCGTAGGCAGCCGTGAACGGCACATCGGCATTGATGGCTTCGATCTCCGCCAGCATCTGCCGATTGGCACCGGGCAGCCACTGGCGCAGGATCGCGTCGAACTCCGGATCGAGCCAGCGGTGCAGGCTGGTGCGCGGCTGGGCCAGGAAGCCTCGACGGCGCTTGTGGCTGCCGCCGGCGCCGGGATCAAAACGACGGATGCCGCGCTGGATCGCCCACTCGATCGGCGCGTAATAGCAGACCTCGAAGTGCAGGTTCTCGAGCTCCACATCGCTGCCCCAGTAGCGGCCCCACAGCTGCCGCCCGTCCTGCACACAGAGGGACATCGCCACCGGATCGGCCGGATCCCCGCGGTGGGCGCTGAACAGCACCAGGGCCTCACGCAGCTCTTCCGCCGCGGCGGCGAAGAACGCCTCCGTGAGGTATTTGCTGCCCCAAGCTCCCCAGCGGGCGCAGTGCTGGGCGTAGAAATCGTGCATCCGCCGCACCAGGCGCGGCGTGAGATCCGCTCCCGCAAGGGGGGTCACGCAGAGCCCCGCCTCGGCCACCGCCCGACGCTCGCGGCGAATGTTGCGACGCTGGTTGGCATTGAAACTGGCCAGATAGCCCTCAAAATCAGCGTGGCCGGGATTGAGCCAGAGGCTCTGCTGGTTGACCCAGAGGGCGCAGCCTGCCGCCTCCGCCAGCGGGGCCCAGAGCGGGTCGACGTAGAGAAAGTTGCAGCTGAGGATGCGGTTGGCGCGGCAGAAGTCGTCGATCTGATCGATCAGCACGGCGGTGAGGGCCGCCGGGTCTTCCTCTGGTGCGAACCAGAAGCGGTAGCCCTGCACCGGGCTCACCGGACTCATGCCCACCAACTTCGGGTAGTAGCGCAGGCCGAGCTGGCCGGCGAGCTGGGCGAAGGACTGGTCGAAGACAAATTCGCCGTAGCTATGGCCCTTCAGATAGAGAGGCGCCAACCCCACCAGCCGCTCGCCCCGCCACAGCCCCAGATGGCAGGCCTGCCAGCCCTGGCGGGGAACGATGCTGCCGCTGGCCTCGAGATGGTGCAGCCAGCGCCAGGAATAGAAAGGCAGGGCTTCCGCGGGGCCATCGGGCTGGGCCTCCAGCAGGGCCTGCCACTGCTCCTGGGGGAACTCCCGGGTCTCGCGGTGCCAGCGGGCGGTGAGCTCGGCCATGGCCCGGGATGCGGCAGGGCATTCGAAGGCGCAAACTAACCGGGTTTCCCCTTCACCTGAAGACGCGATGGCGGCACGGCGGCGGATGCTGGGGGTCTGGCTGACCCTGGCCTGGGGCGCGGCCATCGCCTGGGCCCTACCCCGACCCGCCGCGGCCGGGCTGCTGGGTCCCGTGCTGATGCTGATGCGGCCCCAGCTGGAGAACCGGCTGACCCAGGTTTGCGTGGAGACCGCCGCAGGGGGGCGGGCCGATCTGGAGCGCACGCTCCAGGATCCCTGTCGCAAGTTGGCGATCCCCACCAGCCGCTGCCTGATCGAGGAAACGGACAGCACGGGCCGGGGCCTGGGGGTGCTCACCGAAATGCTCGGCGGTCGCTTCGGCGATGACAGCGAGGTGGTGGTGAAGCGGTGCCTAGCGCGGCTGTTCGGGCTGCCGGCGGAAAGCCTGCGGGAGGTGCCCCTGAGGGAGCTGGGCCGGCGCTTCGCCATCCGCATCGCCCCCTGAGGCATCCAACACACCCTGAAGGAAAGGCTCAGCCGGCGGCGGCCAGGGCCGCCAGGGCGTCGGGCAGCTGATCGAGGCGGGGCGTTTCCGCAAACACCTCGGCCGCGTTATTGGGGCTTTCCTGCAGGCGCACCCGATGCAGATGGGCGCCGCTGGCGGCGATCGGTGCCTGCAGGCGATCGGCGATGTGCAGGGCGATGTTCTCCGCCGTGGGAACGGTGCTGGCGAAGTGGGGCACGTCCTTGTTCAGGAACGTGTGGTCGAAGGGCTCCACCACCAGCTCCTCCACCAGCTGCTGCAGGGCGGCCAGATCGCAGACCATGCCGGTGCGCGGATCGATGCGACCCCGCACGGTGACATCCAGCAGATAGTTGTGGCCGTGGCCGTGGGGGCGGGCGCACTTGCCGTAGATCTCCTCGTTCTCAGCCTGGCTGAGTTCGGGGCGGGCCAGACGGTGGGCGGCGGCGAAGTGGGTGCGGATCGAGAGAAAGGCTTCCATGGGATCAGTGGAGGGAGCGGCGAGCACGTCGACCCAGAGGCTGGGCTGCTCGTAGAGGCGCAGGCCGACGAGGGGAAGATGGGGGAGGAGACGATCGCGGATCGCCAGAACCAGGGCCTCGGTGGTGGGCAGACGCCCCTCCGGCCGGGTCAGGTCGAAGTCCGGCCAGACCTCATTGAGGAAACGGAAGTCGAGAGGGGCGGTGACCTCCCGACGGATCGCGTGCTTCACATCCGAGAGGTTGAGCACCATGCCGTCGCCGTCGAGCGGACCGCCCATCGCCACGATCAGCTCGTAGTTGTGGCCATGGCCGGGCGCCAGGCTGCAGGGGCCGAAGCGACGGGCATTTTCCGCGTCGCTCAGCTCAGGCAGGCGGTAGAGGTGGCTGGCGCTGAAGCTGGCGCGGCGCGTGATCACGCAGGGGCGACCGCGGCCGTGGGTGGGGCGGGCCGGGGGTGGCGCCGTCAGCCCTGTGAGGGTCATCAGCCGGGTTCTGAGGGAGGCCATCCTAGAAACAGCCTCCGCCCGTTCGGCCAATCCCCGATGGAGCCCGACCGCCCCGATCCCAGCGCCGCCGCCCCACACCCCAGCCACCGGGCCCTGGCCCAGCGCCTGCAGGGCCTCAATCTGTATCTGGTGGGGATGATGGGCGCGGGCAAGAGCAGCGTGGGCCGGCCGCTGGCCGAGGCCCTGGGCTACCGCTTCGTCGATGCCGACGCCGTGGTGGAGCAGGCCGCGGGCCAGTCGATTGCGGAGATCTTTGCCCATGGGGGCGAGGCCGGCTTCCGCGCGCTGGAAACCGCCGTGCTCGATCGCATCGCCAGCTGGCATTCCTTGGTGGTGGCCACCGGTGGGGGCGTGGTGGGGCGGCCGGAGAACTGGGGCCACCTGCGGCAGGGCGTGGTGATCTGGCTGGATGCCCCTGAAGAGTTGCTGCTACGGCGGCTGCAGGCCGACCCCACCCCCCGGCCCCTGCTGGCCGATGCCGACCCGGCCGGCCGCCTGGCCACCCTGCTGGCGGACCGCCGCCCCCTTTACGCCCAGGCCGACCTCACGGTGGCGCAGGGCGGGGAATCACCGGCCGCCGTGGCGGCCCAGGTGCTGGAGCAGCTGCCGACGATCCTGCGCACCCCCCAGGCCCCTCCCGCGAGCCCCGCAGCGCTGGTGGATGACCAGGGCCTCCTGCGGCGGGAGTTCAACACCCCGGTGCGGCCGATCGAGCCGGGGGTTCCAGACGCACCGCAAACCAGCGGATCGTGAGGCCGGGCGCGATCTCCAGTTCACAGGCGGTCTCCAGCAGCCGCTGGGCCCGCTCCTGGGGGCCCGCCAGATCCACCAGGTCAGCCGGCGCCTGGGGCATCGCCGCCAGTCGCTCGGCCAACCAGGCGAGGGTTTCGGCCGCCGTGAGGATCGTCTCGCCAGCGCCGGGCTCCAGCACCACGTAATGATCGAGTTCCCGCAGGAGCGGATCAGACATGGGCAGATCACGGCAGAGCGCCATCCTGGCGGCGTGGCTGGCCACGTGGCTGGTGGCATGGCTGGCCGTTGGGGCGCTCCCCGCCCTTGCCGTGGAGGGCCCTCTGGAGCAGCGCCGCGCCAGTTGGCCGCAATGGCGACTCCCCGCCCCCCTGGCCCGGCCAGGCCGCAGCGACCTGGAGTACCCGGCCTGGTTTGCCGGAGACTGGCAGGTGAGCAGCTGGGAGGCGGGAACCTCCGCAGAGAGCCCCGTGCGCTGGACGGTGCGCTTCCGCCCCGGCCCCAACGGCACCGTGGTGGGCGACCGGGCGGCCAACGCCCGGGCCGTCGGCCGGGCCCTGCTGGGGGATGCCCTGGAGGAGGTGCGCGACGATCCCGCCAATCCCAACCGGCAACTGGCACGGCTGAAAGGCGAGCAAATCCTGGAATCCACGGTGATAGGTCGCCGCAGCGAACAAGCCGTGGGCGAACCCAGCCGATTCCTCAGCGATGAACTCAGCCTGCAGATCGTTCACGGTCCGGGCGATCCCCGGGTGAGCCGCATCGAAACGCTCAGCCGCTACGTGCATCACGAGACGGGGAGCGACCACTGGATCGAGGCGGAGCAGTGGCAGGCGAGCTACCCCTCACCGGCGCAGGGGCTGAGGGTGGCCGCCAGCAGCACCAGCCACTGGCAACTCAGGCTCGACCCGCTTCCGCCAGGATCCGATCGCGCCAGCTGAACAGGGCAGCAAACATCGGGTTGTCGACCACCCCCGCCACGCCCCGACCGGCGAGGGGAGCACCAGCGGACTCGGGGAACCGCAACAACGTGAGCTGGGCCGCCACCGCCAGATCGGCGAGGCTGAGCTGATCGCCCTCCAGATACCTCCGCCCCTCCACCAGGGCGCCCAATTGCTCGAGGTTGCCGCGCAGCTGGCGGGCCTCACACGGGGCCAGCACCTCGCTCACCGCTTCGCTGACGGGGCTGAGCATGGCACCGGGCAGTGCCGACACCAGCTGTCGCAGTGGGGCTGGGGTGGTATCGGGCAGGAGGGCGCCCCGCAGCACTGGATCCGCAGCGGCCGCCTGCACCAGGGCCTGGCGGCAGCCGGAGGCCAGGGAGGTGTCCGCCCAGTCCTCCAGCAGCAACACCCTGGCGCGGGCCCGGGGCTCGCGGGGCAGCAGGGCCGGCTCGGGATGGCGCTCCTCCAGATGGATCGCGATGGCGGTGGAATCGGCGATCACCTCGCCGCCATCGATCAGCACCGGCACCTGGCGCTGGCCGGAGAGGCGAAAGAGCTCCAGCTGCCCCAGGCCCGGCGTCACCTCCACCACGGTGTGGGCGAGGCCCTTGATCGCCAGGACCAGGCGCACCTTCTCGCAGAAGGCGGAATGTCTGAACTGGTGCAGTTCCACAGCGCGTCGGGCGGCGGGGGCGGATCGGGCGGGACAGGAAGGAAACGGTCGATCCGGGCCCGCCCGCGGCAGAGTAGCCCGCAGTTCCACTGTGATGCCGCCAGAGGGTGGCGCCCGGGCCGATGAAGGATTTTCTGGTCAACGTCACGCGCTATCCGCGCTATCTGATCGCCTTCAGCCTCGGAGTGATCAACTCCGTCGTCGAACCCCTCGCCCAGCGGCGCAGCAATCCGGTCACCGCGGTGGCCCTGTTGGGGGCGTTGGTCAGCGGCATGCTCAGCCTCGGCCTTGTGCTGCGTGCGATGGTGAGTTGAGCCACATAGGGATCGCCATGGCCCCGGGCCGACGGGTGGAGCGGGTCGCCGCCCTGATTCGCCGTGAGGTGAGCGAGCTGCTGCGGAACGGCATCAAGGATGAACGGATCCATAGCGGCCTGGTGAGCGTCACCCATGCCGAAGTGGCGGGCGACCTGCAGCACTGCCGCATCTTCGTGAGCGTGCTCGGCAGCGAAGAGGAGCGGACCCAGGTGCTGGAGGGCCTGAAGGCCGCGGCACCGTATGTGAAAGGGGAGCTCGGGCGCCGGCTGCGCATGCGCCGCACCCCGGAGGTGGCCTTCCATCTCGACCGGGGCCTGGAGCGGGGCACCTCGGTGCTGGAGCTGCTCCATCGCCTCGAGGAGGAGCGGCAGGAGCGAGGCGAGCTGGACCCCGGCGCCGACGCTGGCCCCTCCGCTCCGGCCTGAGCCCGCGCCCGATGGCCCGCTCCCCCGACAGCCTCCGATCCACCGATGGCCTCCGACGCCGCTTGGCCGCGCTGCTGGTGGTGCGTGCCAGCGGCCACCTGGCGGACGACCAACGCCGCTACCCCCGCTGGGAGCTGGCAAATGCCGAGCTGCGCCGCCTGCGGGCCGATGGGGTGGGGGGAGTGATTCTGTTGGGGGGGAGCGCGGCCGAGGTGCGACTGCGCACCCGCCAGCTGCTCGCCTGGGCCGGATCTCCCCTGCTGCTGTGTGCGGATGTGGAGGAGGGGGTGGGCCAGCGGTTCGAGGGGGCCAGCTGGCTGGCGCCGCCCCTGGCCGTGGGGCGCCGGCATCCTCACGATCCCCAGGGGGCGATCGCCCTGGCCCGGCGCTACGGACAATGCACGGGACGGGAGGCGCGGCAGCTCGGGCTGAACTGGGTGCTCGGCCCGCTCTGCGACGTCAACAACCACCCGGCCAACCCGGTGATCCACGTGCGCGCCTGGGGGGAGGATCCCGAGGGGGCCGCCGATCTGGCCGAGGCCTTCTGCCGGGGGGCCCAGGCGGAGGGGGTGCTGTGCTGCGCCAAGCACTTCCCCGGCCATGGCGACACGGCGAGCGATTCCCACCTGG
>JBKDOZ010000295.1:0-15364 GCA_046342735.1 Synechococcaceae cyanobacterium
ACCGGCTACCCCCCTCGCGGGGTTCGCTCGGCCATCGCCTCGCGGCGACCTCTGAAACCTACAGCACCGTCGGACCCTCGGTCGCTTCCGGCTTGTAGGCACCCGCTCCAAAAGCCTCCTCGGCTTCTCTCGCAGGCCCAGCCAACCTAGCAGGTTGACCGGCTCCCACCCGTTCCTCACAGGTGGCTGCACTCGCTCTCGCGGCGCAGTCCAACAACATAACACCTCTCTCCCGCCCACCGTCAACCCCTGCTCGCGTGGCCCCCGGCATTACCGGACTTCGGCATCCAGCAATGGGGGTGCGTACCAGAAGGGAAGGCCAAGGGGTTCGCGGCCATGGAGAAGCCGTGCCTCGGTGGCCCCGAAAAGGGAGCAGGAGCTAGGAGCTGCCTGGAGAAGCCTCTCTGCGTGCTCCACAAGGCCAACAGGACCTTCGTGGAGCGAGCCAGCCGGCAAAGCAGTGATAAAGCAAAAAAAAGCCGCAGCTGACGCTGCGGCATGGGAGGGGGACAGGACAGAAGAGCTTGGGGAGGGATCAGGAGCTCGGGGAAAGCTCAGAAAAGACCCAAGGTCAAGGACTTGTCGATGGGAAGAGCCGCGCCAATGCCCAGGTAGATCGTGAAGAAGGTGCCGAAGAGGAAGGCGGCCATGGCCACGGGACGGCGGAAGGGGTTCTGGAACTTGTTGAAGCTTTCGATGAAGGGGATGAGCATCAGGCCCAGGGGGATCATGGTCTGCAGGGCGATGCCAAGCAGCTTGTTGGGAACCACCCGCAGAATCTGGAAGACAGGGTAGAGATACCACTCTGGGAGGATCTCCAGCGGAGTCGCAAAGGGATCAGCCCGGTCACCAAGCATGGCGGGATCCATGACCGCGAGGCCAACAATGCAAGCGATGGTGCCCAGGATCACGACCGGGAAAATGTAGAGCAGGTCGTTTGGCCAGGCCGGCTCCCCGTAGTAGTTGTGCCCCATGCCCTTGGCCAGCTTGGCCCGCAGCTTGGGATCAGAGAGGTCTGGCTTCTTGAGGATGTGCATAGCTGGAAGGGGGGTGAGCCTTTGGAGATGAGCTTAGGACGCTTGGCTGGGTTGTCAGAGGGGACCGGAGATGCCTTGCTTGCGGATCATGAGGAAGTGCATGAGCATGAAGACGGCCAGCAGCCACGGCAAGACAAAGGTGTGCAGGCTGTAGAAGCGGGTGAGGGTGGCCTGGCCGACGCTTTCACCACCGCGGAGAAGCTCCACCATGAAGTTGCCGACAACCGGGACGGCAGCAGGGACGCCACTGACAATTTTTACGGCCCAGTAACCGACCTGATCCCAGGGGAGGGAATAACCAGTGACGCCGAAGGAAACGGTGATCACCGCCATGACCACGCCAACAACCCAGGTGAGCTCACGCGGACGCTTGAAGCCACCGGTGAGGTACACGCGGAATACGTGGAGGATGAGCATCAGCACCATCATGCTGGCGCTCCAGCGGTGGACGGACCGGATGAGCCAGCCGAAACTGACATCGGTCATGAGGTACTGGACAGAGGCGTAAGCCTCCACCACCGTGGGCTTGTAATAGAAGGTCATCGCAAACCCAGTGGCGAACTGGATCAGGAAGCACACCAGCGTGATGCCGCCGAGGCAGTAAAAAATGTTGACGTGGGGCGGCACGTACTTGGCCGAGATGTCGTCGGCGATCGCCTGGATCTCGAGACGCTCGTTGAACCAGTCGTAAACGGGGTTCGCTTTGGCGTCGGGAGCGGCCGGGGAAGAGTTCGCCATGCAACGGGCGTCTTGGGTTGCGAGAGTCTACCGACCGTCCCGACCCCCCTGTGAGCGATCAGCCCGTCGGCGCCAGAGGCCCTCAACCCTTTGAAACAGCGGCTCCCGCCTCCCGCCTTGCCTGGCTGGGACGCCGCCTTCTGACCACACTCCTGCTGGTGAGCCTGTTGCTCCCCCTGCCGCTGCCCCAAGGGCCTGGAGCGGCGCGGGCCTTGCCTGCCGCCCTGGCCCTGAGCGATGCCCAGCAGCTGGTGGTGGATGCCTGGCGCCTGGTGAACCAGAGCTATGTGGACCCGGAACGGCTGGAGGCCATCGGCTGGCGGCGACGGCGTCAGAAGACCCTGGAGCAGCCGATCACCTCATCTGTGCAGGCCTGGGAAGCGATTGAAGGCCTCCTTTCTGCCATCGGTGACCCCTACACCCGCATGCTGCGTCCGGCCGAATTTGCGGTTCTGCAGTCCAACACCCGGGGGCGGGTGAGCGGCGTGGGGCTGCAGCTTGCCTTACGCGAAGGCTCCCGTGGCGAGGGCCAGCGCATCGTGGTGATCGCCCCGCTGGATGGCTCCCCCGCCGCGGCCGCGGGCATCGCCTCGGGTAGCGAACTGCTGGCGGTGGACGGCAGCCCGGTGGCCTCCCTGGGACTGGAGGGCACGGCTGGACGGCTGCGCGGTCCTGCGGGCAGCGACGTGCTGGTGCGCCTGAAGCCCCCCAACGGCGGCGAGCGGGACCTGCTGCTGGAGCGCAAGGACGTGGACCTGCGCCCCGTAAGGGCCGAAAGCCACCGCATCGACGGTCATCGCATCGGGGTGCTCCGCATCACCCAGTTCAGCGAACCGGTGCCCGGCCAGGTGCGGGAGGACCTGGAGGACTTCCGCCGCGAAGGGGTGGAAGGAGTGCTGCTCGACCTGCGCAACAACTCCGGCGGCCTGGTGAGTACAGGGCTGGCGGTGGCGAATGGACTTCTGGACGGGGAGCCGATTGTGGAAACGCGGGACCGCGGCGGCCTGGCCACCTCCCAGCAGGCCGGGCCCGGCACCCTCTGGGATGGGCCGCTGCTCACCTTGGTGAACGGCGGCACCGCCAGCGCCAGCGAGATCCTCGCCGGAGCCCTTCAGGACGCCGAGCGCTCCCGCCTGGTGGGCGCACGAACCTTCGGCAAGGGACTCATCCAGACCCTGATCCCCCTCGGGGATGGCAGCGGTCTGGCGGTCACCGTGGCCCGCTACCTCACCCCCAGCGGCCGCGACATCCAGGCGGTGGGGATCGAACCCGACCGTGTCCTCAGCGGGGAGGAGCCGCTCAACCCCGGAGGCAAGGACGACGGTTGGCTCCAGGAGGCCGAGGGGGAGCTGGGGGGGCAGATCGAAGCCCGGGGCTCCCGATGAGCCAGCGCACTTACCACGACCCCCTGCATGGAGCGATCCGTCTCGACCGGGACGATCCAGCCGAGGCGATGGCCATCGACCTGATCGACACGGCGCCATTCCAGAGGCTGCGACGCATACGCCAACTGGGCACCGCGTTCCTGACCTTTCAAGGGGCCGAATCCAGCCGGTTCACCCATTCGTTAGGGGTGCTGCACCTGGCCCGACTGGCCCTGGGGCATCTCGAGCGGCTCGATCCCCACCTGGCGAGCCAGCGGCCAGCGCTCTACGCCGCCGCCCTGCTTCACGACGTGGGACACGCCCCCTTCAGCCATTCCGGTGAAGAAATGTATGGGCTGCGCCATGAGGCCTGGTCCGGCCGCCTGATCCGCGAGCACCCCGATCTGCGGGGGGCGCTGGAAGCCCAGCGAAGTGGCCTCGCGGATGAGGTGGCGGACCTGTTGGCCCTGGGCCGGCACCCGGTGGGGGCGGTGAAGGCCCTGGTGAGCAGCCAGCTGGACTGCGACAGGCTCGACTACTTGCTGCGCGACAGCCACAGCACCGGCACCAGCTATGGCCAACTCGATCTCGAGCGAATCCTGGCCGCCCTCACCCTGGGACCCGACGGCTCGTTGGCCCTGCACCCCAAGGGATTGATGGCAGTGGAGCACTACCTGGTGGTGCGCCAGCTGATGTATCGCACCGTCTACAACCACCGGCTCAACGTGGTGAGCACCTGGCTGCTGCGGCGGGCGGTGAGCGTGGCCCGCCGGCTGGGGCCGGAAACCGTGTGGGCGGACGCCACCATGGCCCAGTGGCTTTGGCAACCGGACAGCCTCACCATTGACACCTACCTGGAGAACGACGACCTGCGCAGCGGCTACCACCTTCTGCGCTGGCGGGAGGAGGGACCGGAGGAACTGGCGGATCCCTGCCGCAGGCTCCTGGATCGTCGCCTGTTACGCGCCACGGATGTGAGCGAGCTCGATTCAGCCGGCCGGCTGGAGCTCCTGGCCGAAGCGCAGCGCCTCAGCCGGGCGGCCGGGCTGGCCCCCGAGAGCTGCTGCGGTCTGCAACAGCGGCAGAACCTTGGCTATGACGCCTACCGCGGCGGCCTGCGGCTCTGGGATGGGCAGCGACTGCAGGCGCTGGAGCAGCGCTCGCCGCTCGTGCAGTGCCTCAGCCGCCGGCAGGAGATCGCCTGGCTGATCCATCCCCCCGAGGCCAGCGTTGCGCTGCGCGCTCTGCTCGCTGAGGGGTGGCCTGGGGGAGGCGCCGACAACACGGCCCCCTAGCTTGCCCCCAACAGCCCAACCTCACCGATGGCCGCCGAGCTGCTGCCGGCCCTGGATCCCCGCCTGCCCCATGTGCTCCGTCTTCCTCCCGTGGCGGGGGCGTCAAGCATGGCCGAGGAGGTGCGCCAGGCGCTCGGAGGTAGCCAGCTGAGGGGGGAACTGCTGCTGCTGGCCAGCGACTGGCCGTTGCCGATCCAGGAACTGCGGTCCCTGGGGGACCTTCTCGAGGCCCGCGGCCTTCACCTGACGGCGGTGCGCAGTGGGCGGCCCGAAACGCTCGTGGCGGCAGCGGCCCTGGGGTTGCTGGCGGAGACTCCGATGGCTGCAGCCGCCCCGGAGAACGCGCTCGGGGACACCCCTGGGAACGGGCCGGCGGAGCTTCGCCTCCATCGCGGCACCCTGCGGGCGGGCGACCATCGCCAGGAGCAGGGCTCGGTGCTGCTCCTGGGCGATCTGAACGCTGGCGCCCGACTCAGTGCCGCCGGCGACATTTTGGTGTGGGGGCGGTTGCGGGGGGTGGCGCACGCCGGCTGCCGCGGCAACCGACAAGCCCGGATCGTGGCCTTGCAGCTTCGGCCCCTCCAGTTGCGCATCGCCGATGCGGTGGCCCGGGGCCCTGAGGAACCTCCGGCGGCGGGGCTGGCCGAGCAGGCTCGGCTGGTGGACGGAGAGATTCGCATCGAACCGGCCGAACCCTTCTGGCCTGCCCTGGGTGCGCCAAAGGTGGAGCGATCCACGGGTCGGCCTTAACCTGCGCCGACGCCTTGGGGATCCGTGACGTCCACCTCCGCCCGCACCATCCTGATCTGCTCCGGTAAGGGGGGGGTCGGCAAGACCACCCTGACGGCCAATCTCGGCATCGCCCTGGCCCGGCTTGGCCATACGGTGGCCGTGCTCGACGCCGACTTCGGTCTGCGCAACCTCGACCTGTTGCTGGGGCTGGAGAACCGGATCGTTTACACCGCGCAGGAGGTGCTGGCCGAGAGCTGCCGGCTGGAGCAGGCGCTGGTGCGCCATAAGCAGGAGCCCAACCTCTCGCTGCTGCCTGCGGGCAATCCACGCATGCTCGAGTGGCTCACGCCGGAAGACATGCAAAACATCGTTGGCCAGCTGGCCGATCGCTTCGACTACGTGCTCATCGATGCCCCGGCCGGGGTGGAGCAGGGATTCCGCAACGCGGCCGCTGCAGCCCGCGAAGCGATTGTGGTGACCAATCCGGAGGTGTCAGCGGTGCGGGATGCCGACCGGGTGATCGGCCTCCTCCACAGCATGGAGATCGCCCCCGTGCAGCTGATCCTCAATCGGGTGCGGCCCCAGATGATGGCCGATCAGGAGATGCTGTCGGTGGACGAAATCAGCGACATGCTCGCCCTGCCGCTGCTGGGCCTGGTGCTGGAGGACCAGCAGGTGATCGTCTCCACCAACCGGGGGGAGCCCCTCACGCTCGGAGAGGGCTCCACCCCCGCGGCTCGGGGCTATCGCAACATCGCCCGCCGGCTCGCCGGGGAAAGTGTCCCCTTGATCGATCCCACCAAGGAACGCCGCGGCCTGCGGGCGCGACTGCTGAACAAGCTGCGCCAGACCACCGGACTGTTCTGAAGCGATGACCGTGATCGACTTTCTCAATCGCCTCCTGGGTCGCGAGAAGCCAAGCGGCACCCTGGCCCGGGAGCGGCTCCAGCTCGTGCTGGCCCACGACCGCAGCGACCTCAACCCCGAATTGCTCGAGCAGATGCGCCGCGAGATCCTCGAGGTAGTGCAGCGTTACGTAGAGATTGACATCGACTCCTGCGACGTGAGCCTGGAAACAGAAGACCGAGTAACCGCCCTGTTGGCCAATCTGCCGATTCGCCGCGCCCGGCCGGTGCCCCTCCCCCGCCCCGACGAGCCAGGGGCGCCCGCCGAGGGAATGGAGAGCCCCCCAGCCGCCGATGCCACGCCGGCCGCTGAGGAGAGCGACAACGCCGATGATCCCGACGAGGGTTGCCAGGAGCAGGAACCTGGCATAGTCCCAGGCAACGAGAACCCATCGGCAGGGGAAGCCGAGGCCGGGGAACCATCGGTTTCCTGAGATGTGGCGGCGCGGGGGAATGCTGGAGTGTCCCCCCCAGACCAGGCGATGGCGACCCCCACCAACCGATCCCTGCCCCGCTGGCGATCCGACCGGTCGGCCCGGATCACCCCAGCCGAGATACGGGTGCTGAAAGGCATCTGCCGCGGTGGCAGCAACCGGACGATCGCGGCCAACCTGCGGCTGAGTCCGCGCACGGTCGAAAGCCATGTGTCCAGCCTGTTGGAGAAAACGGGCTGCCACAACCGCACCCAGCTGCTGCTCTGGGCGCTGGAGAACGACACCAGTTCATGTATTCTCCCAGAGACGCCGGCTTAGCTCAGCGGTAGAGCAGCGCTTTTGTAAAGCGAAGGCCATCGGTTCAAATCCGTTAGCCGGCTTATTAAAAACGAATGTAAGAATGGCTGAGCGCATGCTTACCACTTCCTTCGTTTAGGGCGTGACAGGGGGGCCGCCTAGAGGCAATCTGGGGGGAGTGGCCAGCGCGACGGGCTTGGATTTCTTCGGCATGAGTGATCGCGGCAAGGCCCAGTTCATCCTGCTGGCCCTGTCCCAGGGGCAATCCTTCCAACTCACGACCCGCAACCCCCAAGGGGGAGAGGACGCGGTGACATGTGACACCGAGCATTGTCCGATCGTGCGGCGTCTGTTCGATGAGTCGATCGTGCCGGCCTGGCAGGAGGATGGCAGGCCATACCTGTCGGTGCGGGAGCGGGGAATCGAGCCCACGGGCGCCCGCCCCAACCTGCTGTTCTTCTCGGACCCCGATGGCCAGGTGCAGCCACTGGACGAAGAGACGGATGCGGAGTGGGGCTGCATTCACATTGCCGAACAGCCGCTGATGCCCGCCTTCTGCCACCAGCTGCTGGGCACCAGCCGCGGCGAGGGGATCCTGATGGGGGAGCTGTGCTTCGGGCTGGAGGAGGGCACCACTTGGGCCTTGTTCCGCGACCGGGAGGGGGGATTGTGCGGCACGCCCGTCACCCGCCATGGGACCTTCCGAGAGTTGATGGTGGAGTTGCAGCGCAGCCTGGCCGACGAGGGGGAGGGGGACGACAGCGATCAAGCAGGGGGGGAATCCGAGTGAGGCAAACCGCTGGCAGCCGCTGAATCGGTCGGGTTTCCCCTCTCGCCCCAGCCAGGGGGGGCCCAGAGTGGGGGTCCGTATGGGAGAAGCTCGCCAATGGGAGCCCAGGAACAACGGCAGGCCAACCGATCGCCGCTACGACGTTGGCGGGTGCGCCTGGGGAGGCGGCTGTGCCGCTGGGGCGAAGCCCTGGCCCCCAGCCCCCAGCCACCACCGCCTGCCAACCCACCCACACCCGAGGCCGTGGCCGCCAAAGCTCCGACGGTGCCGGAACTCAACCGGCCCCGAGTGCCCCGCACGCCGCTCCTGACCCCATCGGCGGCGACGCGCCAGCTCCCCGGCGTGAGAGAACCGTTATCGGTGGAGCAGGCGGTACGCGGTCGGGATCTCACGGTGCTGCGCCGGGAAACGGCCGACACCCTGGCCGCCCTGGGCGCCGCCCACGCCTTGGTGGCCTCCGCGCGCTTCACCCAGCTGCAGGAGGTGCGTCAGCAGGTGGAGCGGGGCCAGGCGACGGAAGAGGATCTGGCCACCATGGCCGCCGATTATCTGGGCTGGCAGGGGGATCAGGTGCGGCTGTTCGATGCCCTCTCGATGGTGCTGGCCATGCGGGTCCCCCCGGCGCGGGCGCTGGATCTGATCGATCCCTCGGTGCGACCGGCCGCCCAGGCCCACCTGAGCAGCCTCACGGTGGAATACCAGCGACGCCTTCTGGACCACCAGTTCGGCGGAGAGACCGCCGCCACCGAGGGAAACGGCTGATGGGCGCAGCCTCTCGCTTCGAAGGCTGGGACAGCTCCCCGCCCCGCAGCGAGGCGATCGGCGACCATGACGTGCCCCTCCGCTCGGCCCATCTGGCCGGACGACGCATCGCCCTGCTGGTGAGCGGTGGCATCGCAGCCTTGCGCACCCCCGATCTGGCCCGGGCCCTGCGACGCCGGGGTGCCGAGGTGACCGCCTTCTGCAGCGAGGAGGCGCTGCGGTATGTGGGCCGTCAGGCCTTGGAGTGGGCCACCTGCCGGGAGGTGGTGAGCCAACTCACCTGGCGCGCCGAACACCTGAGCGACGCCCATCCCTTTGATGCCTGGCTGCTGGCACCCGCCACGTACAACACCATCGGCAAACTGGCCACCGGCATCGCCGACACGGTGGTGACCGCCGCGCTGGCTTCGGCGCTGGGCAGGCTCGCGCAGGGCCGCACCGCCATTGTGCTAGCGCCCACCATGCATGGCTCGCTGCACAACGGGGTGCTGGAGAGGAACTGCCGCGTGCTGGCCGCCCATGGGGTTCGACTGGTGCCGCCCCGCGATGCCTATGGCAAGCACAACCTGCCCGATCCGGAAGTGCTGGTGGCCGCGGTCTGCCGGGCGGTGAGCAGCAGCGCCCTGAGCGGGCGGCGGCTGCTGGTGACCGGAGGTCCCACCCCGGTGGCGATCGACGGGGTGCGGCAAATCGTGAACCGGTTTACGGGGCGGCTGGCGGCGGCGATCAGCGAGGAATTGGTGCTGCGGGGGGCGGATGTGACTTTTCTGTTGGGCAAAGGCAGTCAGGAGCCACCGCCATGGCTGCCATTTACCCCCATCGACGACTACGACGGATACCGGGAGAAGGTGCTCGACGCTGTGCGCTCCGGGCTGGACGCGGGGGTGTTCTCCGCCGGGGTGGCTGATTACCGGCCCAGCCACCCGCAAGCCGGAAAGATCCGGAGCGGTCAGCCGATACTGCGCCTCGATCTCGAACCAACCGCCAAGGTGATCGACGCGGTTCGGCAAACCGACGCCGACCTGCCGATCGTGAGTTTCAAGTACCTCGAGGGGTGTAGCGAGGCGGAGTTGCTGGCGGTGGCTCGTTCTCGCCTGGGGGGAGCCACGCTGGTGGTGGCCAACCGGGGGGAGGAGGTGCAAGGCCAGGAACAGATCGCCTGGCTCGTGAGTCAGCACGGGGAGAATCGCGTGGAGGGCAAGCCTGCGATCGCCGCCGCCATCGCCGACCACCTGGAAGCGATTCCTGCCCACCGTCTCCCCCGCTAACACCGCCGGTTTTTGGCTCAGGAGCGAGGGCGCCCGCCCGCAAACAGCCAAACCGCCGCGGCCAGCAAACCCCAGCCCAGCCAGGTGAAGCTCAGCAGCGGAGTGACGATCCGCACAAACGGCTCCAGCAGCCAGTGATAGAGCGTGAGGGCGCTCAGCAACAGAAGAAGCAGGCCGATCATGGCGGGCACCCTGACGGTGCTGGGATCGTGGCGCCAGCGCGAAGCACCCGCCAGGGTTGGGATGGTGGGTGCTCGCCATCGGGGCACCAAGCGAGCACCGTGCTGGCCTGGCCCGATCCGTTCGGCCAGGGCAAGGGCCCCAGGCAGGGCAACTCCGGAAAGATCTGGGCGGCCTCCGAGGGATCGCGGATCGGATCCTCGCCCGAGCGGTTGGCGCTGGTGGTGGCCAGAGGGCCGGTGCGCTGCAACAGAGCGCGGGCTCGCTCACAGGCGGGGACCCGCAAGCCGAGGGTGGCCCCGCCGGGATGGAGACAGTCGGCCATGGCCCCGGGGATGGGGAGCACCAGGGTGACGGCCCCGGGCCAGACCGCATCAGCCATCTCCAGCCAGGCAGCGGACCAGGGGTGACCCAGCCCGTGACGCAACTGGGCCAGATCGGCACCCATCAGGATCAGGGGCTTGTGGGCCGGGCGCGACTTGAGGGCCCAGAGGCTCTGCGCCGCCTGGGGGATGGCTGCCAGAGCGGGCAGCGTATCGGTGGGAAAAAGGGCAGCGCCGCCACCGCTGAGGTGGACAGCCAGGGCATCGGGCTCCAGGATCCTGGGATGGGAGGGATCACTCAAACCGTTACCTCCTGCGCGTGGCACTGGCGAAACGGAGGACCCCCTCCAGGTCGCGGTGGGCGCGGATCTCCGCAAGAGAGGCCTGCTCGAGGAGCTGCAACGCCGCTTCGCTTTGATCGTGGTGGTGCTCGATCAACAGCCTGCCGCCGGGGGCGAGGGCGTGGGGCGCCCCGGCCACCACCGCGCGGATGGCCGCCAGGCCGTCCGCACCACCGTCGAGGGCCAGGCTGGGCTCGTGGTCGCGGACCACCGGATCAAGGCTCGCCAGAAGCGCAGTGGGGATATACGGCGGGTTGGCCACCCCCAGCTCCAGGCGCCCCCACCAGGGCCGCAAGGGTTCCCACCAGCTCCCGCAATGCAAGGCCACCTGATGACCTAAGCCATGGCGCACCAGGTTGTCGGCAGCCTGGGTCAGGGCAGGGGCGCTGATGTCCACCGCCAGGCCGGCGGAGGCGGGAAAAGCGCGGGCCAGGGCGACCGCCAGACAACCGGAGCCCGTTCCGAGGTCGGCCCAGAGGGCGGGGTCTTCGGCCCCGGCGCAGGCCAGCTCGACCAGAAGCTCGGTTTCCTGCCGGGGGATGAGCACACCGGGGGCCACCACCAAGTTCAGATCACGCCAGGGGCAAAGACCCACCAGATATTGCAGGGGCTCCCGCGTTTGGAGGTGGCGGGCCCAGAGAGCCTCCAGGTCTGGCCGGGCTAGCCGCAGGGATACGAAACGTTGGGGAGAGAGACGCAACCGCTGCAGATCCGCCCAGCCCAGCCCCCCGGCCAGATCCAAAAGCCAGTCGAAATCAGCGGGACTACCGCCGCGAGCAAGCTGGCCGCGGCGCCAGGCAAGCAGCGCATCACCGTCCAACCGCTCTTCGCCCTGGGGGGAAGGGGCAGCCAACGGAACCAAGGGTTGCGCCATGGCTGGAGCTTAAGAAAATGGCTTCAAAGCCGCTGCCGCCGGACGCCAGCGCAGCCCGGGCTCAGCCCGCAGCAAACCGGCGAGCTCCAGCTGCAGGAGCTGGGGAGCGAGGTGGGCGGGTGGGGTACCAAGGGCCAGGGCAAGCTGCTCAAGGGAAGCCCCACCACCCACGGCCTCCAGGAGGGCCGAATCGGCTGGCGGAAGGGGGCAGGGCAGCCCGGTGGAAGCGAGCGGGGGCCGGGAGCCGTGGCGTTTTGCCAAGGGCCCAGGCCCGAGCAGCGCCAGCAGATCGGCGGGATCCAGCAGCGGCGTGGCCCCCCGGGCCAGTAGCCGGTTGCTGCCGGCCGCGGAGCTGCGGGCGGCATCGGCCGGGACCACCCAGAGGGGCAACCCCTCACTCCAGGCCAGATCAGCCGAATGGAGGGCACCACTGACGCGGGGGCACTCCACCACCACCACCGCCCGCGCCAGGGCCACCAGAAGCCGATTGCGGCTTGCGAAGTGGCCGCGGAGCACCGCAGCACCCGGGGCCTGCTCGCTGACCAGCAAGCCGCGGTGCCCCACCTGGGCCTGCAGGCTGACGTGATGCCGCGGATAAACACGCTCCAACGGGGTGCCCAGCACCCCAACGGGGACGCCGCCGCTGGCGAGGCAGCCACGATGCACCTCGGCATCAATCCCCTCGGCCAGCCCACTCACCACCGGCCAGCCCGAAGCGGCCAGAGCCTGGCCGAGGCGATGGGCCATGGCCAGGCCGTGGGAGGAGGGCCGACGGGTGCCCACCACCGCAACCGCAGCCCTTCGGGCGAGGGACGGCCACAGGGAACCCTCCCCTCTCCACCACAGGGCCAGGGGGGGACGGGCGAGGGCCGCCATCGAGGGGGGCCAGCGGGCATCGCCAGGAACGAGGACGCCCCGACCACCGCGAAGCTTGGCCGCCAGGGCCGGCAGGGGATCGGCCCCGCCACGGCAACGGAACGACTCGGCGGTGGCGCGCAGGGAGCGCCCCCACCCCGGCACGGCCCCCCAAGCCTCAGGTGACGCGCTCCAGGCGGCAGCCAGGCCCCCGAAATGGTGCTCTAGAGCCCGCAAGCGCACGGGCCCCACCCCCGGGCACCCACTCCAGAGGAGCCACCAGAGCCGGCGCTCCCGACCCCAAGGGGAACCGATCCGCGCCACCACCACCCGCGCAAAGTACAAGAGTACTACAAAAGGAGGCTGGGGCTTAAGGGCCGGCGATCAACCGCTGGATGGCCAGCGCAAGATCGGCCGGCAGCTGCCTCAGCAAGCGACGGCGAGCCGCCCCCTGGGAGAGGTCCACGAGCACAAGCTCGACGCGGGCTTCGGCGGCCAGCTGGCCATCGGCACGCACAAACCGGCTGCTCCAGGGCAGCTTCACCCCCCGCCGTGCCCCCACCTCACTCCAGACCCTCACCAGCTCGCCATGAAGAAGGGCCTGGCGGTAGTCGATCGCCAGCGACACCACCGGCAACTCGAGACCGCGCGCCGAAAGATCGCTGTAGGCCAGCCCCGCGGCCGCCAGAGCCTCCACGCGAGCCTCCTCCAGCCAGGCCAGGTACGCCCCATGCCACATCACGCCGGCATGGTCGGTGTGCTGGGGGAGAACCCGCCGCTCCAAACACCAGCCGGAACTAGCCGGAACAGGGGGAAGGGAACCGGGACAAGCGGGCTGCATCACGGTTGATACGGGGGACGGGAGTGAGGCGGCGGAATCGCCATAGGCTGACCCCGAGAATCGTTCATGCCCGTGTTCCGAAACGTTCTGATCGCCGACTCCGGCACCGGCCATGTGGAGGAGATGGTGCGGATGTTGCGCGAGATCCCTCCCTGCCGCCAGGCGCGGCTGAACCTGCTGCACGTGATGTCTGAGCAGGGGGGGGCGGATCTCGAGGAACACCGGCAAAAGGCGAACGTGCTGATCGAGGCCGCCGTGCAGCGGATGGGGCTGAGCGGGGGGGAGGTGAACGCCCTCATCCGTGAAGGGGACACCAAGCAGACCGTGCTCAAGGTGGCCGAGGAGATCGACGCCGATCTGATTGTGATGGGCTCCCGTGGTCTCGGGCGCCTGCAGTCGATCCTGGCCAACAGCACCAGCCAGTACGTCTTCCAGCTTTCCACCCGGCCCATGCTGTTGGTGCGGGACGACCTCTACGTGCGGGCGATCAACCGGGTCATGGTGACCGTGGACGGCACCGGCGTGGGCGACGACGCCATCCGATTGGCCTGTGAACTTGTGGCCGGGATTCCGGGCGGCACGCTGTGTGGCGTGCACGTGACCCGTCAGGACATCACCCCCTCACGGGGCGGAAGGAACCCAGCCGATGAGGTGCTGGAGAAGGCCGTCCAGCGGGCCCGCGGCTACGGGGTGACGATGCAGCCCCTGCATCGCACCGGCGAGATCGGTCGCACGGTGTGTGAAGCGGCGGCCGAACTGAAGGCTGATCTGGTGGTGATCGCCTCCCAGGACCGCCGACCCCTGGTGGCCCGGGCCCTGGTGGATCTCGATCGACTGCTGGGCAGCTCGGTGAGCGATTACATCCGGGTGCATGCCCCGGCACCCGTGCTGCTGGTGCGGGAACCGGAAGGCAGCCGCTGAAAGATCAGCCGAGCCGAGGGGCGGGGGAGAGCCTCAGCCCCCCTGGCGGCTGCTGGTCTGGATGTAGAGGATGATCAGAAACACCCCGGGAACCAGGACGAACAGGAGGCTGGCAACGAAGCCGAGATCGTTGGTTTCCATGGCTGAAACGTGGGTGATGGGAACGTATCACCCGCCCACGGGGTCACCGCCGGAGGCTTCATCGCTCGTTGCGGTTGGGGGATCGGCTTCACCCGCGGCCAGCTCGTCAGGCTCCTCAAGCGCCGGTGGCGTGGGCCAGGCCGTGGGGCCCGCCGGAAGCGGCTCCGCCAATGCCCGGGCCAGGGCCGACTCCCGATCTGCGAGCCCCACCTGCGGGCGGCTGAGCACCACCAGGGACTCCAACACCAGGGCCTGGCAGGCCAGACGCCAGGTCTGCGGGCGGCGACGCAGCTTCTGCTCCTCCACCGCCGTCTGGGCAGTCAGGGCGCCGGGGGAGGATCCCTCCACATCCACAAAGCAGGTGATGCACTGACCACAGCCCCCGCAGTTGCCCAGTTTTCCCTTGATGCCGTAAAGCTCGATCCCCTCCCGAAGGGCCACCTCACGAAGGTTCTCGCCGGGATAACACTCCACGTCGCGGCCTTCGCGCAGGAAGCGGATGACGGGCATGGCCGAAGCGGCGAAGGGGCCCCATTCTGAGACAGCCGGTTGCGGTCCGTTACCTGCGGCCCCGTGCGGCCATCCGCACCCACTACCATCGCCGAACGGATCGGCCGTGCCGATCGTCACCTCAACCCAGACCTGACCCCCCATGGGATTGCCCTGGTACAGGGTGCACACCGTCGTGATCAACGACCCGGGCCGACTCCTGGCCGTGCACCTCATGCACACCGCTCTGGTCGCCGGCTGGGCCGGCTCCATGGCGCTCTACGAGCTCGCCATCTTCGACCCCTCCGACCCGGTGCTCAACCCGATGTGGCGCCAGGGCATGTTCGTGATGCCCTTCATGGCCCGCCTGGGTGTGACCGGCAGCTGGGGTGGTTGGAGCATCACCGGCGAAACCGGGGTAGACCCCGGCTTCTGGAGCTTCGAGGGCGTAGCCGCCGCCCACATCATTTTCAGCGGCCTGCTCTTCCTGGCCGCCATCTGGCACTGGACCTACTGGGATCTCGAGATCTGGCAGGACCCGCGCACCGGTGAGCCCGCCCTCGATCTGCCCAAAATCTTCGGCATTCACCTCCTGCTCGCAGGTCTCGGCTGCTTCAGCTTCGGAGCCTTCCACCTCACTGGCGTCTTCGGACCCGGCATGTGGGTCTCCGACCCCTACGGCATCACCGGACACATCGAGAAGGTGCAACCGGCCTGGGGGCCAGAGGGCTTCAACCCCTTCAACCCTGGCGGGATCGTCGCCCACCACATCGCCGC
>JBKDOZ010000296.1:0-3128 GCA_046342735.1 Synechococcaceae cyanobacterium
CGGGTCCAAAAAGACACCGCCGCCGGCACGACCAAGTTCATCTGGGACGATCAGAACTACCTGGCCGAGGCGGATGGGTCGAATGTCGTCACGACGGTGTATACCAATGAGCCGGAGAGGTATGGGCGGTTGGTGAGTTCGGTAAGGGGAAACGCTCGATACTTCAACTCGTTCGATGCAATCGGCAACACACGAGCTATCGGATCATCGGATGCGACGACAATCGGAGTTGTGGTTTTTGATGCGTGGGGAAATGTGAAGAGCGACCTTTTGTTTACCAGTGCGTTGCAATTATGGTGCGGCGAGTACGGATACATTGCCGACACCGAGACTCGTCACCACTATGTGAGACGGCGTGTCAGCAACCCCGCAACCAGCCGCTGGACAAGCATGGACCCTCTTTTCTCCTTGGCTACTATGTCGCAGCCATTTGCGTTGGTTCTCAACAACCCTATTATGCGTTTGGATCCGGCTGGACTGTTGAGCTATGTTAACGCTAAGTCTAGAGCGAACTTCGGAGGTATGGATTGCCAACTAGAAGAAAACGTGACAATGCACGTTGGAAACTGCGGCAAGTTTGTCTGGGCAGTGCGATGGACCGGGCTCCCCGAGAAAGCGAACGGAGTCATCATCCAGCAAGTTACTCGTCGCAAGAAGATTGAGTTGTGCGAGCACGTAGGCCCAAAGGCCAAATTGATGCCGAATAGAGTGAGCGTGTGCGAAAACCAGAAACCATGCAACGAAGCAGGAGACGGGAGCATTTCGTACCTTGAACTGTGGCGGGTGATTGACGGGAAGGTTTTCACAACGGGGGCTTTGCGGGAACCACAGCCCGGCGGTTATGGGCAGCTTCCGGCGGACGACAACCAAGACATTTTTGCCTTTCTGGGATACAAGAGCGAGTGTACGGGCTCTTGCACCAAAGGTTCATACCATGTTGCTGGCGTGGCGTTTTTCGTGCCATTCACCGACATTGAAGATGAGCGGGCTTTTCTTGAGTTCGCAAAAACGAAGTTTGGAGTCGGCAAAGACGGGGTGATGGATGCCTGCATGCTGTATTCGGCATGCAGTACTCCAGAGCTTGAAGGTTGGATTGTGAATCTCAAGAGTCGTCATGGGATTTCAGGGGAGGATACCGTGTCGCGATCTGCGGAGTCCAGTTGGAACTGCTGTTGCATCAACTGGAGAAAGGGCCAATCGCCGTGCAACTGTTGTGCATCAAATGTTTTCGTCTTTGAGGCGGCCACGAACAAAGCCAAATATGATTTGTCCAACGGCTCCGACTTTAGGTGCAACTGCAAGAGGTGACGAACGTAGTCATCCCGGGTATTGTGTCGAATCAGTCCTTTGCTTCAACAACTGCGCATCCTCAGAACAGGCTTCAATCACAGACAGGACAGGAGTTGGCAGATGAACCGACAACTAAGATCGCCGCTTGCCCGATTGATTTTGACCCTGTTTGGCACTTTGGCGGTAATTGGCTCGCTAGCCCGTGCCGACCCGCCTCGTCCATGCCTCGAATTGTTGCCAAAACGTCAGACAGTATTGTTGGTTGAGAGTTCGGCGGTGTCTTCATTGACGGCGGCCACTGAGTCACGGCTGCTACTTATCGCGTGCGACAAGTCCATCCTCATCGTCAAATCCACTGGCGATATCCTCGACGAAATGCCAATGGCGCGGTGCGTCTCAGCGGCCATGAATACTAACGGATCGCTCGCGTTATTGCGTTTCCGTAGCGGCAAGATGGTGCTTTGGGACCGCGAGAAGGATGCGACATTTGGGTTGCCGAGACCCGGTGGCTACGGTCGCGGCGAGTTTCTCCGATTTGAAGAAATTGGTGGCTTTTTTGACTCGGAACAGTCTCTATGCGCACGAGTGTCGTCGCTCGCAACTGGAGATGCGTTGCTCGTGCTGTCGGCCGTTGACCGTCGTGTGGTCAGGAGGTTGCCACTGTCGGGCGGCGACCGCACATTGGTTCGTGTGGTTTCCGGCAAATCTGCCGTGGTGATCGCGAATCGCGATGCGGATGTGGACATATGGGAAGCGGTTGAGCGCAGGCCCCCAAGAAGGTTGCGAAGGAGCTTAAGCACTCGTGAATGTGGCGATGGCGTCGTCGCCTACAGTTGCGATTCCCTGCGTGATGTCGCCATCGATCCAGAGGGCGACCGGATCACATTGGTATTCGTGCGTTCGACGGAGCAGTCCTCTCAGGTACGAGTTGAGTCCTGGTGTCGAGGTGCAGCGACCGATACATGGATGAACGCGGCTCAGGTGGAGATCGACAGCGATGATTGCGAAGTTGAAAGTCCATTTTTCGCCACGTGTGAACTGTCAAATGACGGAGAATGGCTCGCTGTCTGTGAACATGACGGTCGCACAATCGATCTTTTTTCGACGCGGAGTGGCAAGGCGGTCGCAAGATGCGTTGTCCGGCGCGAGAATTGCCGCGAAACAAAGGACGCATGGGAGCACGCGCATGGAATTCAGTTCCCAAGAATTTGCTTTTCGGCGTTGGAGCGAAGCCTTTTCGTGGCGTCCGCAGGCCCGTTAGTCGTGCTGTCGCAATTCGATCTGAGCGTGCTTGCAAAGAGGCTCGAGCCTGCCGTGGCTGAGTGAAGTTTGCTGAACCAGTGCTCGGTTACCCCTCGACGCTGGTCTACGACGCTGCCGGGCAGCCGGTGCCCTCAATCAATCCGGTTCTCAGCCGAACCGCGTCGGTCTACGACTCGGCGGGCCGGGCGGTGGCCAGCGTCGGCCCGCTCAGTTACCGCAACTGTATGGTGTACGACCTCACTTTACCGTCGCGAGGCGTCGTGGCGCTGGTCGCAGCGCCGCGGATTCGTGAGCTCCCTTGGTCCCGCCTTCTTTTGTTTTGCCGAACGTGTTTCGCTACACTTCCTCGACCATGGCGCGACCAAGACGAGCCGGTCCAACCCCCGGAAATGGTCCCGGCCCCTTGATTCCCTTGGAACCATCGTGAAGACCAGCAGACCGACATTCGCGTTCGGCCCCGTGGTGCCAGGTTGGGGGTCTTGGGAATGGGTGGGCGCGGAGACCGCGACGTTTTTGCGGCGATTCGCCCCCGTGAAGTTGTTCGGACCGGGCGACGAACCGACGGGCGACGTGAT
>JBKDOZ010000297.1:0-16255 GCA_046342735.1 Synechococcaceae cyanobacterium
GCCGCCAGAATTTTGTCGAGGCCGAAGCCGAAGCTGATCAGCGAGAGGCAGGTGCGGATCCAGGCCATCAAGGTGCGCTCCGCAGCGGCGCGGTTGCGCTCCTTCGCCAGCTCGTTGGTGACGTTGACGCTCATCGGCCCATGGCGGCGGAACGGCCAGCCGCCTCCTGCTCGATGCGCTGCTCCATCTCGATGCGCTGCTCCATCTCGATCTCCCGCCCCAGGAAGACGTTGAGGAAGGTGCGGATCACGGCCACCACCCCCAGCTGGATCAAATTGGCCTGGGAGGGCGCGGTGGTGGTGGAGACCACATCGGCCCCCAGCTGAAACTCCAGGGCCAACGCCAACCAGCTGGCGAAGGTGAGCCGGGCGCGGTTGGAGGGGCGCTCGGGCAGGGAGCGGCCCAGGCGCGGCAGGAACTGGCGGATGGTGGCCAGCAGTCCGTAGAGCACCGTCAGCACGGAGAGGCTTTCCAGCAGCAGGCGGGTGGCCGCCGCCAAGGGGGCAAGCACCTCCTCCAGGGGGAGCATGGCTGCACTCATCGCTGCGCCCCCGGCGGTGGCAGCGGCGGGCGGCGCAGAAGCCGCAGCTGCTGCGTCAGCCAGCCGGGCCCCGCCGCTGCGGTCACCGCGATCGGGAGGGTGGTGCTGAGGCGGCTGGAGAAGGCACGGGCCGGCTCCAGCCCCTGGTGCAGGAAGGTCAACGTGACCATGAAGGCGAACAGGCCGGTGGTGAGGGCGCTGGCGGAGCGAAGCAGCTCGCGGGGATGGCGGCGGTTGGGATGGTCGGCGTCTCGGCCCAGGCAGTGGCCCACCACCACTCCGGAGACGGCCAGCAGCGCGACCGTGGTCAGTCGGTCGGAGGCGTGGGCGGCCAGGGGCAGCTGTTGGGCCTTCCCCGCCAGGCTGGTGGCGGTGCCGAACAGGCCGCCGGCCGCCGCACCGCTCAGCAGCCAGAGGCCGAAGGGAGCGGCCTGGGGCGCCCCCACCTGGGACGCCCCGACCGCCAGCAGCAGCGAGACGAGCACGGCGGACGACACCGGCGGCAGGGAGACGGTGGCCAGCCAGGCCGCCGCTCCCCCCAACAGGAAGCCGACGAGCCTGCGCAGCGGCCGCCGGGCCGCCGGGCCGCCGGGGTGGGCGATGGCGTGCATGCCGGCACCGTAGGGACGGGCCACGGCCCTGGCCATGGAGATCGTCCACGCGGGCGGATGGACTGACCCTTTCTGGGGGTTCCGCTTCAGGGATTTCCCTGAGGAAATCTGGGACGGCTAGGGCTACGGTCGAAGATTCCTTCCATCACCCGCCTGCCGGCTGGCAGCGACAGCCATGGCCGTGGTCAACCGATGCGCCATCTCGGTGGCACCCCGCCGCCCGATGCTCGACTGGAGCCGTCCCTTCTGGACCCGAGAGGACATGGAGGGGCTTGGCGACGAGCAGAGCCTGTATCTGCTTCCCACCTGGGATGACGAGGGGGAACTGCAGCGGCGGCTGGCGGAGCGCTGGCCCGCGATCTTCGAGGCGGAGCTCGATCTCTGGTGCCGCGACCGACAGCTCTGGCCCCATCCCCGCGATTACGCGCTGTTCCAGGAGTGGTTTGAGCTGCGCTTCTTCCCCCTCGTGGAAGACCTGGGCGGCGAGCCGCTGCGCAGCTTCGAGATGGAGGAGGAATTCGAAGCCACCCTGCGCGAATCCCTCCCCTAACGATGCTCTTCCATATCCGCCATCGGCTCACCTACCGCTACGAGCGACCGGTGTTTCTCGAGCCCATGGTGCTGCGGCTCACTCCGCGCCAGGACGCGAGCCAGCGCCTGCTGCGCCGTCGCCTCAGCCTGCAGGCCCCCCCGGCCGGACTGAGCCCGGTGCTGGAGGCCGATGGCAACGCCGTGGAGGTGGCCTGGTTCGACCACCAGCGCGACAGCCTGATGATCGAGCTCGAACTGGTGGTGGAAACCCTGCGCACCAACCCCTTCGATTGGATCATCACCCGCCCGGAAGCCAGCCGGCTGCCCATGGCCTACGGGCCGGAGGAGAGCCGCTCCCTAGCCCCTTGCCTGGGGGGGGAGATCGCCCCGGAGGTGCGCCACTGGGCCGATGGTCTGGCGGCGGAGGTGGAGGGCTCGCCCACCGGATTTCTGATGCACAGGGCCGACCGCATCCCCCATACCTGTCACCACATCGGCCGGCTCGATGGCGCGCCGATGACGGCGGAGCAGACCCTGGCCGGCAAAACCGGTGCCTGCCGCGACACCGCCATGCTCTACGTGGCGGCCTGCCGCAGCCAGGGATTGGCGGCCCGCTTCGTGAGCGGCTATTCGATGCACCACCCAGAGGAGGTCAGCGAACACGAGCTGCATGCCTGGGCGGAGGTGTACGTGAGCGGCGGGGGCTGGCGGGCCTATGACCCCAGCCTCGGGCTGGCGGTCGCCGATGGCCATGTCACCCTGGCGGCGGCACCCGACCATGCCCTGGCGGCGGCGGTGAGCGGCAGTTATCGGGGCTCCGGCGTCGGCTCGGAGCTCGCCTATGCGGTGCGGGTGCAGGCCGCCGAAAGCCTGGTGACCCTGGAGGCCAAGGCCTCGGAGGTGCCCAACTGATCCCCCCGCGCTGATGGCCTCCCCCACCCTGCTCACCACCCTGCTGATCCTGCTGGGGGGTCTGGTGGTGGCACGGCTGAGCTCGGGCCCCCTGGCGCGCTGGGCGGTGCCGGCAATCGTGCTGGAGATGGGGATCGGCTTTGTGCTCGGCAACACGGTCCTTCCCTTCCGCCACGTGGCTCCGCTCAGCGGCCTGATGGAGCTGGGGGTGCTCACCCTCTTTTTTCAGGTGGGCCTGGAGGTGCGGGGCGATCTGATCCATTCCCGCCCCCTAACCGTGCTCCGCACGGTGGCCCTGAGCTGCTTGGCCCCGCTGATGGCCTATTGGCCCCTGCGGGCCTGGTTCGGCCTGGCCATCGGCCCCACCCTGCTGTGCCTGGCGGTGTTGAGCGCCACGGGCACCGGCGTGACCCTGCGGGTGCTGGCCCAGCGGGCAGCGCTGCGCAGCCCCACCGGCCGGCTGCTGTTGGGGGTTTCGGTGCTCGATGATCTGCCGGCGATCGGCCTGCTCACCCTCGCCACCGCCTTCGGCGGCGGGCGGGTGGGGGCGGTGGGGTTTGGCCTGGCGGGCCTGCTGCTGGCCGGATCGGCCGCGGCCCTGAGCTATTGGGCGGTGGATCACTGGGCCCGCAGCGGCCGACCGGCACCGCAGAGCCCCCTGGCGATCCTGATGCTGCTGATCAGCAGCGCCTGGCTGGGGGAGGCCAGCGGGCTCACCAGCCTGCTGGGAGCCCTCTGGGGCGGGGTGCTGCTGGCGCGGCTGCGGCCGGTGGACGGCGAAGTGTCGCGGGTGCTGACGCTGCTCTCGGAGGTGTTCCTGCCCCTCTATTTCCTGTCGGTGGGGCTGCGGCTGCCCCTGGCCAGCCTGATCGAACCCAAGGCCTGGAGCCTGGCCGCCGTGTTGACCGTGCTGGCGGTGCTGAGCAAGCTCACCTGCGGCCTCGGAATCCGCCGGGCGGATCGGCAGGCCGGCATTGATCCCTGGCTGGTGGTTTTCGGTCTGATGCCGCGGGGGCTGCCGGGGTTGGTGTTCGCCACCACCGCCCTCACGGCGGGATTGATCGACCCGGTGACCTTCGCGGCCCTGGTGCTGATGGTGACCCTCACCACCGTGGTGGGGCTGTGGCTGCTCGACGGACGCCTCGGCCGGTTGGCTCAAACAGAGCCCAGGCTGCCGAGTTGACCCTTTCCTTACCTGCCGCAGCTGGTGAATCCTGGGGTGGTCCGATAGGGTCCGCCCACCTGTGGCCCCGATTCCATGGCCGGCGCGAGGCCCCATCCTGTTGGCTCCTTCGGCGTGCTCGCCGCTGCCTGGGCGGTGTCCCTGCCCGCGGCCGTGGCGGCCCCTGCACCATCGTCCGAGCCGGCCGTGGATGCGGCGATGGCCCCGCTGGCGATCGATGCCGCCGAACGCGCCCGCTTCCACCGCGCCGCCGACACGGACGCCGAGAGCGCCGGGGCCGCCCTGGCCCAGGCGGAGAGCAGCACCAACCAGGCCGCCTCCCCCTGGGCGGGCACCCTGGAGCTCTACGGCTTCTTACCCCTACGCACGACCAACCGAACCACGATCGAGGGCTTCACGGCCGAATCCACCCTCACCCTCGGCCAAGTGCTCGACGCCCTGCAGAGCACCGTCTCCCTGAGGGGCAGCGTGGAGCACGGCCGCTTCGGCCTGCTCACCGACATCAGCTACGTGCATCTGCAGGGGGAGCAGGCCAAGGAACGCAGCCGCGACCGCATCCGGCTGGGTGACGGGCGGGTGCTGGCCGGCGTGGGGGCGGTGCGCGAGCGGCTGCCGGATGATCCCGCCGGGCGGGAACGGATCCGGGAGCGTCTGCGCGGGCGCCTCCCTCAGGCGCGCGAGCGGCTCGGGGAGGTGCAGCGTGAGCGCGGCCAGCTCGCCGCCCGGGTGGCGGCGGCGCGGCAGAACCGGGGCACGCCGATCACTCGCACCTTCCGCACGGAGCTGAACGCCGACCAGGGCATCTACGACTTCGCCCTGCGCTACCGGCTAGGGGCCCGCGAAAGCGCCGTGGCCGAACCGGGCACCACCACGGTGATCCCCTACGCCGGCATTCGGCTGCTCGATGTGGGCCTGGAGATCGAATCGGAACTGCGCGGTAGCCGCGGCTTCGGCCGTTCCGTGGCCCGCTCCTGGGGAACGCCGGTGGTGCAGCCCCTGCTCGGCGCCCAGGCCATGGTGTTCGTGGCCCCGCGCCTGCGCCTCTTTGCCCGCGGCGACGTGGCCGGCTTCGGGGTGAGCGGCGCCGACAGCTTCAGCGGCAACGCCCAGGCCGGGATCGGCTACGCGGTGGGCAACAGCACCCAGCTGGACCTCTCCTGGCGCTACCTCCACCTGGCGGCCAACAACGGCAAGGATCCCGCCAACGCGTACGTGGTCGGCCAGAACGGCCTGGAACTGGGGGTGAAATTCTTCTTCTAAGCAGCTCCTGCCAGGCCCAACATGGGGAGGCCGTCGCCCAATCCCTCGTGGAGTCGCACCAGGACCTGCCGCTGATCGATGCCTGGTGGCGCGCCGCCAATTACCTGGCGGTGGGCATGATCTATCTGCGCGCCAACCCGCTGCTGCGCGAGCCGCTGCGGCCCGAGCACATCAAGAACCGCCTGCTGGGCCATTGGGGCTCCTCCCCCGGTCAGGCGTTCCTCTGGGCCCACGCCAACCGGGTGATCCGCCGGCATGACCTGGACATGATCTACCTCTCCGGGCCCGGCCACGGGGCGCCGGGGGTGCTGGGGCCCACCTACCTCGACGGCAGCTACAGCGAGATCTACCCGGACAAAAGCCAGGACATCGAGGGGCTGGGCCGCTTCTTCCAGCAGTTCTCATTCCCGGGCCACATCGGCTCCCACTGCACCCCCGAGACCCCGGGATCGATCCACGAGGGCGGCGAACTGGGGTACGTGCTCTCCCACGCCTGCGGCGCGGTGTTCGACAACCCCGATCTGATCGCCCTGGCCTGCGTTGGCGATGGGGAGGCCGAAACCGGACCCCTCGCCACCTCCTGGCACATCAACAAATTCCTCAATCCGGTGCGCGACGGGGCCGTGCTGCCGGTGCTGCACCTCAACGGCTACAAGATCGCCAATCCCACCCTGCTGGCCCGCATCCCCCGGGCGGAGCTGGAGAGCCTGATGGTGGGGCTGGGCTGGCAGCCGCTGTTCGTGGAGGGGCACGAGCCGATGGCCATGCACGCGGCCATGGCGGCGGCGATGGACGAGGCGATCGAGCGGATCCGGAGCGTGCAGGCGGATTGCCGCAGCAGTGGCATTCCCCGGCGGCCCGCCTGGCCGATGATCGTGCTGCGCTCCCCCAAGGGCTGGACGGGGCCCGCCGAGCTGAACGGCCATCGGCTGGAGGGCTTCTGGCGCTCCCACCAGGTGCCGCTGCCCGAGGCGCGCCATGATCCGGCCCAACTGGCGATGCTGGAGGGCTGGCTGCGCCGCTACCGGCCGGAGGAGCTCTTCGATGCCGAAGGCCGCCTGGTGAGCGAGCTCCAGGCCCTCTCCCCCCAGGGGACGCGGCGGATGGGCTCCAACCCCCACGCCAATGGAGGGCAGCTGCGCCGCACCTTGCGGCTGGGGGATGCGTCGGCCTACGCCGTGACCGTGGAGAGCCCGGGAACCACGGAAGCGGAAAACACCGCCTCGCTGGGGGAGCTGTTGCGTGATGCCGTGGGGCGCAATCCCGACAGCCTGCGCATCTTCGGCCCCGACGAGACCGCCTCCAACCGCCTGCAGGCCCTCTATGGGGTCACCGGCAAGGTGTGGATGGAGGAGATGCTGCCGGAGGACGCCGACGGGGGCGAGCTGAGCCGCGATGGGCGGGTGGTGGAGATGCTCTCCGAGCACACCTTGGTGGGAATGATGGAGGGGTATCTGCTCACCGGCCGCTACGGCTTCTTCCACACCTACGAGGCCTTCGCCCACGTGATCGCCTCGATGTTCAACCAGCACGCCAAATGGCTGGAATCCTGCCGCCACCATGCCACCTGGCGCGCACCGATCGCCCCCTGGAACTGCCTGATCTCCAGCACGGTTTGGCGGCAGGATCACAACGGCTTCACCCACCAGGACCCCGGCTTCATCGACCTGGCCGGGAACAAGAGCGGCGAGGTGGTGCGCGTGTATCTGCCGCCGGATGCCAACACCCTGTTGGCGGTGGCGGAGGAGGCCCTGCTGGAAACGAACGTGTGCAACATCATCGTTTCGGACAAGCAGAAACATCTCCAATACCTCACGCTGGAGCAGGCGCGCCAGCACGTGGCCAAGGGGATCGGGCTCTGGAGCTGGGCCAGCAATGACGACCGCGGCAGCGAACCCGATGAACCGGACGTGGTGATGGCCTGCGCCGGCGACATCCCCACCAAGGAGACCCTGGCGGCGGTGGACATTCTGCGGCGCGAGATCCCCCAACTGCGCCTGCGGGTGCTCAATGTGGTGAAACTCTTTGCCCTCACCGGTCCTGGCGAGCACCCCCACGGTCTGAACGATCGTGATTTCGACAGCCTCTTCACCACCGACCGACCGGTGATTTTCAATTTCCACGGCTACCCCTGGCTGATCCATCGCCTCACCTATCGCCGCACCAATCACGCCAATTTCCACGTGCGTGGTTACAAGGAAAAAGGCAACATCAATACGCCCCTGGAGCTGGCGATGAACAACCAGATCGACCGCTTCAACCTCGTCATCGACGTCATCGACCGCGTCCCTTCCCTCGGGTCCCGGGCCGCCCACGTCAAGGAACGGATGAAGGAGGCGATCCTCTCCCACCGCGCCTATGCGCATGAGCACGGCGAGGATGCGCCGGAGGTGAACGGCTGGCGCTGGAGCCTCGGTGCCGACGGCGGCAACTGATGGACCCACGCCCCGCGCTGGTGCTCAACGCCGGCAGCTCCTCGCTGAAGGCGGCGCTGCTGGCGGCCGATGGGGCGGTGCTCTGGCGGGGGCAGCGGTCCTGGCGGCCGGAGGAGGCCGCGGAGATTCTCGAGGCATGGTTGCAAGGGGCCCTGGCCCCCTGGCTGGGCGAAGCGGAGGTGGCAAACGAGCTCGCCTTCGCCGGCCACCGGGTGGTGCATGGCGGTGAGCGGTTCACGGCCCCCACCCGCCTCAGCGCCGCCGTGTGCGCTGAGCTGGCGGCGCTTGTGCCCCTGGCCCCGCTGCACAACGGTCCGGCCCTGCAGTTGATCGAGGGGGTACGCCGCTGGGCGCCGCAGCTGCCGCAGTGGGCCTGCTTCGACACCGCCTTCCACGCCACCCTGCCGCCGGAGGCCCGCACCTACGCCATTCCCGCGTCGTGGCGGCAGGCCGGCCTGCGGCGCTTCGGCTTCCATGGCCTCAACCACCAGCACGTGGCCGAGAGCGTGGCGGGCAGCGACCCGGGCAGCCGGCGGCTGATCAGCTGCCACCTGGGCGCCGGCTGCTCCCTCTGCGCCGTTCTCGACGGCCGCAGCCTCGCCACCACGATGGGCTTCACGCCGCTGGAGGGGTTGGTGATGGCCAGCCGCAGCGGCAGCGTCGATCCGGGCCTGCTGCTGCACCAGCTGCGGCACGGGCTGGGGGCCGACGCCATCGACCACGCCCTCCACCACGAGAGCGGTCTGCTCGGCCTCTCCGGTCTGAGCGGCGACATGGCAACCCTGCGGCAGGCCGCAGCGGATGGTCACGGCGGAGCGGCCCTGGCGATCGCCGTGTTCCGCCACCGGCTGCGGCAGGAGATCGGCGCCATGGCCGCCTGCCTCGGCGGGGTGGAGGTGATCGCCCTGAGCGGCGGCATCGGCGAACACGACCTGCTGTTGCGGCAGGAGCTGGCGGCCGAGCTCGCCTGGTTGGGCCCCTTCCAGCTGCGGGTGGTGGCCGCCGATGAGGAGGGGGTGATCGCCCGGAGCTGCCGGGTGGCTGCCGCCGGGGGCTGAGCCTCGTACTCTGCCGAGGCGAGGCACAACATGGTGATGCGCAAGGAAGAGGGCAGTCGCTCCGGAGAACTGCGGGAGCTCGGCTGGCCAGCGGAGGATGTGCGCCGCTACGAGGAGCTGTGGGAATACCGGCAACGCTGGGGGGCGATCAACCTCGAGCGGGAAGACCGGGTCTTCCTGCGCCGCGCCGAGGCGACCCTGCCCAAGCGACTCACCGGCAAGGCGGCCCAGAAGAAGGGCCTGCTGGAGAAGGCACACGTGCGCTGGTTGGCCCATTTCCTGGCGGCCCTGCGCGCCGATCCCCAGCTGGCGGCGCTGCCGGAGGGGGAGGAGGCCGCCTGGGTGATCCTGCTGGAGGAGGAGTTGCGGGCCCTGCAGTGGTTTGAGCCCGTGCTCGGTCTGCCGGACACGCTGCGGGCGCGGGCCTTTGTGGAGGAGCGGGAGCAGCTGGCGGCCCAGGCCGCCGCCGAGGGCCGCAGCGTTTCCTTCGACTTCGCCGCCGCCCTGGAGCAGGCGAAGCAGGACGGCCAACCCAACGCCAAACCGCTGCGGGGCGAGGCCAAGGCCGGTGCCCAGGACGTGCCGGTGCTGCCGCCGGCGGGGGCCGCCGCCTTTCGCGCCCGCGCCCGCCAGGAGCTCCTGGCGCTCACCCGCACCTTGCCCTCCCTGAAGGAGAGCGAGAAGGCGGACCCACCGGACGACTGGACCCCCTGAGCGCACGGGAGAGGAAGGGGTGCGCCAACCGCTGGCCACGCGGGAGCTGCTGCTGGCCGGCGGCGGCCACAGCCACGCCCTGGTGCTGAAGCGTTGGGCGATGCGGCCCCGGCAGCGGCCGGCGGCCACGCGCATCACCCTCGTCAGCCGCCACGGCAGCACCCCCTATTCCGGCCTGGTACCCGCGGTGGTGGCCGGCCTGCAGCCGCCGGAGGCGGCCGCCATCGACCTGCGGCGCCTCTGCCAAGGGGCCGATGTGACCTTTGTGCAGGCGGAGATCGTGGGCCTCGATCCGCTGCGGCGGGAGCTGCAGCTGGCGGGTCGTCCGCCCCTGCGCTTCGACCTGCTCAGCCTCGATGTGGGGGCGGTGACGACGCCCGCGGGGGCGGGCGACGCCCTGGCGGTGAAGCCGCTGGAGCCCTTCCTGGCCTGGTGCGCGGCCCTGCCGGAAGGCCAGCCGGAAGGCCAGCCGGTGCGCATCCGCGGGGGCGGTGCCGCGGCGGTGGAGCTGGCCCTGGCGCTGCGGGCACGCTGCCACCCGGTGCGGCTGCTGCTGCGGGGGGAGGGGCTGGCCCTGGGGTCCGCCGCCGCGGCGCGGGCCGGCGAGGCTCTGCTGGCCGCTGCCGGGGTGTCGATCGAGCGCAATGCGGCAGCCGAGGCCCCCGCCGACCTGCTGTGCACCGGCAGCCGCGCACCGGACTGGCTGGCGCAGGCCGGCCTGCCGGTGGAACCCGACAGCGGCCGGGTGCGGACCGAGGCCACCCTGGAGGTGCTGGGCCACCCCGGGCTGTTCGCCGCCGGCGACTGCGCCTTGATCGCCGGCCAGGTCCGGCCGCCCTCCGGGGTCTGGGCGGTGCGGGCCGCGCCCCAGCTGGCCGCCAACCTGTCCCGCCGGCTGGCCGGCCGTCCCCTGCGCCCCTGGCGCCCCCAACCCTGGGCCCTGCAGCTGCTCGGGGACGGCGGCGTGGCTGGGGCCGGCCCCAGGGCCCTCGCCAGCTGGGGGCCCTTCGCCCTGGGGCCGAGCCGCTGGCTCTGGCGCTGGAAAGAGCACCTGGACCAACGCTTTGTGCAGCGCCTGGCGGAGTCGGGCGCGATGGCGGCCGGGGATGTTCCCGCCTGCCGGGGCTGCGCCGCCAAGCTGGCGGCGGCCCCCCTGCGCTCCGCCCTGGCGCGGCTGAGCGAAGGGGGCCTTCCCCCCGCGAGCGAGGACGCGGTGCCGCTTGCCCGCGGCGCCGATGGAGATCTCTGGCTGGAGAGCCTCGATGGCTTCCCCGCCCTGCTGGCGGACCCCTGGCGCAACGCCCGCCTCACCACCCTCCACGCCTGCAGCGACCTGTGGGCCTGCGGGGCGACGGTGCGAAGCGCCCAAGCCCTGGTGACCCTGCCGCAGATCGGCCCGGCACTCCAGGAGGAACTGCTGGTGCAAACGCTCGCGGGCGTGCGCTCGGTGCTCGATCCCCTGGGGGCGGGCCTGCTCGGGGGCCACACCCTCGAAGCCCGCGACGGGGCCGGCCTCTCCCTGGCGCTGACGGTGCACGGCACGGTGGCGGCGGAGGGGATGTGGCCGAAGGGGCCGCTGCTGCCGGGAGACCGGCTGCTGCTCAGCCGACCCCTCGGCAGCGGCGTGCTGCTAGCCGCCGCCATGGCCGGCGCGGCCCAGGCCGTGTGGCTCGATCGGCTGCTGGAGAGGCTGGAGCAAAGCCAGGCGCCGCTGGTGGCGTTGCTGGCAGCCCACGGCTGCCGGGCCTGCACCGACATCACGGGCTTTGGCCTGCTGGGGCACCTGGGAGAGATGCTGGCCGCCTCCGCTGCGGGCACCGCGGTGCGGCTCGAAGCGGAGGCGCTGCCGGCTTACCCAGGCACGGCGGCGATGCTGCAGCAGGGGCAGGCGAGCAGCCTGGCGCCGGCGAACGCCCAGGCCCTGGCCCTGCTGGAGGGGCCGGTGCGGCTGGAGGGCGGCAGCGCCTGGTGCCAGCAGCTGCTGATCGATCCCCAGACCTGCGGCCCCCTGATGGCGGCGCTCCCCGCCGCGCAGGCCCCGGCCACCCTGGCGGCTGTGCAGGCGGCGGGGTTCCCCGACGCGGCCCTGATCGGCCAGGTGGTGGGGCCGGGCTGAGGGGCTAGCGCCAGCGCCGCACCAGCCCCTGGGCCAGCAGCAGCTCCGCTCCCGCAGCGGGATCGCTCTGCCCCAGATCCACCGCGCTCACCTCGGCGTGGCCGGCCAATTCGTGGTCGTAGCAGCGGTCGTAGTAGTCGAGCATCGGCCGGCAGGCGGCGGCCCAATCGCCTGCGGTGATCGCCTCCAGGGCCGCGGCGGTGCGCTGGGGCCCCAGGCGGCGGGCGATGCGCCGGGTGGCCTCCGCGAGCCCCTCCGGATCCTGGCTGCCATACAGCCGCACCAGGTGGGCGACCCGCGCCTCCAGCGGCCGGCGCACCTCCAACAGCGGCGCCGCCTGCATCTGCCGCCAGAGCCCTTCCGGGATGCGGCAGCGCCCCACCTGCACGCTCTCCGCCTCCAGCCAGATCTCCGGGGCCCCCTCGAGGGCGTCAAGGTCGGCGGCCAGCAGGTTTTCGTAATGCTCGGTGCTGGGTTGGGGGGGCAAACCCAGCGCCCCGAAGCTGCTGCCGCGGTGATGGGCCCGGCCCTCCAGGTCGAGCACCGCCACCCCCCGCTCCCGCAGGGCGAGGAGCAGTTCGGTCTTGGCGCTGCCGGTGCGGCCCCCCAGCAGCCGCAGGGGCAAGGGCTGGGCAAAGCGCGCCAGCACCCGCTGCCGCCAGGCCTAGTAGCCCCCCGCCAGCATCACAACCGGCAGATCGAGGGTGCCGGCCAGCCAGGCCACGCTGCCGGAGCGCATGCCCCCCCGCCAGCAGTGCAGGCGCAGCGGCGCTTCGCCACCGATGGCCGCCGCCTGCCGCAGGGCATCGGCCAACGCCGCCAGGCGCGGCCCCACCCGCTCCAGGCCAAGCTGCACGGCGGCCTGGCGGCCCCGCTGTTTGTAGAGGGTGCCGATCTCAGCCCGCTCGTCGTCGTCGAACAGGGGCAAGTTGCGGGCCGAGGGAATGTGGCCGCGGGCGTACTCCCCCGGGCTGCGCACATCCAGGATCGGCCCCTTTTCCGCCAGGAACGCCTCAATCGTCAGGGCCGGGGCAAACGGGGGCTCAGACGGCGGCGCAGACGGGGGCGCAGATAGGGGCGAAGTCACAGGGATGGCCGGGGCGGAAGGCCTCTCGGGCACGATGGAAGCACGGCATCGTCCCCACCCATCCGCCATGGCCCACTCCCGGCCCTCCGGCATTCCGCCCTCCCCCACCGGCCCGGGACCCAACCGCCCACTGCGCCGCCGCGCCCTGCTGCCTGGGGTCGCCGCCGCGGGACTTGGCCTGCTCCTGCCCGCCCTGGCCCTTTCCTGGGGGATGCGGCCGGCCCCCGCCGGGGCCCAGGGCGCCACGGGGGCAACGCTGCGCATCGGCGCGATCCCCGACCAAAAACCCGAAAAGCTCAACCGCCTCTACGGCGAGGTGGCCCGGGAGCTGGAGCGCCAGCTGAAGGTGCCGGTGCGCTACGTGCCGGTGGTCGACTACACGGCGGCCGTGAGCGCCTTTCGCACGGGCACCCTCGATCTGGTCTGGTTCGGCGGCCTCACCGGCGTGCAGGCGCGGTTGCAGCGCCCCGGGGCCAAACTGCTCGCCCAGCGGGACATCGACGCCGCCTTCCGCTCGGTGTTCATCGCCAACCGCCGCAGCGGACTGCGGCCGATCACCTCGTTGCCGGGTCTGTCGGCGTTGCGGGGGCGGCGCTTCACCTTCGGCTCGGAGAGCTCCACCTCCGGCCGTCTGATGCCCCAATTTTTCCTGGCCAAGGCGGGGGTGCGGCCCCGTGATTTCGCCGGCGGCGCCGCGGGCTTCAGCGGCAGCCACGACGCCACCATCGCCCTGGTGCAGAGCGGCGCCTACGAGGCCGGAGCCGTGAACCAACAGGTGTGGACCACCAGCCTGATCGAAGGCAAGGCGGATCCCCAAAAGGTGGTCGCCCTATGGCGCACCCCCCCCTACCCCGATTACCAGTGGCTGGCCCAGCCCGACCTCGATCAACGCTTCGGCAAGGGCTTCAGCAACCGCCTGCAAAACGCGATCCTCTCCTGGCGCAGCAGCGACCCCCAGCAGAAGCGGATCCTCGCCCTGTTCGGCGCCCAGCGCTTCGTGAAAGGCGATCCGAAGCGTTACAGCCAGATCGAACAGGTGGGCCGGCAGATCGGCATGATCCGCTGATGGTCGTCGCCCCGGGTGCAGCTCCGGCGGTGCTGGAGCTGCGGCAGATCCAGGTGGGGGGCCGCGACCGACCGCGCCTCTCCGACCTCAGTCTCTGCCTGCGGGCGGGGGAAAGGGTGGCCCTGCTCGGCCCGAGCGGTGCCGGCAAGAGCACCTTGGTGGCGGTGGCGAACGGCCTGCTGGCCCCCGAACGGGGCACGGTGCTGTGGGAGGGACTTCCCCCCCAACGCTCCACCAGGGCGCGGCAACGGCAGCGGGCGCGCATCGGCACCCTCTGGCAGGACCTGCGCTTGATCGAGGAGCTGAGTGTGCAGCAGAACCTCAACGCCGGCCGCCTCGCCGCCTGGGGCCCGGGCCGCACCCTGCTCAACCTGCTGCGACCGCTGGAGAGCGAGGCGTGTCGGGCGGTGTTGCGGCGGGTGGAGCTCGACCCGGCCCTGCTGGATCAACCGGTGGCCCGACTCTCGGGCGGGCAGCGCCAACGGGTGGCCATCGCCCGGCTGCTGCGCCAGGAGCCCACGCTGGTGCTGGCCGATGAACCGCTGGCCAGCCTGGATCCGCGCCTGGCCCAGGAACTGTTGGCACTGCTGCTGGGGCTGGCGACGCCCCCCCGCAGCTTGCTGCTGGCCCTGCACCGCCCGGACCTGCTGGCCGGCTTCGATCGGGTGGTGGGACTGCGCCAGGGCCGTCTGGTCTTCGATCTGCCCGCCGCCTCGCTCGATGGGGGGCGCCTGCAGGCCCTGTATGCCGGCAAGGAAGCATGAGGATCTCGGGCCCCGCCTGGATGCTGCTGCCCGGACTGGCCCTGCTGCCGGTGCTGCTGGCGCTGCCGGGGCTCGTGCATGGGGGCGGTCTCGATCTGATCGGCCGCTTCGCCCTGGCCGCCATGACCCCCTCCCTCGACCCCACGGTGCTGCGCTCGGTGGCCGAGGGTCTGGGGGTGACGGTGGCCACCGCCCTGCTGGGCTGGTCGCTCTGCCTGCTGGTGGGGCTGCCGCTGGGGGTGGCGAGCTCGCGCACCGTGTGGCGCACCCTTGCCGGCCAGGAGGCGCCAGCCCTGCTGATCCGCCGGCTGCTGGCGATCCCCCGGGCCGTGCATGAACTGATCTGGGGCCTGCTGTTGCTGCAGCTGGTGGGGCTCCAGCCGGCGGTGGCGGTGCTGGCGCTGGCGCTGCCCTTTGCTGCCCTGGTGGCGCGGGTGGTGTCGGATCTGCTCGATGCCCTGCCCACCGGCCCGCTGGAGGCGCTGCGGGCGGGGGGAGCCCCGGCCCCCACGGCCCTGGTCACCGCCCTGGGGCCGGCGCTGATGCCCGGCATCCTCAGCTACGGCGGCTACCGCCTGGAGTGCGCCCTGCGCAGCGCCACCCTGCTGGGGGTGTTCGGCCTGGGGGGGCTGGGCACGGAGCTGCGGCTGAGCTTGCAGTCGCTGGAATTCCGGGAGCTCTGGAGCGGCCTTTGGGCGCTGCTGGCGGTGATGCTGGCCCTGGAAGGGGCGCTGGGGGCCCTGCGGCGGCGCTGGTGCATGCCCGCACGGCTGGGGCTGGGGCGAGGTGGCGTGGGCCGGCGCGGTAGGGAGATGCTGGTGGCGGTGCTGGCGATGCTGCCGCTGGCGGTGGTGCTGGGGGCCTTGCTGCAGGTGGACCCGCGCGCCCTGATGCACTGGCAGCCCCTGCCGGGGCTGGGCTCCGGGGATTGGCGATCGGCCCTGGCGCTGCCCTGGCCGCGTCTGGTGGCCGGCACGGTGTCTCTCACGGCGCTGTCGGCCTGCCTGGCGGTGGGGCTGGCCCCCTGGCTGCTGCTGCTGGTGGCCCCCTGGCGCGGTGGACGGGGAGCCGTGCGGGTGCTGTGGGCCCTGGGGCGCCTGTGGCCGCCGCCGCTGACGGCGCTGCTGCTGCTGTTCCTGCTTCAGCCAGGGCTGGTGGCCGCCGCCTTGGCCCTTTCCTTCCACAACCTCGGGATCCTGGGGCGGCTGTTGCTGGAGGGCCTGGAGGATGGGGCAGGGAAGGGGGAGGAGGGGCTGCGGGCGGCGGGGGTGGCCGCAGCGCCTGCCCTGCTCTATGGGCGGTTTCCAGCGGTGGCCGAGCCCTATCTCGCCTATGGCGCCTATCGGGCCGATGTGATGCTGCGGGAGACGGTGGTGGTGGGGTTGATGGGGGCGACCGGTCTGGGCAGCCAACTGGTGCAGAGCCTCAGCGCCTTCGCATGGGATCAGGTGCTGGCGCTGGTGGCCGCCTACGCCCTGCTGACCCTGGCGGGCGAGGAGCTCAGCGACCGGATCCGCGAACGGCTGCTCCGGGGGCCGCAGGCGGCATCCCGCACCCGACGAGCTGCGATCGACAATCTTTCTGGACCGATCACGAATCCTTAGCCATCGGGGCTTTCCCCAGATCGGGGCACATTTCCCCAGGTTGGCCATGGTTTTTCCCCAGATGTCGCGCCTGAGAACGCTCCCCAGACCGGGCGTGCCCTGGCACTGGCGGGGAAATCGACTCTTCCCCTTGACAAGGCCTCCCTATCCGCTCTCGCCAAGAAATCACAGCAGCACAATTCCCCAAAAACCTCTGTCCTCAAAGATCGCAGCACAAGTCTCAACGCGACATAGCCGCGGCGCCCCCGTTTGACGGCCGCGCCAAGACGTGGCCTGATGGGGGACCAACGTCCTACCAGGCCGATGGCCCCGGCCTTGCCCCTGCTTCCAGCTCGCGCCGAAATCCCTAGCGCCAGAAGCGCCACGGCCCTCG
>JBKDOZ010000298.1:0-3571 GCA_046342735.1 Synechococcaceae cyanobacterium
CCGGCCATCGGCGTCGTAGATCGTCGTGGCCCGGGCCCCGACCGGATTGATCGACCCGACCCGCTGGTTCGCGGCGTCGTACACGGTCGTCGCCCGGTTCCCGAGCGGATCGATCCGCCCGACCGCCCGGCTGGCGACATCCCTGGAGAAGAGGAACAAGGCGACAGGCGAAGTCACGTACGCCCATCAGCTGCTGGGGGCGGCCATCGTGCATCCCAATCTGCGGGAGGTGATCCCGCTGGCCCCGGAGCCGATCGTGAAGCAGGACGGCACCTCCAAGAACGACTGCGAGCGGAACGCCGCGAAGCGTTTGCTGCGGAAAATCAGGGCGGAACACCCGCATCTGAAGTTCCTGGTGATCGAGGATGGCCTGGCCAGCAATGGCCCGCACATCGAGGAAATTCTGTCACTCGGGATGGACTATCTGCTGGGGGCCAAGCCCGGCGATCACAAGTTTCTGTTCGACCAGGTGATCGAGGCGCATGACGCGAAGCGGATCGCGACGATCAAGGGGACGACCATCGACGGCAACAGGTATGACATCACGTTCGTGAACGGGTTGATGCTCAACGAGAGCCATCGACATCTCGAGGTCAACTTCCTGCAGTATCACGAGTACGACGCCGCGGACCGCGTGGTCAAACAGTTCAGTTGGGTGACGAACCTGAAGATCACGCGGGACAACGCCCCGTCCCTGGTTGCGGGGGGGGCCGCAGTCGCTGGAAGATCGAGAACGAGACCTTCAAAACACTGAAGAACCAGGGGTACCAGTTCGAACACAACTTCGGCCACGGGAACATCAACCTGTCGGTGGTGTTCGCGATGCTGATGATGTTGGCCTTTCTGGTCGACCAGATCGTCCAGTGTGCCTGCCCCCTGTTCCGGGCGGTGTGGACCAAGTTCGGCAGCAAGCGGGCGCTGTGGGAAAAACTGCGGTCGCACTTCCGGCACTTTCAGTTCCAGTCTTCCAGTCTGTACGTCACCTGTATGAGGTGATGTTGCTCGACGCCGCCTGTGAACTGTCGCCGCCGATTCCCGATACAGGATAGGGCCGCGACGCCGCTGGTTGGACGAATCGGGGAAACTTCTGAAAAAACCGACCAGATCGGGTGCCGAAGGTCCGCGCCGACCTGTCGGAAATCGGGCAAAAGCGGCCTTGCGCATTTTGCGCCGTCTCAGAATCTTACACAGAATGTCGATTTGTTTGCCGCGAAACGCGAGGTAGCCCCCGAGGTGACTCCTCGCCACCTCGCTGGGGGTGAAATCCGGAAGCACCTGGAAAAATGGCAGCAGCGCCATTGGGTCCCGGAACCGCCTCATTGACCATGACCTCGTATCGACTCAATGGCATCTTCGTTCACAAGCCTGCCGTCTCTGACGTACGTCCTCACTCCCGTTTGGCTCATTACTCCGAAGAACTCCAAATCCGGCCACCACCGAAAGAACTCATTTTCAGCTGGAGCTTTGACCCAACCAGGCGTGGAGATTGACACGGTCTTCAGCCGCGGACAAAGCTTCAAAGCCGTCAAATCGATCTCACCCTGCGCGTCGTCATTGAACTGCAAAAGAATGTGAATTGCTGACGGACAGAGTGCGGTGAATCTGTTGAAGTCACCTGGAGAAAAGGACGCATAGGCAGCGATCAGCCGGATATTCAAAAGATGGCCGAGTTCACTCATGTTGCCCCGATCCAGAATCGCACCGTGCCGAAAATAGTCGACTTTCGTCAGATACAAGTCGGGTAGCAACTCCAATGAGTCGATCGCAACTCCCTTCCGAAACAAATCGATGGCCGCACGGCGATGTTGAGTCAGTGTTCGCGCATTTGCAAACTGGCAGTGCTCTCTTGTTACATACTCATTGGCAATTGCCCGCAGAAACACTGACGCCTCAGTGTCGAACACATTAAGGCCACTGCGGAGTGAGAGCACTCTTTCGGTGTCACACGGCGAAATATCAAACCCGCGCAGAGTCGCAATCCATTTTGTCCGCCATTCCGCCTCGTCTGGCAGGCCTTCGCATTCACCCTTGAAAGCCTCATGGACTTTCGGAGTCCAGTCATCGTACTCGACGAAGCGAGGCACCGCTGCGGTTGACTGTGGTGGAATCACCCCTTTGGTTGTGATCAGCACGCCAAGCGCAATTCCGCACGCGAATACACAAATCACCAAGGCCATTACCGGAACGCCTCGCGCCAGCCCGGTCAACTTCTTCATTGCTTCATTCCTGACGGCAAGTGGTTGCGAATGTCGGCCTAATCTTCTTGCAGTCTCGAGATTGATCCGCGAGGGATCTTATCATTAGTCATGTCTGCACTGATTGTCGCAGGCAGGTACACCGCCCGGAAGTTATTAAGAAACATCTGTTCAACAACTGCGTTTCCTTCAACCACAGTGCCGGTTGGGTCTTGGCGAATGAAAGGCATGCGACCACAAACCCGGAACGGAACCACGGCAACGCCGAGAGTGGACTTCAAATCAACCGCCAAACGCGGTGCGTGAATGTAGTTCGGGTCGCCGGAAATTGCACCAACAAGATCGGCGCCAGCGACAATTGCGCCGACAGGTGGAATGTGGTTCTTCGCCCAATCAATCAGGTTCTCAAGTGGAAACTGCAATGAGAAGTTGTCAGTTCTCGCGATCGCGATAATTACAAATGCTCGACTGCACTGTGTGGTGCTGCACTCGCATCCAACACTTCCATTCTCCTCTGAAATCTCGATCAAAGAATCACTGCCCATGCGGACCTTCCTAGTTTCAACGCGACCATCGGCATTCCACCAGTTCTTGGTTCGTCCGGCGACGAGCAATGGCGGATTGTCCGATTCGTGGACGAAATCGATCTTTGCATTCCAATCGTTCAAAAGGTATCTGCAGAAGACACAAGCCCTTGTCTTGCAGATTTGCTCCTCGGTGTCGATATCGTAAACTGAAAGTTTGAAGAACAACCTGGATTTCAGCACTTGCGACTGCTTGACAACTTTGTCCGGATCATTCGACAGTCGGCCTTTCCAGTCGGGGACGAATGATTTGATATCAATAACAATTGTGCGAGTCTCAGATGGAAGTGCCGGTGCCTTTTTTGGTGGAATTGGCCAAGGAATAAAGCCACTTGGATCACACGTCTCAGTCGGCGAATGATATGCATACGGATGCATCGCCATAAATTGCAGGGGATCGCTCGATGTCCATCGCCCCAGCGTTTGGTCATAGGTGCGGCGGCGCACGTAGTACCGCAAAACCGGACTGTCAAACTGATACCCAACCGCCGCGCAAAACCCGCCGCTCGGTTTGCCGATGCCAGTGGTCGCCACCAGTTGGCCAAACGCAGAAAGCGTATTCGTCTGCACCTGGGACGCTGTGACCGAAGTCAATGCTCTGCGGCCTAACAAAGCGTCGTTGTGCTCGTAAAGGGAGTCGGTTGAACTGCGCGAACTCACCAACCGCCCATACCTCTCCGGCTCATTGGTATACACCGTCGTGACGACATTCGACCCATCCGCCTCGGCCAGGTAGTTCTGATCGTCCCAGATGAACTTGGTCGTGCCGGCGGCGGTGTCTTTTTGGACCCG
>JBKDOZ010000299.1:0-8863 GCA_046342735.1 Synechococcaceae cyanobacterium
CAGGGAGGGAGCCAGTGAGAGAGTGGTTGCTTGATCTGAGTAAGGACGATCGCAAAGCGATTGGGTCCGACATTAAAACAGCTCAATATGGCTGGCCTCTTGGGATGCCGCTGATTCGAAAGCTCGAACCTGGCCTGTGGGAAGTTCGTTCAACAATGGATAGAGGCATTGCTCGTACTATTTTTACAGTTGAAGAAGACGTGATGGTTCTGCTCCATGGATTTGTGAAAAAATCCGAGAAGACCCCATCTGCTGATCTTCAGGTGGCAAGAGACCGACGTTCCAAGCTGCGAGGTTGCCATGATTGACGAGAAGCTTTTGGGAGGTGATTTTGACGACTTCCTCCGCAAAGAAGGAATCGCTGATGAAGCCGAAGCTGTGGCCACCAAAAGAGTTATTGCTTTTCAGATCTCTGAAGAAATGAAGAGGTCTAACATTACAAAGACAGAGCTTGCCCACCGTATGAATACGAGTAGACCAGTTGTAGATCGTCTTCTAGATCCTTCGAACCAGTCTGTGACGCTCTCGACTCTTGGGCGAGCAGCATCGGCAGTAGGTAGGTCGTTGAAGATTGAATTGTCCTGATGGCAATCCCAACATCAATATACAGATGACGGGGGCGGCGGTTTCATTCTTTGCCAGGGCTGCTCCCCACTTCTGATCTTGGCGTTGGGCGGGCCAGGCCCTAAAGACCTATATTGCCTTATGCTCACAATGAGTCACTTTCATCAGTATGATCCCGAAACGCCTAGAAGAAGTAACGCATGACGATTTGGAAGACTTAATTCGATCCGAGATTCGCGAAGGAAAGGCAATCGACTATAAAAGGGATTTGCCAGGAAACTCGGAAGGGGAGAAAAAGGAGTTTCTTTACGATGTGTCATCTTTCGCGAATACCGTAGGTGGCGACTTAATAATTGGAGTAGAAGAAGACAAGGGACTGCCAGCCGAGATTCCCGCATTCTCATGTGAGAATATTGATGAAGAGATAAGGAGGCTAGACAGTATTCTAATTTCTGGAGTTGAGCCAAGGCTTAAATATCAAATACGTGCAATCATGATTCCAAATGGTGGGCACGTTCTAATTGTAAGGGTCGAAAAGTCCGGGCTCGCTCCACACCGAGTAATATACAAAGGAAGCGATAAGTTCTATGCCAGGAATTCAGCAGGGAAGTATCCTCTCGATGTTTCTGAATTGCGTGATGCATTTCTTCTTGGAGCATCAGCGGCCACTCGACTACGAGATTTCAGGATAAGCAGGCTGGCATCAATTGCTGCTGGCGAAGGCCCGCTCATGAATGAAGGGAGCCCAGTTCTTGTTTTGCATCTTCTTCCACTAGCTGCATTCACATCTCAACAAGAACTCGACATATCCAAGTTTTATGACACATCAATAAGGCCAATCGGAGCAAGTTCTATAGACTGGCAGATAAACATTGATGGAGTGCTACATTTTGCGGCGAATCGGGAAAGGACCTTATCAAACTATGTTCAAGTATACAGAAATGGGAGCATCGAAGTTGCCGATGAATTCGCGTTTACCTCCGATGAACGCGGAAACCGCCTAGCGCCCCTGAAGACCATTGAGGAGAGGATTAACAATCACCTGCCAAAATATCTTGAGTGCATGAAAGAAATAGAGGCTAGACCCCCGATCTATCTCTTTCTTTCCATCGTTGGCGGAAGGGGCTGTCGTGCTTATACAGGCAGCCTGTTTTCAGATTCAATGAATTATCCTCAACTCAAGCGAGATCCATTAATGCTGCCAGAGATGGTAATTGACGATCTGACGGCAGGCTTCCAGGCCGCAATTAGGCCTTTATATAACAGGCTTTGGAATGCGTTTGGGTTCCCGGAGTCTCCTTTTTAGTGCGGTGACCCTTGGCCGATGATTATTAATCTTTTCGGTAGCGATGCCGCCCGACAAGCCCCTCGAGTGGACAGGCTCCTTTTGTCATCTGCACCGCCACCGGAGGCTCTTTGCCTGCCAATCAGATGCATTGTTAGAGAGATGGCAGCGAAGCGATTGCAGTCCAGGGAGGATATATTCCGTGTATAGCCGCTTGGTTGCTGTGCAGACTCGGGTCCAGAAATGGGGAAACAGCCTTGGGGTGCGGATCCCACGTGGTCTTGCTGAGGAGGTTGGCATCGGCGCAGGCACTGAGGTGAGCTTGAGTGCCCAGGATGGCGAGCTTGTCGTGACGCCCTCGTTCCCTGCTCGGCTTAGCCTCGAAGATCTGTTGGCAGAAGTCTCAGAAGAAAACCTCCATTCCTCTATCGATACGGGTTCAGCCGTCGGTGCGGAGATCTTCTAGTGACTGCTGCGTATATCCCTGATCGGGGTGACTTGGTCTGGCTGGAATTCAGGCCGCAAACGAGTAGTGAGCAGGCGGGAAGGCTTCCTGCTTTGGTAATCTCGCCGAAGGCCTACAACGCAAAGTGTCGAGCTGGAAGCGTCCGGTAAAGAGAGCGCATCGATGGAGGCGAGCCATTGCCTGCCCCTGGCGTTCTGCAGCCTCAGCCGCTCGGTTTCTTGCTTGATCAGCTCTGTTTCTTTCTTGATCTGCTCTGCCTCGCTCTTGATCTGAGCGATCTCGCTCTCGAGCGCGTTCATACGCCTCTCGTAATCGGGATCGCGTCGCCAGTTGAGCATCGACAACCACGAGCGCCAGCGAGGCAGCGATGAAGCCGATGCCCCATTGCTGCTGGAGAGGGCGATCAGGGCCACGACGGCACCGGCGCTGATCTCCAGAACGCCCTGGCGATCAAAGCCCAGCTGCGGGCCCAGCGAAGTGGATGGCTGTGATTCTGGCCCGGCTGGGCCAGGAGGTGCGGAGAGGGGGTCGCCAGGCATTGGGTGCGCTCACCCCACCAACCGCCGGAACGTCTTGCGCCCCAGCTGCAGCACCTTGCCCTCCAGCGCGGCGGCGGAGGTGAATTCCTGGTTGGGGTCGAGCAGTTTTTCGCCGTCGAGTTTCACGCCGCCGTTCTGGATCTGGCGGCGGGCGTCGCTGCTGGAGGGGCACAGGCCCACGGCGGCCAGCAGGTAAAAAGCCTTGGCGGGGAAGGTCACGGCGGCCAACGACGCTTCTGGCACCTCGGCATCGGCGGCGGCGGCGCCGGAGCTGCCGGCCACCAGGCGGGCCGCATCGGCCTGGGCGGCCAGGGCCGCCGCTTCGCCGTGGCGCTGGCGGGTGATCTCCAGGGCCACAGCCTTCTGTCGCTCGCGCGGGTTGACGGGCAGGGCGGCGTCCTCAAGATCGGTGAGCAGGGTGAGGTACTCCTCCACCACCGCATCGGGCAGTTTCTCGAGCTTCGAATACATCGACAGCGGGTCTTCCTGCAGGCCCACCGTGTTGCCTAGGCTCTTGCTCATCTTCTGCACGCCATCGAGGCCGGGCAGGATCGGCAGCAACATGCCGAACTGGGGCCGCTGGCCGAAATGGCGCTGCAGGTCGCGGCCCATCGCCACGTTGAACTTCTGGTCGGTGCCGCCCAACTCCACATCCGCCTCGATCGCCACCGAGTCGTAGCCCTGCAGCAGCGGATAGAGGAATTCATGCAGCGAAATTGGCGTGCCGTTGCCGTAGCGATTGGCGAAATCCTCCTTCGCCAGCATCTGGCCCACCGTGCTCGTGCCGAGCAGCTCGATCACCTTTGGCAGATCCAGCCCGGCCAGCCATTCGCTGTTGCGGCGCACCTCCAGCCGGCCCGGCGTATCGAAATCCAGCAGCGCCCGCTCGCGCGGTTGGCCCAGCCCCAGCTGCACCAGATAGGTTTCCGCATGGGCCTCCACCTCCGCCGCGCTCAGCTGCACGCGGGTGGCGCTCTTGCCCGTGGGATCGCCGATGCGGGCCGTGAAATCGCCCAGGATCAGCACCGCCGTGTGGCCCGCGTCCTGAAACGCCCGCAGACGCCGAAACAGGATCGAATGGCCCAGGTGGATGTCGCTGCCGGTGGGATCGATGCCGAGCTTCACCCGCAGCGGCCGCCCCTGCCGCTGCGCCTGCGTCAGCCGCGCCGCCAGGTGCCCATCCGCCTCGGCCGGATCGCCGTTGGGGAACAGATCGGCCAAGCCCCGGCTCAGCCAGGCCGGCAGCCCGGCACCCACCGCTTGCTCCTGCCCCACTGCCCAACCCCGGCCGCCGTCCGGGATCGTATGGCAGGGCCAGCCCACCGCGGCGGGGCCCCTCTCCCTTCAGCTGGCGGCTTCCAGCTGGTTCTTCATCCGATCCAGCGTCAGCTGCATCTGCTGGAACATCGTCTCCGGCGTCATCCCGAACTGGCCGAGCTGGGTGCGCAGCTGCTCGACCGTGAGCCGCGCCTGGAAATCCTCCGACAACTCGAAGCGCTTCATGAACACGCGGTAGCGATCCATGATCGCCTCCATGCGCTCGATGTAGAGCTTCTTGCCCTCCCGGTCAAACTTGCCGTATTCGCCTCCCAGCTGCATCAGCTGCTGGTAGTCGCTGAACAGGCTCTTGGCTTCCTCTTGCACGATCTCGGAATCGAAGAAGGCCATGGCGAACAGGCTGAACGGGCGCAACGGCTTCGATTCTGCTGAGTACGCCGCCGGTCGGTAGGTGCGGATCCACGCATCGCCCCATCCCCAGACCTCTCTCCTCAGAATGGGCTCCCCGCCCACCGCGCCGTGGACTTCACCCCCCTGCTCGCCCAGCTGCGGGAGAACAGTGCCCTCACCGGCGACCTGTTGCGGGACGCCCGTGTGGTGATCTGCCTGGGCAGCCGCGCCCAGATCAGCTTCCTCGTGTCCAGCTGCATCAACAACGGCCAGATCGTCGGCGCCGCCACCACCGAGGCGGAGGGGCTGGCCCTGGTGCAGCGCCTGTCGCCCGATTTTCTCTTCGTCAGCGATGAACTGGAGGAGGGCAGCGGCGTGGATCTGGTGGTGGCCATCAAGCGCCACTCCGACGGGCCGCGCTCCCTGCTGATGGTGCGCGAGGAGCGGCAGCGCACGGCCATCCGCCGCGCCTTCGAGGCCGGTTGCGACGGCATCCTGCTGGAGGAGGGCATGGGCCTCGGCGTCGGCCTGGAGGCGATCCGCACCGTCTGCGGCGGCGGTATCTTCCTCGACCGCGCCCTCGGGCCCACCCTGCTCAGCGCCCTGGAGGCCCAGGAGGCCGGCCACCCCCAGCCCACCCTCAGCCCCCGCGAACTCGACGTGCTGGCGCGGCTCGTGCGGGGCGAGAGCAACGCCGACATCGCCGCCAACCTGGTGATCTCGATCGACACCGTCAAAACCCATCTGCGCAACCTGCTGCTCAAGCTGCGCAGTCGCGATCGCACCCAGGCGGCGGTGCGCGGCCTGCAACTCGGGCTGGTGGACTGGCCCGAGCCGCTGCAGGACCGCTAAGTTCGGCCCCGTCCTACGGCTGTGCGGGCCGCGATGGCCAGGCGCCCCTGGTTGGATCCGTTGGCGCGGCGGCTGCTGATCGCAGCGCGCCAGCTGCCGCCCGATCCCCCCGCCCCAGGGGCAGGGGCTCCGCAGGTGGAGCGGCAGGAAGGTGAGCAGGCGGGATCGAAGACGGTGGAGGACGAGCAGGTGGAAACCGAGCTGCTGGCCCTGCGGCTGGCCCAGAACCCTGGCCTGCGCCTGCGCGATGCCGATGAGGTGCGCCGCGCCGCCCAGCTCGGCTGGAGCCTCGATGTGAACCGGGCTGGCGCCGCCGACTGGTTGCGTCTCCCCGGCTGCTCCCCCGCCCAGGCCGACCTGCTGCTGCGCCTCCAGGCCGGCGGTGTGCAACTCAGTGGCCCCGAGGATCTGCAGCGCCTGCTGGATCTCGGCGACACCCAACTGCGCAGCTGGCTGCCCCTGTTGCGCTTCCACTGGTATGGGGAACCGGCGGCGACCGCCCCCGCACCGGTGGCCATCAACCGGGCCGACGCCGTCGAGCTGGAGGGGCGCCTGGCCCTCTCCCCCGAACGCTGCCGCCGCCTGTTGCGCGAGCGCGGCCGCGCCCCCTTCCGCGACCTGGCCGAGTTGCAGCAACGCCTGCAGCTGCCCCCATCGCTGGTGGAGGGATGGATCGGCCGGGTGTCGTTCGATCCGCCGCGGCCGGGGCCCGCCCTGCCGCCCACCGCCGGCCGACCGCAATGAGCGCCCGCCGATGGAGCGCCCAGCCATGAGCCGGCAGGGTGACCTCTTCGCCGGCGACGCCCTCGCCGGCCATTCCCTCGACGGCGGCAGCGCCCCGCCTCCGCCGCCGCCCCTGCTGCGCCGCCAGCTGCTGGCGTGGCAGGAGCGGGTGGCCGCCCACCAGGGGCCCCTCTTCGCCGAGACCCACGCCAGCGCGGGCACGGCTTCCAGCCAAGGCTCGTTGTTCGGGCCCGCCCAGCCCAACGATTGCCGCGCCATCCCCGCCGATCCCCAGGCCGCCGCCCACGCCCTCGATCCCCTCGCCCTGGCCCCCCAGAGCCTCTCCTTCTGGCGGTGGCCCAGCGCCCCCCACCAGGGCGCCGCCCTTTATCTCGTACTCGACCGCCCCGCCGATCCCGCCCCACCGCTGCTGCTCTACGTGGGCGAGACCGGCCGCGCCGACCGGCGCTGGAAGGGCGACCACGACTGCAAGAGCTACCTGGCGGCCTACGGCGAAGCCCTCGCCACCGCCGGCCTGAACGCCCGCCTGAGCATCCGCTTCTGGCTGGATGTGCCCGCCGCCATCGGCCCCCGCCGCGCCCTGGAGCAGGCCCTGATCCGCCGCTGGCTGCCGCCCTTCAACAAGGAAACCCGCGGCCGCTGGACCACCCCGTTCACCGCCGATCCCGACTGAGCGGACGCGACCAAATCGCTACGATCACGGCCCGCACCGCGCCGGCCCTGGAGCATGGAATTCCGCTGTCTCGCCCATTCCGGCAACGTTCTGGAGGCCTGGCACGGAGACACCCTGGCGGTGGGGGTGTTCCGCGACGCCGAACACCCGGGCCGCGCCCAGCTGGGCGAGCTGTTCGGCCCGGAACTGGAGGAGCACCTGCAGCTGCGGCGCTTCAAGGCCAAGCCGGGCGAATGCCTCTGCATCGAGCGCCTCGGCCAGACCCCCTCCACCCTGGCGATCGTGGGCCTGGGGGAGGCGGCCGACTTTCACCTCACCGCCCTGCGCCACGCGGTGGCCAGCGCCACCCGCATCGCCTCCAAGGTGGGCTGCCAGCACATGGGCCTGCTGATGCCCGTGGAGGGTCTGGGGGCTGCCGCTGCCGCCGCCGCCATGGCCGAAGCCGCCCGCCTCAGCCTCTACGCCGACCAGCGCTTCAAGAGCGAGGCGGAAGCCCGCAGCCTGCCCGAGCAGGTGACGCTGCTGGGGCTGGGCGAGGAGGGGGCCGAGGGGCTGCGCCACCTTGATGCCATCTGCGGCGGCGTGGAGCTCGCCCGCCAGCTGGTGGCCGCCCCGCCCAATGTGGCCACCCCCCAGGCCCTCGCCGATGTGGCCGCCGAGATCGCCCGCGAATACGGCATGGAGCTGAAGGTGCTCGAGCGCTCCGACTGCGAAACCCTCGGCATGGGGGCCTTCCTCGGGGTGGCCCAGGGCTCCGACCTGCCGCCGAAGTTCATCCACCTCACCTACCGCGGCGCCGGCGAGAACCTGCGGCGGGTGGTGCTGGTGGGCAAGGGGCTCACCTTCGATTCCGGCGGCTACAACCTCAAGACGGCCGGCTCCCAGATCGAGATGATGAAGTACGACATGGGCGGCAGCGCCGCGGTGCTGGGGGCCGCCCGCGCCATCGGCCAGCGCCGGCCCGAGGGGGTGGAGGTGCACGTGATCGTGGCCAGCTGCGAAAACATGATCAGCGGCAACGCCATCCACCCCGGCGACATCCTCACCGCCTCCAACGGCACCACGATCGAGATCAACAACACCGACGCCGAAGGCCGCCTCACCCTGGCCGATGCGCTCGTGTACGCCAGCAAGCTCGAACCCCACGCGATCGTGGATCTGGCCACCCTCACCGGCGCCTGCGTGATCGCCCTGGGCGAGGAGATCGCCGGCCTGTGGACCGGCAGCGACCTGCTGGCCGACGGCCTGCTCTCCGGCGCCACCGCCGGCGGCGAGGCCCTCTGGCGCATGCCCCTGCGCGCCTCCTACCGCGACGGCCTCAAGAGCACCCTGGCCGACCTGAAGAACACCGGCCCCCGCCCCGGCGGCTCGATCACGGCCGCGTTGTTCCTGCAGGAATTCGTGCCGCGCGAGATCGCCTGGGCCCACATCGACATCGCCGGCACCGTGTGGAGCGACAAGCCCCGCGGCAGCGATCCCGCCGGTGCCACCGGCTTCGGCGTGCAGACCCTGGTGAACTGGATCTGCGACGGAGCCCCGGCCTAGGGAGCCGCTTGAGCCCGCCGGCCTAGGTTGACCATTGCTGCACCGGCGCCGATGGCCGTCCCCAAGATCCGCTGGTACGTAAAGGCCCAGCTGGGCGTGCTGCTGCTGCCGGCCGGCCTGTGCGTGTTCGGCGAGGCGGTGATCCGCAAGGCCTTCCAGCCCGAGCGTGGCCCCTGGTTCTGGTACGGCACCCTCGGCCTGATCCTGATCAACGCCGGCGTGGGCCTGATGATCGAGAGCGGCCTGCTGCGGGGGTACCCCGGGCGCCAGCGCGATTGAGCCAGCGGCGACTGCCTAGTCAGCCAACGACAAAAAAGGGGCTCGCACCAGCGCGGAGAGGCTGGCCCCCCTTATCTCAGACCAAGAAGCAGTCGCCTCTTGGACACCAGATCGAGGAAAACGCAAAAACAGCCGATAGGGGTTGACAAAAACCCAAGCGAAGGGTATGGTAAGAATGGGGTTTTTCTTTGCTCATGACGACCTGGAAATATGCTTCAGTTGTGCTCGGTGCCTCGACAGCATTAGGC
>JBKDOZ010000300.1:0-4867 GCA_046342735.1 Synechococcaceae cyanobacterium
GCTCAGCACCTTCTCCTCGGAGGCGCGACCCCGCTCGGCCCGCTGAAACAGGATCACCTGGCGACTGCGGCGATCGATCACGCCGCGGAAACGGTCACCGCTGCCGATCGGCCAGTTCACCGGCCAGCAGGCCAGGCCCAGCTGCTGCTCGATCTCATCCAGCAGCTCAAGGGGCTCGCGCCCTGGCCGATCCATCTTGTTGATGAAGGTGAAGATCGGGATCCGCCGCAGGCGGCAGACCTCAAAGAGCTTGCGGGTCTGCGGTTCGAGGCCCTTAGCGGCGTCTTCGAGCATCACCGCGTTGTCGGCGGCGGCGAGGGTGCGGTAGGTGTCCTCCGAAAAGTCCTGGTGGCCGGGGGTATCGAGCAGGTTGATCGTGCTGCCGGCGTAATCGAACTGCAACACGGTGGAGGTGATCGAGATGCCGCGTTGCTTCTCGAGCTCCATCCAGTCGGAGGTGACCTTGCGCTGCTCCCCCTTGGCCTTCACCGCCCCGGCCTGCTGGATGGCACCGCCGTAGAGCAGCAGCTTCTCGGTGAGGGTGGTCTTGCCCGCGTCGGGGTGGGAAATGATGGCGAAATTGCGGCGGCGGGCCACCGCCTCCGCCAGGTCGGGGATCGCCGATTCGGAGGAGGGGGCGCTCATCGGGCCAGCCTGCCAGGCAGCCGACCGCGCACCTCCAGGTACTGGTCTCCGATCTCACGGACCGTGAGCCCGTCCAGGCCGGCCTGATCCAGCTGCTGTCGCACCTCCTCCGGGCGGAAGGCGGCCCGCAGGGAATGGGCGTAATCCCGTTGCACCAGGGGATCGAGGCCGGCGCCGTGCCTCTCCAGCAACGCCGCCAGGCCGGCGGGGTCGGGGGGGCGGCGCAGATCCCGCACCACCACCACCGCCCCGGGGGCGGCCAGGCGGGGCAGCGCCTCCCACAGCTGCTGCGGCTGATGCAGGTGGTGCAGCAGGCTGTTGCTCACCACGGCGGAGAACCCGCGGCCGGCCAGGGCGGGGCAGGGAAGCCGCTCGGCGTGGAAGGCGATCGCGCCCGCCTGCGGATGGTGGCGCCGCCGCTCCTCGGCAATCGCCAGCATGCGGGGGGCCCCATCGACACCCAGCACCGTGGCCGAGGGGTCGAGGTCGGCCAGGGCCTCTGCCAGCAGGAAGGTGATGTTGCCGGGTCCGCAGCCCAGGTCGAGGATCGCTGGACCCAGCCCGGTACCCAGCCCGGTACCCAGCCCGGGGTCCAGCCCGGGGCCGTAGGCCTCCAGCAGATCGGCCACCATCGCCCGGTCGGAGAGCGAGAAATCGCTGGCGGCATAGGCCCGGACCTGGGCCGGATCGTCCATCAGCTCGGGCTCGGGGATGCGCTCCATCGCGGCGCACGGGCGGGCGGCTGCGGCTCACGCTGCCACAACCGCCGGGGCGGTTGCGCAAAAGGCAAAGCGCGGGCGCGGCCAAGCCGCCAGGAGCCCGCGGAGGGCGCCGCGACGCCCGGATTTCTCAGCCAATTTTCAGTTTTTGACCCCCCGACTCCCGAGCGATCGCCGCCTCTGATCGGCATTTGCCCACGCCCCACCCCGCCAACGCCTTCGGGCACTGTCGCTGGTGGCCTGTCCACCTTGCAGGCCCCACCGGTGGCGTTTATGGTGCGCGGCACGTTGTCGTCGCCCCGTCCGTGACCCTCACCCCCTCCCGACCCGACACGGCCCTCGCCAGCGCTCCAGAGGCGACCCCGCGGGCCGGGGCCGATGGGGCCGGGACGGTGGGTGCCGGCGGCGCCCTTCGCGGCGACTTCCCCCCCACCGCGCCGGCCGCCCATCCGGTCTTCTATCGCACCTATTCCCGCCGCAGCGACCACGGCCGCGAGAGCTGGGCCGAAGTGGTGGAGCGCAACCTGGCGGGCCTCAACCGCCTCGGCCACCTCAGCGACGAGGAGGTGGCGCTGCTGCGCCGCATGCAGCTCGAGCAGAAGGCCCTCCCCTCCGGCCGCTGGCTGTGGATCGGCGGCACCGCCTGGATCGACGACCCCGAAAACTTCTCCGGCGCTTACAACTGCACTTCCACCAACCTGGTGGATTGGGAAGCCTTCGCCCTGATGATGGATCTGGCGATGATGGGCTGTGGCACCGGCGCCATCATCGAGCCGCACCTGATCGAGCGGTTACCGGCGGTGCGCAATGAGCCGGTGGTCACGATCACGAGCGACATCGGCGTCACCCCCGCCGGCTCGCGCCAGCAGCGCACCAGCCATCGGGTGGAGGGCAACCGGGTGGAGATCAAGGTGGGCGACACCCGCTCCGGCTGGGTGGACAGCTACCGCCTGCTGCTTGAGCTCTGCAGCGACGGCCGCTTCAGCGCTCCGGTGGAGGTGGCGGTGGATCTCTCCGATGTGCGGCCGGTGGGCGAGCCGCTGAAGGGGTTCGGCGGCATGGCCAACCCGGTGAAGCTGCGCGATCTCTACGGCCGCGTGGCCCAGATCCTCAACCGCGCCCACGGCCGCCAGCTCACCTCGGTGGAGTGCTGCCTGTTGATCGATGAGGCGGCCGTCACGATCGTGGCCGGCAACATCCGCCGCAGCGCCGGCATGCGCCAGTTCGCCGCCGACGACCTGGCCGCCTCCACCGCCAAGGACAACCTCTGGCAGCAGGACGACCAGGGCAACTGGCGCATCGATCCGGAGCGCGACGCGCTGCGGATGGCGAACCACACCCGCGTGTTCCACACCCGCCCCGACCGCGCCACGGTGCTGGAGGCGGTGACCAAACAGTTCCATTCCGGTGAGGGCGCCATCCAGTTCGCCCCCGAAGCGATCGCCCGCTCCAACGCCGACCTGCTCCCCACCGCCGAGCTGCGCGATGAGTTCGTCGGCATCTACTGCGACCAGGGCCGCGAGGAGGCGGGCCGCTGGCTGCAGCTGCACCACAGCGGCATCGGCGCGGAGGAGCTGGAGCACCGCCTCGGCCGCTACGGCCTCAACCCCTGCGGCGAGATCCTCGGCGCCGACTTCCACTGCAACCTGGCTGAAATCCACCTCAACCAGATCGATCCCCACGACGAGCTGGCCCAGGAGGAAGCGTTCCGGGCGGGCGGCATCTCCGTGGCCTGCCTGCTCAACCATCGCTTCGCGGTGGATCGCTACCGCCAGAGCCGCGACTGGGATCCGATCGTGGGCGTGAGCTTCACCGGCCTGTTCGACTTTTTCGTGCACGCCTTCGGCACGCCCTGGCTGCAGTGGTGGGAGGCGGGCCGCCCCGACTCCGAGGAGGGCCGCGCCTTCCGGGCCGGCGAGGCCCGCTACCTCAGCCGTTGGCGCGAGATCGTCCACCAGGCGGTGGGTGAATACTGCGACCGTCACGGCCTGCGGCGCCCCAACCGTTGCACCACCGTGCAGCCAGCGGGCACCAAGAGCCTGCTCACTGGCGCCTCACCCGGCTGGCATCCGCCGAAGGCCCAGCGCTTCCTGCGCCGCATCACCTTCCGCAAGAACGATCCGGTGGCCCTCGCCTGCCTCGATTATGGCTACGCAATCGTGCCCAGCCAGAGCGACAAGGACGAAAACGGTCGCCTGCTCGACGACCCCTTTGATCCCCGCTGCACCGAATGGCTGGTGGAAATTCCCACCGAAGTGAGCTGGGCCAACCTACCCGGCGCCGACCAGGTGGAAATCGGCCAGTTCTCGGCCCTGGCTCAATTTGATTTCTACATGCAGGTGCAGCGTCACTACACAACCCATAACACCTCGGCCACGGTTGAATTCCGCGAGCACGAAATTGAGCCCCTGGCGGATGCGATCCATCGGGCGATGGAGAATGGCGAAGGCTATATCTCCGCCGCCCTTCTCGCCCGCTTTGATGCCAACGCCACCTTCCCCCGCCTGCCCTTCGAGCCCATCGATGCGGCCACCTACCAGCGGCTGCAGGCGGAGGTGATCAGCCGGCGCCGCAATGGCGACTTCTTCGACGCCCTGCGCCAACACGACAGTGGCGAACTGCAGGAGGCGGGCCCTGCCGGCTGCGACTCCGACAAGTGCCTGCTGCCGCTCGCCAAGCCGGAGAACTGAGGCCTAGCGGGAGGAGGAGGCCAGGCGCTGCCGCAGCCGCCGGCTCCAACCCAGCGCAGCGCCGGCTCCCAGCAGGGGCAGCGGCCCGGGCACTGGAGACGGGGCGAAGAATCCGCGGATCTCCCCACCCGGGAAGGTCTGGGAGTGGACGTTCAGATAGGCCTTGCCATCAAGGAGCGCCGCGAGGAAGGCATCGCGGGCGCCGACAGCGGTGCCGCCATTGGCGGTGATGAAGCCGGCGCGGTAGGTGCTTGTGGACAGCAGATCAAAGGTTTGCTCGTAGCTGCCGCTCTTGACGCCCGCCGGGAAGCCCGGAAAGGTCGGGGTGGGGGTCATCACGCCCGCCGTCCCCGTGCCTGCAATGGCCGTAGCCCCATGGATATGGGCAACGGTGGTGTTACCACTCAATCCCGAGAAGGCAATGTTCACCTTCATCTGATTGGAGGCTTCGAAGATCTTCACCTTGGCGCTGCCCGTTCCCGTGGCACCGGAAACTTCAGGGCCAAGAATCGTTTCATAGCTGAGGGCCTGCGCAGGGGCTCCTGCCAGCGCAGCAAGGCCCGTGAAGCCGATGGCCGCGAAGGAAAGGGGAAGAGTTTGCCTCATTGGAGCAAAGTAGGAAGAAACCATTCCCAACTTAAACACTTCCGCGCCAAAAAACGCGCTTAGATAAAAAGAACCTCCATTTCTTTGCCGCCGCCCCGGAACGATGCCCTGGCGCGCCCTGCTTCTGGCCCGCGCCCCGGCGGCCCCCTGCGCCGAGGCCACCACCACCCTGGCGATGACGGAGTGCCTGATGGTGGAGGTGCGACG
>JBKDOZ010000301.1:0-13442 GCA_046342735.1 Synechococcaceae cyanobacterium
GCCATGCAAGCTGCCGCCCCGGATGGGGTGCAGGTTGAGGCTTTCGAGGCTCGCCACCAACTGGTCGGCATCGCGCATGACCGTTGGCAGGATGGAGAGGTGGGACATGAACCGATGCCCGCTTTGCCAGAAGCTAGCGGCAATCCAGGCCAGATCGATGGCGATGTGTGCCTTCAATGGCCGGCGGCCGCCCCGGGGAGCCGTTCTCCGGAGCCGCTGCGGCTGGGGGTGATGGCCTCAGGGGAGGGCAGCAACCTGGAGGCTCTGGTGGGCGCCTGCCGTGACGGCAGCCTGGCGGCCACGGTGGAGCTGCTGGTGGTGAACGAACCCCTGTGCGGCGCCCGGCGCCGGGCCGAGCGGCTGGGGGTCCCCTGCCAGCTGCTCGACCACCGCCAGCAGCCCAGCCGGGAGGCGCTCGATGACGCCTTGGTCGCCGCCTTCCGGGCGGTGGGCGCCGATCTGGTGGTCATGGCGGGCTGGATGCGGATCGTCACGCCACGGCTGATCGACGCCTTCCCCCAGAGGCTGCTGAACCTGCACCCCTCCTTGCTGCCCAGCTTCAAGGGCCGCGACGGGATCGGCGAGGCCCTGGCGGCGGGGGTGACCCTGGCGGGCTGCACGGCCCACCTGGTGGTGCCGGAGGTGGATGCGGGGCCGATCCTGGTGCAAGCCGCGGTGCCGGTGCTGCCCGACGACGACCGCAGCCGCCTCCACGACCGCATCCGGGTGCAGGAGCACCGCATCCTGCCGCTGGCGGTGCGGTTGGCGGCGGAGCGGCTCCGCGCCGCCGGCCCGCTGCCGCAGCCCCCGGTTCAGGGGTAGAAGGGCAGCAGGGGGAGGCCGGCGCCCGCCTCCAGGCCGGCCATCAGGTTGAGGCACTGCACCCCCTGGCCCGCCTGGCCCTTGACGAGGTTGTCGATCGCGCTCATGACGATCAACTGGCCCGTGCGTTGATCCACCTGCACCGAAAGCAGGCAACGGTTGGTCTGCCGCACCCATTTCGTGGAGGGATAGGTGCCGACGGGCAACACGTCCACGCAGGGGCTCTGGCGGTAGGCGGCCTGCAGCAGGGTGGTGCAATCCTCGGCGGTGAGACCCGGATCCCGCAGCCGCGCATACCCGGTGGCCAACAGTCCGCGCACCATCGGCATCAGGTTTGGGGTGAAATGCAGGCGGATCGGCTGGCCAGCCACCCGCGAGGCCAGCTGCTCGATCTCACTGGTGTGGCGGTGACCCACCACGCCGTAGGGGGCCACCGCCTCCGAGGCTTCGGCCAGCAACAGGTTCTCCTTGGCGGCGCGCCCGCCGCCGGAGGTGCCGGTCTTGGCGTCGATCACGATGCCACCGGACTCGATCAGCCCCTGCTTGAGGAAGGGGAGCAGGGCGAGCAGGCTGGCGGTGGGGAAGCAGCCGGGGGCGGCCACCAGCTGGGCCGATCGGATCCGTTCCTCCTCCCACTCCACCAGCCCATACACGGCTTTGCGGCAGAGATCGGCGTCGCTGCGGGGCACCTCGCGGGCCTCGTGGGCGTACACCTCCTGCCACTGGGCCAGGTCTTGGTAGCGGTAGTCGGCGGAGAGGTCCACCACCCGTACGTTGCGCGCGAGCAGGGCGGGAACCAGGCCGGCGGCCAGGCCGTTGGGCAGGCTCAACACCGCCAGATCGGCGGCGGCGGCAATGGCGTCCGGATCGGGCCGCTGCACCTCCGGATCGCCGGGCAGGGGCAGGAACGGCACCAGCTCGCTCCAGCGGCGGCCACGGCTCCGCTCGCCGCCGAGGAAGGTGACGGCCAGATCGGGGTGGCCCTGCAGCAGCCGCAGCGTCTGCAGGCCGCCATAGCCACTGGCACCGATCACCGCGACGCTGCTGGCTGCCATGGCGCTGAAAGGAATGCCGGATCGTACCGGGCTTTATAAAGGACACCGCGGCTCCCCCGACCCTGCTGACCCGCTCCGACCGCGATCCGGGCCCTGCCCCCGTGATGGCCACACCCCTGCCCCCGCCGAGCCCGAACCCGATCCGGTTTGACACCATCCCGGATGCGCTGGCGGCGATCCGCAACGGCGAGTCGATCGTGGTGGTCGACGATGAAAATCGTGAGAACGAAGGCGATGTGATCTGCGCGGCTCAGTTCGCCACACCGCAGCAGATCAACTTCATGGCCACCGAGGCGCGCGGCCTGATCTGTCTGGCGATGGAGGGGGAGCGGTTGGATGCCCTGGATCTGCCGCTGATGGTGGATCGCAACACCGACAGCAACCAGACGGCCTTCACCGTCAGCATCGACGCCGGTCCGGAAAACGGCGTGGGCTCGGGCATCTCCGCCGAGGACCGGGCCCGCACCATTCAAGTGGCGATCCACCCGGGCACCCGTCCGGCCGACCTGCGCCGCCCGGGCCATGTGTTCCCCCTGCGGGCCCGGGCCGGCGGCGTGCTCAAACGGGCGGGCCACACGGAGGCGGCGGTGGATCTGGCGCGATTGGCGGGGCTCTACCCGGCCGGGGTGATCTGCGAGATCCAGAACCGCGATGGCTCGATGGCCCGGCTGCCCCAGCTGGTCGACTACGCGCACCGCCACGGCCTACGGCTGATCTCGATCGCTGATCTGATCAGCTATCGCCTGGACACCGAGCGATTCGTGCGGCGCCAGGCGGAAGCGAGCCTGCCGAGCGCCTTCGGGCGCTTCCGGGCGATCGGCTACCGCAACGAGCTCGATGGCAGCGAGCATGTGGCGATCGTCAAGGGGAAACCGGAGCAGGCCAGCGGGCCGGTGCTGGTGCGGGTGCACTCCGAGTGCCTCACCGGCGATGCCTTCGGATCCCTGCGCTGCGACTGCCGGCCCCAGCTGGAGGCGGCCCTGGGGCTGATCGAGAAGGCGGGCGAGGGGGTGGTGGTGTACCTGCGCCAGGAGGGGCGCGGCATCGGCCTGATCAACAAATTGCGGGCCTACAGCCTGCAGGACGGCGGTCTCGACACAGTGGAGGCCAACGAACGGCTCGGGTTCCCGGCGGATCTGCGCAACTACGGCGTGGGGGCCCAGATCCTCAGCGATCTGGGGGTGCGGCGGCTGCGGCTGATCACGAACAACCCCCGCAAGATCGCCGGCCTGGGGGGCTACGGGCTGGAGGTGGTCGACCGGGTGCCGCTGGTGATGGATGCGGGTGATCACAACGCCGCCTCTCTGCAGGCCAAGCGCACCAAGCTCGGGCACCTGATGGAGGACAGCGCGGCGGCGGGCGGCGACGACGGGCCCTGGTGTGGCCCCACCGCGGTGCTGGGTTGGCAGGGCGAGGGCGATGGGGCGGCCCTGGCGGAGCGGCAGGAGGCGCTGCGGCTGTGGGGGCGGGAGCAGGGCCTGGCGATGGAGCGCGAGGACCATCCCCGTCTGCTGGCGTTGCTGGCCCAACCGCAGCTGGCGGTGCTGGTGGGGGCGCCGGAGGGGCGGCCCCTGCGCCCGGCGGATCTGGCGGCCGTGCTGCAACGGATCGCCGCCTGGCCCGGCGCGGTGGGCGTGAGCCTGCTGCTGGCGCCGGACGGCCGGCGGGTGGAGCACCCGAGCATCGATCTGGAGCCGGAGATCCGGCCCATGGCGGAGCTGGGGGCCACCGCCACCACCTGTCCGCGGTTGAGCCTCGCCCCCGGCGCCTTTGTGGTCTGGCGCTGAGGGCGTGGGCTCTCCTCTGGGAGAAGGCGTGGGCTCTCCTCTGGGGAAGGGAGATCAGGCCTCGATCGTCACCTTCTGGATCCGGCTGCCGTTCTTGAGCTTGAGCACCACATCCAGGTCACCGGTGTGACCGAACACGGTGTGCAGGCCATCGAGGTGGGGCTGGGCGCCGTGGCACAGGAAAAACTGACTGCCGCCGGTGTTCGGCCCGGCATGGGCCATCGAGAGGCTGCCGGCCTGGTGCTTGTTGGTGTTGATCTCGCAGGGGATGGTGTAGCCGGGGCCGCCGGTGCCGGCGACGCCGCGGGCGCCCTCGCGGCTGTTGGGGCAGCCACCCTGGGCCATGAAGCCATCGATCACCCGGTGGAAAGCGAGGCCGTCGTAGAAGCCGTCGTTGGCGAGCTTGACGAAGTTGGCCACCGTGCCCGGGGCATCCGCATCGAACAGCTCGAGGTGGATGGTGCCGGCGTCGGTCTCCATCAGGGCCTTGGTCACGGGCGGGTGGGGCAGAAAAACCGACTGTATCGAGCTGCGGCCCCTGGGGTAGAACGGTGCCCGATGCTCCGCCACCCGTCTCGATGGGTTCTTCCGCCAGCCCAGTTGCCGCCACCGGCGACTTCGATCTCACCACGGCCCGCCTCGGGGTGCTCGGCGGCAGCGGCCTCTACGCGATGGAGGGCCTGGAGGCGGTGGAGGAGATCCGGATGGACACCCCCTACGGCACTCCCTCCGACGATCTGCGCCTCGGCCGCCTCGGAAATCTGGAGGTGGTCTTCCTGGCCCGCCACGGCCGACACCACACCTTCACCCCGACCGAAGTGCCCTACCGGGCCAACCTCTGGGCCCTGCGCTCCCTCGGCGTGCGCTGGATCCTTTCGGTGTCGGCGGTGGGCTCGTTGCAGGAGGAGGTGCGGCCGCTCGACATGCTCGTGCCGGATCAATTCATCGACCGCACCCACCAGCGGCCGCTCAGCTTTTTTGGGGAGGGGGCGGTGGCGCATGTCACCGCGGCAGATCCGTATTGCGCCGTGCTCAGCCGCATGCTGGCCGATGTGGGCGAAAGCCTGATGCCCCAGGGGCGGCGCCTGCACCGGGGCGGCACCTATCTCTGCATGGAGGGCCCGGCCTTCTCCACCCGCGCCGAATCGGAGCTCTACCGCTCCTGGGGGTGTGATGTGATCGGCATGACGAACCACACCGAAGCCCGGCTGGCACGCGAAGCCGAGATGGCCTACGCCACCCTGGCGATGGTCACCGATTACGACTGCTGGCACCGCGAGCACGATTCGGTGACCGTGGAGATGGTGATCGATAATCTGCGCGCCAACGCCGAACTGGCCCAGCAGATCGTGCGCCTGGCGGCGGAGCGGGTGGCGGCCGTCCGGCCCCCGAGCCGGGCCCACAGCGCCCTGCGCAACGCCCTGATGACGCCACCCCACGCGGTGCCCGCCCCCACGCGCCAGCGCACCGACCTGTTCACCGCCCCCTACTGGGGCCCCTGGGAGGGGGAGGACCCGGGGGCCAGCGCGTAGCCCAGGGCCGCCAAGGTGTCGCGAAGGCCGGGTCCATGGGCAGCCAGCGCCTCACGGGCGGCGGCGGCCTCCAGACCGCTCGCCTGCATCAGCAGGGCCAGCTTCACCGAACCGCCAGCGGCGGTGAGGCGCTCGGCCGCCAGCTCCCGGTCGATGCCGGTGAGATCGCTGAGGATGCGCAGGGCCCGGTCCTCGAGCTTGCTGTTGGTGACCGCCACATCCACCATGCGGTTGCCATAGACCTTGCCCAGGCGCACCATCACGCCCGTGGAGAGGATGTTGAGGGCCATCTTGGTGGCGGTGCCCGCCTTGAGGCGGGTGGAGCCGGTGAGCAGCTCCGGGCCGGTGAGCAGGCGAATGTCGATGTCGCAGGGCATCGGCGCCTGGCGGGCGGGAACGCAGGCCATGGCGATCGCCAGGGCGCCGATGGCACGGGCGTGCTCCAGGGCGCCCAGCACATAGGGGGTGGTGCCCCCGGCGGCGATCCCCACCAGGGCGTCGGCGGGGCCGAAGCCCCGAGCCTCCAGATCCGCGCGGCCCGCATCGGCGAGATCTTCGAGGCCCTCGGAACTGCGCAGCAGGGCGGGGGCGCCTCCGGCCAGCAACCCCTGCACCAGCTCCGGCGGCGAGCAGAACGTGGGGGGACACTCGGCGGCATCCAGAACGCCAAGGCGGCCGGAGGTGCCGGCACCGAGATAGAAGAGACGCCCACCGCGGCTCAGGCGCGCGGCGATCGCATCCACGGCTGTGGCCAGGGCCTCCCGGGCATCCTCCACCGCCTGCTGGGGCTCCCGATCGTTGCGGCAGAACAGGGCCACCAGGGAGGCGGTGTCGAGCTGGTCGAGCTGCTCGCTGGCGGGATTGGCCTGCTCGGTGAGCAGGTGGCCGCGGCTTGCCGCAGACCGACCGGCCGGCAATGGGTTGGGGGAAGGGGTGGAGGCGCTCACAGCAGACCCTCGAGGCGGCGGCGGAAGGCCTCCAGTTCCGGGTCGCTTACCTCGGTGCCCTCGTGGCGGGCGGGGGCAGAGGCGGCGGCGTTCTCCGCCTCCTCCGCCTGCTCGCGCCATTGGCTTACGTCCATGTTCTGCTCTGGTGGGGCGATCAGCAGACGGTCCTCATCGCTGCGGGGCAGGAAGCCAGCCGGCACGTGGCGGGCCTCGTAGCCGGCCTCGACGCAGAAGCGCTCGATCTCTTCACGCTCCAGGATCTCCACGGTGGGGGTGGGGAAGTCCTGCGCCTCCAGAAGACCGGCGTAGCGCTCAGCGTCGTCCGGATCTTCAAACAGCAGCACCACGGTGCGGCCGTTGAGCTCGAGGGAATGGATCCCTTCGGTGTCACTGCCGGCGTCGAACAACAGCACGTGCACCGTTGGGGAACTCACGGTCGGGGCGGAAACGTCTGGGGCTCAGTGTCTCATCCGTCGTGCCGCTCCTCGGCCAGTTCCCGCAGGCGGCGGTAGAGGGCCTGCTCTGCCTCGCTGAGATCGTCCTCCACAACGATGCGGATCTCCACCAGCTGGTCGCCGCGCTGCCCGTCGGACGCCAGACCCCGGCCCCGGAGTCGCAACAGACGGCCGCTGGAGGAGCCCGCCGGCACCCGCAGCCGCACGGGCCCATCGAGGGTGGGGACCACCGCCTGGCAACCCAGGGCAGCGTCGGCGGGGGGGAGCTCCAGTAGGAACTGCACCCGCAGGCCATCGATGCGCAACCCATCGGCGGTGCGCACGCGCAGCTGCAGGAAGTGGTCAACGCCACCGGGGCCCACGCCTGCCAGGCGCAGGCGCCAGCCGTCTCCGGCCAGGGGGGGGGTCCAGACCTCCACCACGGTGCCGTCGGGGAGCTCGAGTTCCACCTGCGAGCCTGCGAGGGCCTGCTCGGGGGTGAGGTCCACCGTGCTTTCGAGGGGGTCGGCGGCGCGCACCGGAGGCGGGGTGACGGGCCGGGCCGCCACGTCGGCACGGGGGCGCTCAGAAGGCTCCGGCGCCGGCGGTGGCCCGTCCTCCGAGGGGCCGGCGCCCGTCTCCGGGACCGCACCGAACAGGGCGGAGAGGTAGTCCTCGAAGCGGGGGAAGCCGCTGGCGAAGGGGTCGTCGGAGCTGGCACCATCGCCTGCGTCGATCCCCGCCTCCCAGGCCTGGCGCCGACGGGGGTCGGAGAGCACCGCATAGGCCTCGTTGACGAGCTTGAACCGCTCCTCAGCCACCGGATCATTGCCGTTGAGATCCGGATGCCAGCGGCGCGCCTGCTGGCGGAAGGCCCGCTTGAGGCTTTCGGGATCAGCCCCGCGCTCGAGGCCCAGAACCGCCCAGAAATCCGGCCGGCCGTCGAGGGGCGGGGCGGCAGCAGAAGGGCGACTCACGGGGCTTCCGCATCCGCCCAGGGATCCTCCATCGCACTGGGCCGGGGCCGGCGCGGCTCCGGGGCCGGGGCTGGCGAGAAATCGCGGTCGAGGGAATCACGATCGGGAAAGTCCCGTTCGTCGCGGGGCTGGCCATAGCGATCAGGCCGATCGGTAGGGGCTCCAACCGGGTCGCGCCCATACGCCGGTGGCTCAGTAGCGGGCCGCTCGTAGCCAGAATCTCCGTAGCCCGGGCGTCCGTAGGAGGAGGCCCCATAGCCACCCCGCTCAAAGGCCGAGCGGTCGTTGCCGGCGCGATCAAACGGCGAAAGCCCCGGGGATGATCCGCCGTAGGGAAAAGTTTCGCCGCGGCGCGAGGGGGCCGACCAGGGATCACCGCGTCGCCCCCCCTCCCAGTCGCCCCGCCGCGGGCTGTCCCAGTCATCCCAGTCGTCTTCGGCGAAGAGCTCGTCTTTGAGCGACCCGAGGGTGTTGCGAATGCCCTGGAGGGGGCCGGCCTCGGCCCGGCGCTCGCTCATCAACCGCCGGTTCAGGCCGAAGAGGGCTTCCTGCAACTGACTCACCGCCAGCTCCAGCTCGGCGCTATCGCCGCCCGCCAGCAGATCCTGCACATCGCGCAGCGCCAGCTCCACCGCCCGCTGCTGCCGATCCGCCACATAGGGACCCAGCTCCAGGGTCGCATCGCGCAGGCGCCGTTCCGCCTGGGCCACCAAGGTTTGGGCACGGTTGCGCCGATCGATCTCGGAGCGCTTGCGGCGATCCTCCGCGGCCTTCTGCTCCGCCTCCTCCAGCAGTTTCTGGATCTCCTCTTCGCTGAGGTTCGAGCCCCCCTGGATGCTGACGCTCTGTTGGCGGCCCGTGGTGCGGTCGGTGGCCGAAACCTGAAGCAGGCCGTTGGCGTCGATGTCGAACGACACCTGCACCTGGGGAACCCCCCGGGGCGCCGGCGGGATGCCGGAGAGCCGGAAGCGGCCGAGCGACTTGTTATCGGCGCCCATCTGCCGCTCGCCCTGCAATACGTGGATTTCCACCGAGTTCTGGTTGGCCTCCGAGGTGCTGAACACATCGGCTTTGCGCACGGGGATGGCGGTGTTGCGGGGGATCAGCACCTTCATCACCCCGCCAATCGTCTCCAACCCCAGGGAGAGGGGGGTGACGTCGTTGAGCATCAGATCGCGCAGCTCGCCCGTGAGGATTCCGGCCTGCACCGCCGCGCCAATCGCCACCACCTCATCGGGATTCACCGACTGGCACGGTTCCCGCGGCACAAGGGTGCGCACCATTTCCTGCACCATCGGCATGCGCGTGGAGCCGCCCACCAGCACCACATCGTCGATGTCCTCGGCCACCATGCCGGAATCGCGCAGGGCGCGCTGCACGGGGCGCAGCAGGCGATCGAGCAGGTCGGGGCAGAGGCTCTCAAAGGTGCCGCGCTCCAGGGTGGTCTCGATGTGAAGGGGCCCCTCGGCGCCGGTGGCGATGAACGGCAGGGAGATCGGGGTGCTGCGCACACCGGAGAGTTCCTGTTTGGCCTTCTCCGCCGCTTCGCTCAGCCGCTGCAGGGCCTGGCGATCGCGGCGGAGGTCGAGGCCGTTCTCCTTCTGGAAGGCATCCGCCAGCCAATCGACGATGCGGCGGTCCCAGTCGTTGCCGCCCAGCTGGGTATCGCCGCTGGTGGCCTTGACATCGAAGACGCCGTTGGCGATGCGCAGCACCGAGACATCAAAGGTGCCGCCCCCCAGGTCGAACACGAGCACGCGACGGGCGGCGCTGCGATCGAACCCGTAGGCCAGGGCCGCGGCGGTGGGCTCATTGAGAATGCGCTCCACATGCAGACCGGCCAGCCGGCCAGCGTCGCGGGTGGCCTGGCGCTGGGCGTCGTTGAAGTACGCCGGCACCGTGATCACCGCCGCCTCCACCGGCTCCCCCAGGTAGGTGGCCGCATCGTCCACCAGCTTGCGCAGAATCGAGGCCACCAGCTCCTCGGAGGCATACTCCCGCTCGGTGGCCGGGCAGACGATGCGCACGTTGCCCTGGTCGTTGGCACGCACCGTGTAGGGAACGGCAAGGCTGCCCTCGTCGAGCTCGTCCCAGCTGCGCCCCACGAAGCGCTTGAGGTTGGCGAAGGTGTTGCGGGGGTTGAGCACCAGTTGGCGGCGGGCCAGTTGGCCCACCAGCAGCTCCTTTTCGCGGCTGAACCCCACCACGGAGGGGGTGGTGCGACCCCCCTCGGCACTGGCGATCACCTGGGGACGGCCGCCCTCCAGCACCGCCACCACCGAGTTGGTGGTGCCCAGGTCGATGCCGACGATCCGCCCCATGGAGGAAGTGCAGGTCTGATGCCCTGGAGAAAGGCCCGGGCGGGTGTGGCCCCAAGCTACCGGGCCTGGCCAACCGTTAAACGGAGCTTAAACGGGCCCAACGGGGAGCTTCCTAAAGTCGCGGCAAAGGGACAGCCCATCGGCTCCCCCGCTCTCTCCCCCGCCGCATGTCGAGCCAGGCTTCCGACGAGGCACAGAGGCCCCCAGGGCGCGGCCCCACGGGATCGGCCCCTGGCTCGCTGACCCCCGACAGCCTCCGGGACGCGTTCACCCTGCGGCGCCGACCCTTCGGGGAGAAGCTGGTGGACAACGGCTTCCGCTGGCTCACCCTGCTTCTGGCCGGGGTGGTGGCGGTGGTGCTGGCGGGCATCTTCCTCACCGTGCTGGAGGGAGCCCAGGAGGCGATCCGAAGCTTCGGCCCCTCCTTCCTCACCACCTCCGCCTGGGATCCGGTAAGCAACAGCTACGGGGCCTTCACCGCCATCTACGGCACGTTGGTGAGTTCCTTGTTGGCCCTATTGATCGCCGTGCCCCTCGGCCTGGGCACCGCCATCTTCATCACCGAAGATTTGATTCCACCGAGCCTCTGTGAGGCCATCGGCCTGATGGTGGAGTTGCTTGCGGCCATCCCCTCGGTGGTTCTTGGCCTTTGGGCGATCTTCGTGATGGAGCCGATGATCCGCCCGGCCCTGGAGCTCCTGCACCGCCTCCTTGGTTGGATGCCGATCTTCTCCACCGTGCCCCAGGGCCCTGGCATGGCCCCTGCGGTGCTCATCCTCGTGGTGATGATCCTTCCGATCATCACGGCCATCTCCCGCGATGCCCTCCGCCAGGTGCCGGTGGAGCTGCGGCAGGGGGCGTACGGCGTGGGCACCACCCGCTGGGGGGCGATCATCAACATCATCCTGCCGGCAGCTGTCTCAGCGATCACCGGCGGCATCATGCTCGCCTTGGGACGTGCCATGGGGGAGACGATGGCCGTCACAATGATCATCGGCAATTCCCTGAACTTCTCCCCCTCCTTACTGGCTCCCGGCAACACGATTGCCTCCCTCCTTGCCAACCAGTTCGGCGAGGCGGATGGCATCCAGGTATCGGCCCTTATGTACGCCGCCCTGATCCTGATGGTGCTCACCTTCTCCGTGAATGTGATGGCCCGTTGGGTGGTCCGCAAGCTCAGCCTCCGGTACTGAACCCATGAGCACCAGCAGAGCCCAGTCGAGCGCCCCCAGAGCACCATTTGAGCGCAATTCGCTGTTTTTCGAGCCGGCCCTGGCGCGCAACCGCTGGAATCGTCTCCTCACCGGCATCGCCGCCCTGTTCGCCACCCTGGCGGTGCTGCCTCTGGTGCTCGTGCTCCTTTACGTGCTCGTGCAGGGCGGGCGGCTGCTGAGCCTGCAGCTGCTCACCCAACTGCCGCCGGCTCCCGGCTTCAGCGGCGGCGGCATTGGCAACGCCATCGTGGGCACCGTGGTGGTCACCCTGATCGCCTCCCTGATCGCGATTCCCGTTGGGGTGGGTGGGGGCATTTATCTCAGTGAATATTCCGGCCAAGGCTGGTTCGCCCCCTTTGTGCGGTTTGGCAACGACGTATTGGCCGGCGTGCCCTCCATCGTTGGCGGGGTATTCATCTACGGACTCATTGTTGCCACTCGCATTTTCTTCGGCCAGAGCTACAGCGCCATGGCCGGTGGCATCGCCCTGGCTGTGCTGATGCTTCCCACGATCATCAAGACAACCGATGAGGGCCTGAAGTTGGTCCCGCAGGAAATGCGCTGGGGTTCCTACGGGGTCGGCGCCTCCCGTTTTGTCACCATCACGCGGGTGGTTCTGCCCGCCGCCCTCACCCCGATCGCCACTGGCGTTGTCTTGGCCATCGCACGGGGGGCTGGCGAGACAGCTCCTCTCATCTTCACCGCGTTGTTCTCCCCTTTCTGGCCGGAAGGGATTTTCAACCCGATCGCCACAATGTCGGTGCTGATTTATAACTTTGCCATCATGCCCTACGAAGCCCAAAACGCCCTGGCCTGGGCCGCCTCCTTTGTTCTGGTGCTGATGATCCTGGCCGCCAACCTCCTGGCTCGCTGGCTGGGAAGGCTAGGTCGAACCTAAAGGCACGGCTTACCTCCCCATGCCCCCAGAAGATCCTTTCCTCCCCCACTCCCCCCTGCTCACCGCCGCCATGACCGCCTCCCCCCTCGCCGCTGCCGCTGCTCCCACGCGACGCGACGACACCTGCATGGCGCTGCAGGATGTAACCATCTCCTACGGCAGTTTTGAGGCCGTGCGGGGGGTGTACATGGATATTCCCCGCGGACGAGTTACGGCGTTCATCGGCCCCTCCGGTTGCGGCAAGAGCACGGTGCTGCGTGCCCTCAACCGCATGAACGACCTGATCCCGGGCTGCAGCCTGAAGGGGCGGGTGTTGTTCGACGGTCAAGACCTCTACCAACCCAGGGTGGATCCGGTGGAGGTGCGCCGCCGCATCGGCATGGTGTTCCAGAAACCGAATCCGTTCCCCAAAACGATTTACGAGAACATCGCCTTCGGTGCCCGCATCAACGGCTTCCGCGGCGATATGGACGAACTGGTGGAGCGCTCCCTGCGCAAGGCCGCCGTGTGGGATGAATGCAAGGACAAGCTCCAGGAAAGCGGCTTTGCGCTCTCCGGCGGCCAACAGCAGCGCCTCTGCATCGCGCGAGCCATTGCCACCGAGCCGGAGGTGATCCTGATGGATGAACCCTGCTCCGCCCTCGATCCGATCTCCACCTTGAAGATCGAGGAGACGATGCACGAACTCAAACGCAGTTACACCATCATCATCGTCACCCACAACATGCAGCAGGCCGTGCGGGTGGCCGATATGACCGCCTTCTTCAATGCGGAAGCTGTCGATGGCGGCACCGGCAAGCTTGGATACCTGGTGGAATACAGCGAAACCGAAAAGATCTTCAACGCACCCGGACAGCAGGCCACCCTCGATTACGTCAGCGGCCGCTTCGGCTGAGTCAGGGTTCCCCCGGCCGGAGGTAGGCGGGAACGATGGTCACAAAAAAGGCCCCGAAGGGCCAGAAAACGGAGAGGGAGGGATTCGAACCCTCGATAGAGTTGCCCCTATACAGCATTTCCAGTGCTGCGCCTTCGACCACTCGGCCACCTCTCCCTGGGGTCGGCCGATGGCACGGGAGCTAGCCCGAAGGCCGCTCTCTCCACCAGCAGAATGGGAGACTTGATCAATCTAGCAGGAACCCCTTCCCGCTTCTTCTGCTCTCCCTTGCCTCCCCTGTCCATGGCCATGCCCCGGTGCCACGAACGATGACGCGCACCTACCCGATCACCGTGCACTGGCGCCAGGCCGGTCGAGTGATCCGCCACCAGGTCCCGGAAGGGGAGTACATCCTGCGCAGCTTCGAGCGCCAGGGGGATCCCCTGCCCTTCAGTTGCCGCAATGGCTGCTGCACCGCCTGCGCCGTGCGGGTGGCCGATATGACCGCCTTCTTCAATGCGGAAGCTGTCGATGGCGGCACCGGCAAGCTGGGGTACCTAGTGGAATACAGCGAAACCGAA
>JBKDOZ010000302.1:0-4532 GCA_046342735.1 Synechococcaceae cyanobacterium
CAGCTGGCCGGCTTCCCGCGAGGGGGCTGAGCGCTCGGACGCAGCGGCAGGGCTCAGATCAGCCAGCAATGCCGGGACGAGGCCGGCATCGAAGGAGAAGCGACCGGGGCCATTGCACAGCAGGGCGAGGCTGCCGCCGAGATAGAGGAGCACCAACTCCAGCACATAGATGTTGAAGCCGGCTGTGGAGATGTGCTGATAGGCCGCCACCGTCATCGTGCCGCTGAGGGCCAGGGCACCTATGGGGGTGAGCAGGCCAAGGATCACCAGCCAGCTGCCGATCAGCTCCGAGAAGCCGGCGGCGTAGGCGAGGAACAGCGGGAAGGGCAGGTGCAGCGAGGCCACGTAGGTGTTGGCGAACTGCTGGGGATCGGCGAGCTTCTCCTGGCCGTGGTGAATCATCAACGCGCCGATGGTCAGCCGCAGCAGCAGCAAGCCGAAGGACGCCAGGGGGCCGGGGCCCAGCAGATAGGCCTTCACCGCGGGAGCCACCGCCGTGAGCCCAGCCAGAGGCGCAGACCTGGTGGAGGGGGTGCCCATGGCGACGAACCAGAGGGCGAAGCAGGCGGCCGCGAAGCCCCCGAACAGCTCGAGGAGGACGGTCGTGGACATGGGTGGAGGTGGGTTTTCAAAATGATGGCAAGAATCGTTAAGGAACGTGAAGCGCCGGCAAGGTTGGGGGCTGCCCAGTTGCAGCAAGCCATCCCGAGACAGGTCGGTGGCAGATCGAGGTTGGAGGCCCCACCACAGCCCCGGCTGCGGGGTCGCTTCTCACTCCAGCAGCGCCACCTCGATACAGAGCCCGGGGCCGAACGCCATCGCCAGACACGGCCCTGGGGCGTCACTGCGACGCAGGCGCTCCAGGATGAACAGCAGGGTCGGCGACGACATGTTGCCGCAATCTCTCAGTACTGATCGGGAGGGCTCGAGTAGGGCGGGATCCAGTGCCAGGGTGTCCATCACCGCCGAGAGGATGCGGGGGCCGCCGGGATGAATGGCCCAGCAACCGATCGAGTCGAGCGTCAGTTGATGCTCCGCCAACCAGCCTTCCAACCAGGGCCTGAGGTGGGCTCCGATCCGATCGGGGACCTGGGGGGACAGGCCCATGACGAAGCCGTGATCCTCAATCGCCCACGACATGGCCTCCTCACTGTCGGGCACCAGGAGGGATCCACTGGCGATCCAATGCCGCAGACCCGGGGGTGGGTCCATCGTCGCCTCCGGTTCGAGCCTGGAGGCCACCAGGGCGGCGGCGCCGTCCGCAAACAGGGCATTGGCCACGATCCTGTCTGCCTCCCAGCCGTACTGCAGGTGCAGGCTGCAGAGCTCGATGGCGCAGAGCAACACGCAGGCCTGGGGATCGGCGCCCGTGAAGCCGGCCGCCACCCGCAGACCGTTGAGGGCGGCGTGACATCCCATGAACCCCACGTGGGTGCGGGCCACGCTGGGGCGCAGCGGCAGGGCGGCCATCAGGGCCAGATCGACGCCGGGCGCATGGAAGCCCGTGCAGGAGACCGTGATCAGGTGGGTGATGCGCTCGGGGGGGACCTGCGCTTGCTCCAGGGCAGCCCGCACGGCCCGCAGGGCGAGGGGTGGGGCCTCCTGGCGATAGCGACGCATCCGATCCCCGGTGCCAGGGTTCGTGGTGCCGAAGAAGCCCCGCTCCTGATCAGCGCTCTCACCGGTGAGGTCCTCCAGGACGATGTGGCGCCTCGCAACCCCGGAGCGACGGTGGAGGGTGTCGAGCAGCCGGCGCTTGGATGGGGCTGGATCCGCCTCCGGCAGGGCCACCCGGGCCGCGATCGTGGCGGCATCGCCCTGGGTCAGGCGATGGGGGGGCAGGGCCGTACCCAACCCCAGAATTGTCAGGGACATGGCTGGAGCAGGGGAGCGGTCAGGGCCGGCCAACGCCCGGCAGCAACCAGCAGGGCTCGGCTGAGAGCAGGGCGCCGCAAGGCAAAGGCCAGACCATGGCAGAAGCGCTGCCGCGATCCGATCAAGCGGGCATGGCAACGGGCCCATTCGCGTTCCAGGCCCTGTTCCCACTCCTGTTGTCCCTGCAGCACCAGCGGTACCACCGCCAGTGCCCCCAGCAAGGCCCAGCCCATCCCTTCGCCCGTGAACGGTTCGACGTAGCCGGCGGCATCGCCCAGGAGAAAAACCCGTTCGGCCGCAGGGGGGATGCAGCGACGGGTGAGGGCCGGCGTCGCCCGCCAGCTGGCCGTAGCGATCTCTGGCAGGGGTTCAAAGCCGGCATCCGCCAAGACGTCGGCGGCGCAGGCTGCCGGTCCACCAGTTGCGATCAGGTGGGGGCGATCGAAGGCGGCCGCGAGGTTGAGATCCCCCGCTTCGTTGCGCACCAGTCCCACATAGCCATGGCGGCCGATGGCCATGTGGATCGTGCCCCTCTCGTACCCCCTCACGCCGCCAGCCAGCTCGCATCCAGCGCCGATCCTCGACCGGGGGCTGATCCGCGAGTGGATCGGCAGCTCCGGAGCCAGAGCGGAACGTCCCAGACCCGAGGCCACCAGCACGACCCGGGCGCTGGTGCTCTGGAGATCGGCTCCGGAACGCAGCCGCACCTCCCGGCCGGCGGGAGTAAGACCAGCCACGCTGGCTTCGCACGGTGAACGCACCGTTGCGCCGGCAGAAACGGCGGCCTCGCACAGGGCCAGGTCGAGGCGGCCTCGGGAGAGGGAGCGGCTGGCCGGGAGGGCGAGTTCCAGCTGATGCCCCTGCAGACCGAGGCGGATCCGCTCCAGCGGAACAGCGCCGAGACCATCGAGCAGATCGCCCAGTCCTGCCGTCTCCAGGGCCTGCAGGGCCGCGCCATTGAGGCAGCTGCCGCAGATTTTCCAGCGGGGAAAAGGCCGCTTTTCCACCAGAAGCACCCGCAGCTGGCAACGGGCCAACTGGTGGGCGGCCAGGGCACCGGCGGGTCCGGCCCCGATCACGATCACGTCCCACTCTGGAGTCTTCATGGTGGCTGGGGCGAACGGCGCCAACACAGCAGGTAGCGCTCAGGCCAGCTGCGGCGCACGGTCGCCCCCTCAAGGCCGGCTCGGCCCGCCAGCGCCTGCACTTCCGCCATCTGAAAGGCACCCTGCACCGAGATCGGGCCGTCGAAGTGGACGATCGGGGAGCGACTCAGCAGCCGGCACCCCGCCCAGGCCAAGCCGTAGCCCAGGGGACTGCGGATCAGGTCATTGACCAACAGCAGGCAGCGACTGGCACGGGCCATCCGCTGCAGAAGATCCACCGCCTGCTCTTCATCGAGATGGTGAAGGAAGAGGCTGCAGAGGATCACGTCGTAGTCCTCGGGGAGGGGATCGTTGAGGGCGTCAGCCTGGAAGAACCTGGCGCCAAGGGCCCGCTCGTCGGCGCGGCTGGTGGCAATGGCCACCGCCTGCGGGCTGAGGTCGCAGCCGTCAACCTGGATGGTGAGCCCTTCCCGACGGGCCCGTTCCGCCAGGGCGGTGGTGTTGTCCCCACCGCCGCAGGCCAGATCCAGAACCCGCAGCGGCTGGTTGGCCTGCTCCCGGGCGAGGGAACGGATGGGAGCGAACAGGGAACCAACAGCTCCGCTGAAGGCGTTGATCCTGCGCAGACCCTGGAGGGCCTGGCTGTGGGCGTCAGGATCGATGCCGGGCTGGTCCATCCACTCGGCTTGCCTGTGCCGCTGGGCAAGGGATGGGAAACGCACCAAGCGATGACGCGGTGGATTGCGCTGCCGTCGTGGAAGGGCGGCGCTGCTCCATCCTACAGCCAGAATCATCTGCCTCGCTTACATCTAAGCCTCACGGGTGATTGGAGAGGTTGTAGACAGAAAGAAAGCAGGCGTGTGTTGCTGTGATTCGCTGTTTGTGGGGGTGTGGTGTGGGTGCCGTCGCTGAGACAATCGCCGTTGACAGCGGGCAGCCTGGCGCCGCGCCAGAGTCGGCCCAGCGATCCCCAGCGACGATGAGCACCAACGGCAACAGCCCCAGCGCTACACCTGAGCCCTACGTCTACCGCCTCAAAGCGGTGGCCAAGGTCGTCGACGGCGACACGGTGGACCTCGACCTGGACCTGGGCTTCTCGCTCACCCTCCGCCAGCGCGTGCGGCTCTACGGCATCGATGCCCCGGAGCTGCGCAGCAAGGATCCGATCGAGAAGGCCAAGGGGCAGGAGAGCCAGGCGTTTGTGGTCCAGTGGTTCCAGCAGCCCGGCCCAGTGCTGGTGCGCACCACCAAGGAGGAGAAGTACGGCCGGATGCTCGCCGACTGCTACCGCGAGGGGGCCTCGAGCCTCTGCACCGAGCTGCTGCAGCGGGGGCTGGCTGCGCCCTACCTGCCCTGAACCCCCGCGGTGGGGGAGGGGGGGCTGGAGGCCTGGGATTCATGCGTGCCATGCGCGAGGCTGGCCTTCCCGTGAACCGGAGCCGCACAAGCCATGTCCCCACCTCGCCCGAGCCGCTCCCTGCTGGCCTGCCTGACGGCCGTTCTCCTGCTGCTGGGCTTCGCGGCGCCGGTGTGGGCGGAGTTCAGCCTGCC
>JBKDOZ010000303.1:0-6687 GCA_046342735.1 Synechococcaceae cyanobacterium
AGGCCCACCTGCTGCAGGGGCAGCACCAGGGCTTGGGAATCGGCGGCTACCGGGTCCATGGCGTCCACGCGGTCAGCTCTGTGTGGGGACTGTGGAACGGGATCGACGGCGTCCGGCCGTTCGTAGCAATCCGTAGGCAGCAACGCGGGGGCGAAGGGTCGCCGTCTCGTCTTAGTTCTCGGAGGAGCTGTCGGCGGTGGCGGGATCTCTCTCTGGGGCTTCGGGCCGGGACTCAGGGAGCCACTGCGCCAGCACCCCCACCGCCATCAGCACGCCGCCGAGGGTAAAGGCGAGGGGGCGGTTGGCGGCCGCCGGGCCGTCGGCGATCCAGGTGCCGGCGGCTAGGAACGCCCCCCCCAAAAGCAGGCTGGGCACCAGCACGATGCCCTTGGCGGTGCGTTGCAACCCCATGGCGCGAGCCTAGGCGCAAGGGATGGCACTGGCGAGCCCTGCGGCCACCAATGCCTCGGCCGGGTCTTCGCCAGCGGGCTCGATCGGGGTGAGGCGAGCCAGCAATTCGCCATCGTGTACCCCCAGGGGTCGCAGGTTGACGCGACGGTGGCGCGGCAGAAGCTTGCGCAACAACTCCGTGGCCGGCCCGGCATCCTCCGGAGCCACCGCCAGGCAGCCGAGACGCACGGCCGAGCTGCGATTGCGATCGCCGATCAGCAACCGGTCGGGCCCGGTGACCTGCAGCACCTCTGCGGCCGCCGCTGGCGAGCCGGCGCCCAACACAACAGCGCCGCCGGTGAGCAGCGGAGCCATCGCCAGCACCAGGGCCAGAACCGCACCCCACAGAGAGCGGGCCGCTTGGGGGCAGGCGGTTTGGGGGCGAGCGGCTGGGCGCGGAGAGCGGCGGGAGAGAGGGCTCAGAGTTTGTGACCGCAGCTGGGGCAGAAATGGTGGGCGCTGGCGGTGGTTTCCCCGCAGGCGTTGCACTGGCGGATGGTATCGATGGCCAGTTCCGGATGGCTGGGCAGCCCGACCATCTGGGCATTGCTGGCCCCGGGGGGCACCATCGGGTAGCAGTTTTCGTTGCGCCGCACCACCACCTCGATGAAGGCGGGGCCGGGATGGGCGAGGGCATCGGCCAGCTGCTGGTGCAGGGTGGCCCGCTCGTCGATCCGCACGCCCCGCACGCCGAAGGCCTCGGCCAGGGCACGGAAATCGGGCATACCGCCGGTCATCTCGGAGGCGGAGTAGCGCTCCTCGTAGAAACTCTCCTGCCACTGGCGCACCATGCCCTGCCAGCCGTTGTTGAGCACCACCACCTTCACAGGCAGGTTGTACTGGGCCAGGGTGCCGAGTTCCTGAATGTTCATCAGGATGCTGGCGTCGCCGGCGACGCAGATCACGCTCTGGTCGGGGAAGGCGGTTTGTACGCCCATGGCGGCGGGCATGCCGAAGCCCATCGTGCCGAGGCCGGCGCTGCTGATCCAGCGGCGGGGTCCGTTGCGCAGGAACTGGGCGGCCCACATCTGATGCTGCCCCACATCGGTGGTGTAGAAGGCGTGGGGAGCGATCTCGCGCAGGGCTACCACCACCTCTTGCGGGGCAATTTCCCCCTGGGGTGAGGGCACCACCAGCGGGTAGTGGCGCTTCCAGGAGTCGATGCGCTGCAGCCAGGCCTCGGTGCGGCCCCCACTGGACTCGCCGCCGGAGGCGGCCAGAAGCGCTTCGAGGGCCGCTTTGACATCGGCCACCAGCGGCACCTCGGGAACGCGGTTCTTGCCCACCTCGGCCGCGTCGATGTCGATGTGGATCACCTGGGCCCGGGGCGCGAAACTGTCCAGGCGGCCGGTCACGCGGTCGTCGAAGCGGGCGCCGCAGGCGATCAGCAGATCGCACTCGGTGACCGCGAAATTGGCGTAGGCGGTGCCGTGCATGCCGAGCATGCCCACGGAGAGGGGATGGTGCTCATCGAACGCCCCCTTCCCCATCAACGTGGTGGTAACGGGCAGCTGGAAACGCTCCGCCAGGGCATGCACCTGCTCGTGGGCTCCGGAGCTGATGGCTCCACCGCCCACATACAGCAGGGGCCGGCGGGCCTGGCGCACGAGGGTCAGGGCGGCGGCCACCGCCTCCGGATCGGGTTGGGGGGGGAGGCGGAAGCCGGCAGGCATGGAGCTGCCCGGCTCCATCGGCTCGTAGTCGAACACCTCGGAGCCCACATCCTTGGGGATGTCGATGAGCACGGGACCGGGACGACCGCTGGCGGCGATCAGGAAGGCTTCGGCCACGATGCGGGCAATGTCGCGCGGGTCGCGCACCACCCACGAATGCTTCACGATCGGCAGGGTGATGCCGAAGATGTCGGTTTCCTGGAAGGCATCGGTGCCGATCGCTGCCCGCGGCACCTGGCCCGAGATCACCACCATCGGCACCGAATCCATGTGGGCGGTGGCGATGCCCGTCACCAGGTTGGTGGCGCCGGGTCCGGAGGTGCCGAAGCAGACGCCCACCCGGCCGGTGGCGCGGGCGTAGGCGTCGGCGGCATGGGTGCCGCCCTGCTCGTGGCGCACAAGGATGTGGCGCAGCCAGCCGCGCGCCTCAGCCTTATGCAGTTCGTCGTAGATCGGCAGGATCGCGCCGCCGGGGTAGCCGAAGATGTGGCGCACGCCATGGCGGCGCAGCGAGTCCATCAGGGCGTAGCCACCGCTCACCCGCTGGGGGACCGACGGTTCACCGGGCGCCTCCGGGGCGCTGGCGATGCGGTTCTGTTCGGCGGGGTTCAGGGGCGTGAGCGTCACGGCGAGTGGCGAGTCAGCGCAGTACGCCAACATTAGGCGGCCTGCGGGAAGCTGGCGCCCTGCCTCCGGCAGCTTGGCTCCAAGGGGTCGCTCCCACTGCGCGCCGGCTGGCCGCCATGGCCCGCAGCACCCGGGCCGGATCCATCCATTGCCCCCGGTAGCGCATGCCCCAGTGGAGATGGGGGCCGGTGGTGCTGCCGCTCATGCCGATGTGGCCGATCATCTGGCCCGCCCGCACCCGCTGCCCCACGCGCAACAACACCCCGCCGCTGCGGTACCAGCCGTCATCGGCGCTGCCGGCCAGGTGGCAATAGATGTGCTCATAGTCGCCGGAGCGGATCGTCAGTCCGTTGCCGCAGCCGCCATCGCGGCTCACCTCGCTCACCGTGCCGTTCCACCAGCTGCGCACAGGCGAACCCAGGGGACCGGCGATGTCGACGCCGTAGTGGGGTCGCACGTCACCGCCCAGTGGGTGGGTGCGCATGCCGAAAGGACTGGTGTAGCCCGCAAAGCTGGCCACCGGAAACACGCCCCGCAGCCACGTGTTGCGCGGCGCGTTCCCGGTGGCCAACGCCGGGGGCCAGGGGGCCATCAGGCTCTCCAGGATCAGTGCCCCCAGGGCTAGTGCCCCCAGGGACAGGGCCCGCAGCCCGGTATCAGAGGAGGCCGATCGCATGCAGGGGACCGCGGCCACTGATCAGCTCGAACAGGAAGGCGGAAAAGCCCACCATCGCCAGTCGGCCGTTCCAGATCTCGGAGCTGTTGTTCCAGCCCCAGGCCCACTTGTCCTGGGGATAGAGCTTCACGCGGGTCGGCAGTTCGGCGGCTTGGTCGAGGTTCACCTCCGGTCCGGCCATGGCCTCCTGCACCAGATCGGCCAGGCCCCGGATGAAGGTGGGGTCGGTGTCCAGCGCCGGCACCCGCCGGAAGTGATGCACACCGGCTTCTTCGGCAAGCTCGCGGTATTCGATGTCGATCTCCTCGAGGGTTTCGATGTGCTCACTCACGAAGCTGATGGGCACGACCACCAGATCCTTGGTGCCGGCTTCGCCCAATTCATGCAGGGCGTCTTCGGTGTAGGGCTTGAGCCACTCCACCGGCCCCACCCGGCTCTGGTACGCCAGGGTATGGGGGTTGCCATGGCCGAGATCCTGGCCCAGGCGCTGCATGATCAGATCCGTGCAGGCCTCGATCTCCCGCTGGTAGGGATCGCCGGCCTCTTCCACATAGCTTTTCGGCACCCCATGGGCGCTGAAGAACACGTGGGCGGCGGCCGGATCGTCGCAGGCCCGGATCTCGCGGGCAATCAGGCCGGCCATGGCTTCGATGTAGCCGGGGTGGTCGTACCAGCTGCGGATGCAGCGGATCGGCAGGCGACGGAACTCCGGATCGGCCTGGCGAAGGCGCTGCAGTTCGCGGAAACTCGAGCCGCTGGTGCTGATCGAGAAGTGGGGGTAGAGGGGTAGCACCACCACCTCGTCGATGCCATCGGCCTTGATGTCGGCCACGGCGGATTCGGTGAAGGGATGCCAGTAACGCATCGCCACATAGGTGGTGGCTTCGATGCCGCGCTGGCGCAGGCTGCTCTGGAGTTCGCGGGCCTGATGTTCGGTGATGCGCCGCAGGGGGGAACCGCCGCCGATCGAGCGGTAGGCCTCCTGGGATTTGCCGCTGCGTAGGGTGCTGATCAACCAGGCCAGCGGCTTCTGCAGGGCCGGTGTGGGCAGCCGGATGATCTCCGGATCGGCGAAAAGGTTGTACAGGAACGGCCCCACGTCCTGGATGCGTTCCGGTCCACCCAGGTTCAGCAGCAGCACGCCGACTCTGGTCATGCCCTTCGCGAGGTCCATCGTGGGGAGCGTAACGCGGTGCTCCCTCGTCTGGATGGGGGGCAACCCTGGCGCCGTGCTGGTGGCGTCGATAGGGTCCGCTCGCTTCCAGCGCCCCGTGGCCCTGACTTCGCCGCCCCATCCCGTTCCGGGCCCGGATCCCTCAGCCAGCGGCCCCGCGCCGGAGCTGGTGGGCCAGGACGATCTGGCGGAGGAGAGCCTGGCGCGCTGCAACAGCGTCCTGGCGGCGGAGGGGTGCGCCCTGCGCCTGGAGCGTCGCGGTGGCCGCCTTGGCCTGCGCGGGCCCCTGCCGGCCCGCGGCGGTGGGCAGGGGCTGCCCGTGCAACGGATCAGCCTGGGCCTGCCGGCCACCGCGACAGGGCTGGAGGGGGCCTTGGAGAGGCTGCGCCAGGTGCAGGCTCAACTGGTGGCGGGGCGCTTCGCTTGGGAGCACTGGCAGCGGCGCGGTGCCGCTGAACGGGCGGCCCCAACCTCCGTGGACACAGCCCCAACCTCCGCGGACACAGAAGAGAGCGCGCCCGCTCCTGTGGGGCCCTTGGCGGAGCGGCTCGCAGCCTTCGAGAGGGCCTTCCGCGCCGATCCGCGCCGGCGTCGCCAGCCGGCCGGCGCCCGCTCCACCTGGAGCGGCGCTTACCGCCCCTATTTGCGCCGCCTGCAACGCCTGGCCGCCGAGGTCTCCCCCGACGGCGACCTCTCCCCCGAGCTGCTGGAGAGCGTGCTCGAGAGCTTCGAGCCCGCCAGCCGCTCGCGCCAGCAATGTGGCCTGGTGCTGTCGGCCCTGGCCCGCCACCACGGCCTGCCGTTGCCCGATGACTGGAGCGAGCGCGCCGCCGGCTATGGCCTCCATGCGGCCCGCTTCCGGCGCCTGCCCAGCGACGCCCAGATCCTGGCGCTGGTGGAGCGCATTCCCAGCCCCGCCTGGCGCCTGGTGTACGGCCTGATGGCTACCTACGGGCTGCGCAACCACGAGGTGTTCTTCTGCGACTTCTCCGCCCTGGCACCGGGTGGCGATCGGGTGCTGCGGGTCTTGCCCACCAGCAAAACCGGTGAGCACCAGGTGTGGCCTTTCCAGCCGGAATGGGTCGATCGCTTCGCCCTGGAGCCCCTCGGCCTCGACCCCGCCGCCCTGCCGCCCGTGTGCACCGACCTGCGCCGTACCACCCTGCGCCAGGCCGGTCGCCGGGTGGCCGAGCAATTTCACCGCTACGACCTGCCGATCACCCCCTACGACCTACGCCATGCCTGGGCGGTGCGCACCATCCACATCGGCCTGCCGGACACGGTGGCGGCCCGGATGATGGGCCACTCGGTGGCGATCCATACCCGCACCTACCACCACTGGATCACCCGCCGCGATCAGCAGCAGGCGGTCGATGCCGCCCTGGCCCGCCGCCTGGCCGCCTGATCCGTCCCCGCGCCGCCAGATTGGGCTGGCTTGCTGCCGCCCCCCGTGCCCGATCCCACCCCCCCCGCCGATGCCCTCGACCAACAGGCCGAGGCGTTGGGGCCGGGGGGCTCCCTTGCGCCGGAGCGAGACGCGGAGGCCTATCGGCTGCGCATGCAGCGCCGCCAGGAGGTGCAACGCCAACGGGTGGGGGAGCGAAACAAGGAAAAGGGGCTGGTGCTCGTGTTCACCGGCGATGGCAAGGGAAAAACCACCGCTGCCCTCGGCCTGGCCCTGCGCACCCTGGGCCATGGCGAGCGGGTGGCGGTGCTGCAGTTCATCAAGGGGGGATGGGAGCCCGGCGAGGCGAAGGCCCTGACGGTGTTTGGCGAGGCTCTGCACTGGCACGCCCTGGGGGAGGGGTTCACCTGGGAAACCCAGGACCGGGAGCGGGATCGGCAGACGGTTCAGGCCGCCTGGGATCGCTCGCTCCGCTATCTGGAAGACGCCGATTTCCGCTTGGTGGTGCTCGATGAGGTGAATGTGGCCCTGAAGCTGGGCGACCTCGAGATCGAGCCCCTGCTGGCCGGGCTGGACCGCCGCCCCCCCTTCACCCATGTGGCCCTCACCGGCCGGGGGGCACCGCCGGCCTTGCTGGAGCGGGCCGATCTGGTCACGGAGATGCGGCTGGTGCGCCACCCTT